>JBBQGK010000115.1:0-10128 GCA_038322885.1 Bacteriovoracales bacterium | reverse complement strand
CTCAAAGACATCGCAGAACTAGAGGCCCTTGAAGGGTTCTGGAACGACACAAAAAATGCCTCAAAAATTCAAAAAGAAAAAGCCATCATTGAAGATGTCATCAAGCTCTATGGCAGAGTGAAGGCCTTAGCCGATGACTTTGAAGTTTTGGTTGAAATGAGCGACGGTGGGGACGAGAGTTCACTCACAGAAGCTGTTGAGCTCTTTCCCCGTCTTGAAAAAGACTTAGGCGAAGCCGAAAAGAAGGCCCTACTTGCTGGGGAAACAGACGTAAACAACGCCATTGTGACGATTAACTCTGGAGCTGGCGGAACTGAATCTTGTGATTGGGCCGGTATGCTTCTTCGTATGGTCACTCGTTGGTCAGAGAAGAAAGGATTTAAAGTCGCCGTCACAGATTTTCAGTACGGAGATTCAGCAGGAATTAAATCGGCCACCATCATGGTGACTGGAAATTATGCTTTCGGATTACTAAAATCAGAAATTGGCGTTCATCGCCTCGTTCGCATTTCTCCTTTTGATTCAAACGCCAGAAGACACACCTCCTTTGCGTCCATTTATGTGAGCCCCGAGGTCGACGACACCATCGAAATCGTCGTTGAAGATAAAGACCTTCGCATCGATGTGTTCCGTTCAGGCGGATCAGGTGGACAGTCCGTCAACACCACCGATTCGGCCGTTCGTATGGTGCATTTACCAACTGGAATCACCGTCAACTGCCAGAACGAAAGATCCCAGCTCCAGAATAAATTAACAGCGATGAAAATTTTGAAGTCTCGTCTTTATGATTTAGAGATGGAAAAAAGAAAAAAAGAGCAAGACGTGATCGAAGGCAACAAGAAAGAAATTTCCTGGGGCTCTCAGATTCGCTCTTACGTTTTGCATCCGTACAAACTTGTAAAAGACCATCGCAATGGATTTAGTTCTTCGCAGGCAGAATCTGTTCTCGACGGCGACCTCGATGATTTTATGAAGGCCTTCCTGCAATGGAAGAGCCTGGGCGGAGTTGCTCAAGATACTGAAATGGATGATTTGTAATTTAGGGGAAACATCATGACTGAAAAATTCGTAAAGCGCTGGACCGATCTCTTTAACGAGCAGATGCTCGTGCGTCTAGATAAGCGAAAGAAGCTTGAAGACATGGGTTCAAATCCGTACGCCAATGGCTATAAGCCCGACACAAAATTCTCGACTCTCGTAAAAGAGTACGCACATAAGGCGAAAGAAGAAATCGGAGAAACTCCACGCTTCAAAGTTGCTGGACGAGTTCTCATGGTTCGTGATTTTGGGAAGGCTGCGTTTCTTCAGTGTGATGACGGCACCAATCGTTTCCAACTTTACGTGAACAAACAAGTGACCTCTGAGGCTGGCTTCAAAGAGTATGGCCATCTTGATTACGGCGACGTCGTTTTCGCTGAAGGCGATGTTTTCAAGACGATGAAAGGCGAACTGGCCTTGAACGTGAGAGAATTTAAAATCCTCACAAAATCCATCCGTCCACTCCCGGAAAAATTCCATGGTTTGACTGATGCAGAACTTCGCTATCGTATGCGCTACGTGGACATGATTATGAATCCGGACACCCGTGAAACACTTCGCAAGCGCTCAGAGATCGTTCGCTACATTCGCGAGTATTTCTACAAGAACGATTACATCGAAGTAGAAACTCCGATGATGCACTCAATTGCTGGTGGGGCCGCGGCCCGTCCGTTTAAGACTCATCACAATGCTCTGAATATGGAAATGTTCATGCGTATTGCTCCGGAGCTTCATTTGAAGCGCTTGATCGTGGGTGGATACAATAAAGTATTTGAGATGAATCGCTGTTTCCGTAACGAAGGTCTCTCACTGAAGCACAATCCGGAGTTCACAACGATTGAATTCTATCAGGCCTACTCAACCTACGAAGATCTCATCATCTTCACACAAGACCTTATCGCAGGGATTGCCAAAGATGTTATTGGTTCAGATACAGTAAAATTCGGAGAGCATGAAATTAAGCTCACTGGCCCCTATGCTCGTCTCACGATGAGAGAAGCTGTGGCGAAATTCACCAACTCAACGATGGCCCAGGTTAACGATAAGGCTCATCTCCTGAGCCTTCTTAAAACAATCGACATTAATCAGGATCCAAAAAAAGTTCAGGCACTATCATGGGCCAAGCTTCTGGTTCTTTGTTTTGAAGAAATGGTTGAATCAAAACTCATTCAACCAACTTTCATCACTGAGTATCCAACTGAAGTTTCTCCACTTTCTCGTCGTAATGATGAGAACCCGGATTTTGTCGATCGCTTCGAGTTCTTCATGAATGGATGGGAAGTTGCAAATGCATTCTCCGAGTTAAATAACCCAACTGATCAACTTGACCGCTTCGCTGAACAAGCGATGGCAAAAGAAAGTGGTGATCTTGAAGCGACAGATGTCGATTACGATTTTGTTCGTGCTCTAGAATACGGAATGCCGCCTACAGCTGGCCAGGGTATGGGTATTGATCGTCTTGTGATGATCCTGACCGACAGCTCAACGATCAGGGATGTGATTTTATTCCCTGCTATGAAACATGAGCACATGTTTGAGGAAACTGAAACTCCTTGAACTCATATCTCTCAATCCTTAAAATTGTTCTTCACGGACGCGGGGGCATTAAGATCCTGGTCGCGACACTTGCGAGTTTCGCTTTCTCCATTTCCGTCATCCTTTGCACTTTTGGTTTGATGGATGGCTTTGATCATCTTTTGAAATCTGGATTGCGCCATTCTTCTGGGGATATCCTGATCACCTCTCAGCGTGGATTTTTTATTCTCGGAGATCGGCTCAAGCAAGAAATTGAAACGATCAAGCCGAAGGCGATTGCCTCAGTTATTCAAACAGAAGCCTTCGCTCTCCATGCGGATAAAAGCCGAGGCGTTCTGGTACGTGGGATTGAATCTGAAAGCTTTTCTCTCGCTACTGGCCTCAGTTTGAAAATTGCTCCGGGAGGAATGGCCATCGGTTCAGTTCTTGCGAAAGATTTGAATCTCAAAGTGGGTGACTTTCTAGCACTCACATTGGGAAGAGGAAACGATTCGAATGAGGCCCTACCCAGTGTGAAACAATTCCGTGTGGATCAGATCGTCTCCCATGGAATTTATCAAAAAGATCTTCGGTTTGTTTATATGCCACGCTTGGACCTTGCCGAACTCTTAGGGGTTGGGGAGAAGATCAACCTTGTCGTTTTAGCGGTCGAGAGTGCTGCTATCGCACTTAAAGATCTCGCACCCATCGAGGAGGCGAGACAGAAACTTCGGTATGAAATGAGTAGTGAGTTTCTCATTAAGCCTTTCTGGGGCGAGTACGCTTTTTTAATTGAGGCCGTTAAAGTCGAGAAATTTTCCATTTCCCTCATCCTGCAACTCATCGTTGTTGTGGCAGTCTTCAACATCATGGCCTTCGTTATTTATATCATGGAAAAAAAAGCTCAGGATTTCTTTTTCCTGCGGGCGGTTGGATTGTCGCTTGGATCACTCATGAAATTTTGGCTCGTTTCCATCGTTCTCATTTGGGCCATTTCTTGCACCCTCGCACATTTTCTCTCAGAGATATTTAATTGGAGCCTTCATAACTTATCTTTTCTGCAGATCCCAGGTGAAATTTATGTTCTCTCCTCGCTCAATGTTCGCCTGAATGCTACGGCCTATGTTACAGTTTACTTCGTCTCTCTCATTTGGGTTATGATTGCGAGCTTCGGTGGGTACTGGCGTTTGCGCCGTCGTCCAATTATTCAAGGCCTTCGTCAGGAGTTTAGTTAATGTCACTGATTCAACTCACTAAAGTTGAAAAAACTTTCGGAAAAACCAAAGTCCTTCGCGGCCTCAATTTTAGTATTGAAGAGCACGAACTCGTCGCGATCCGAGGGGCATCGGGGTCTGGAAAATCAACTTTGCTTTATCTCTTGGGTGGTCTTGATCAGCCAACCTCCGGCCAAGTGATCATCGATGGGAAAAATCTCTCCGATATGGGCGACGAGGAATTGGCCCTGTTTAGAAACGCGACGGTTGGATTCGTTTTCCAATTTCACTTCTTACTTCCTTCGATGACATGTCGAGACAATATTTTATTGCCGGCGCGCATTGGTGGAAAAGATCTCAAGGCGATTGAAAAAAATTGTCAGGTTTTGGCCGATCATCTGGGTGTCACTCATTGCCTCGATAAATTTCCTTTTGAGATTTCAGGAGGAGAGCAGCAACGCATCAACATCATCCGTGCTCTTTCATTACGTCCTAAAATTCTTCTCTGCGATGAACCCACTGGAAATCTCGATTCTGTGAACACTGAAAAAGTCGCAACCCTGCTCAAAAATCTCGCCCATGATTATGGAACTACACTGTTAGTTGTGACCCATGATGACCGGGTGGCCGCCCATTTTCCCCGCAAAATAGTCATTGAAGATGGTCAGATAATTGGCTAGTATTTCTACGCAATAATATTCATAGTTTAGCTTTTTGCGTTAAGGGAATTCGCCTGTTGAATAAGGTATTCATTTTCCTCGTCATGATTATTTTTTCATCTCTCCCGAAAGCTGCTTTTGGGCAGGAAATAATTGGTCCAATCAAAGAAATGTTTCGAGTTGATGCCATTGAAATTCAAGGTAACCGTAAAGTTGAGGCTGAAGCAATTATTGAAAAGTTGAACACTCAAAAAGAGATCATGCTTGATAACTATCTCTTAAGAAAAGATCTCTCTCGTATCCATGAAATGAAATATTTCGACGAAGTCGAGGCCTACCACAAGCTGAGTGCCGGTAAAAATATTCTCCTGTTTAAGGTCAAAGAAAAACCCATCATTTCCAAAATTACCTTCTCTGGAAATGATGAAATCAATGACGACGACTTGAAAGAGCAAGTGAAGTCCAAGGTGTTTAACATCCTTGATGTATCGACGCTCAAAAATGACATCCTGCTTTTGCAGAAGCACTACGAAGAGAAAGGATACTTCCTTGCTCAGGCAACTTACGTCTTAAAAGATAACGCCAACGGTTCAGTGGAAGTCGATTTTAGGATCAAAGAATGGGACAAGGTACGAGTAAAGAAAATCACTTTTCTCGGAAACCAGGCGCTTCCAGAGGAAGAGCTCAAGGCCTTCATGCAAACTCGTGAAGAATCTTATTTCTCTTTCTTAAACGGTTCAGGAAATTTCAAAGAGATGAATTTCCAAACTGATGTCGAGCGCTTGAAGTATTACTATAAGACTAAGGGTTATCTTCAAGTCAATATTCAAAATCCTGAAGTCACTGCCTCAGAAGATAAAAAATGGATTTTCATTACTGTTCGCTTAACTGAGGGGCCTCAATTCTCAGTCAACAACATCATGTACAATGGCGAGCTCCTTTTCTCTGAAAAGAAGATGAATAAGGCCTTGAAGCTCAAGACCGGGGACATCTACAACGAAGAAAACTTGCGTCTTGATATTCAGACTTTGACCGAGATGTACCAAGATAAAGGTTACGCATTCGCCAACGTTCTTCGAACTCTTGAAATTGTTCCAGGTGAAAACAAGGTGGATGTCATCTTCTCGTTTGAGAAAGGTGTGATCGCCTACTTTGGTAAAATCACCATGAAGGGAAATACCAAGACGAGAGATAAGGTTATCAGGCGTGAGATCAAGATCCATGAGGGTGAAATGTACTCCGGGTCCAAGCTCAGGATTTCCAAGGAGAACGTAAACCGTCTCGGATTCTTCGCTCCGGAATCAGTGATCTTTAATACCATCACCCGTAAGGGGACAGATAATATTCTTGATGTTGAAATCTCGATCAAGGAGCGTGCCACTGGGCAGATTTCTCTCGGTGCGGGTTACTCAACGGCCACTCGAGGATTTATTCAAGCGTCTATTGCTCAAAATAACTTCCGAGGCATGGGCCAGAACATCAACTTGAACTTGTCGTATTCAAATCGTCAGCAGATTTATAACCTAGGTTTTACTGAACCCTATCTCTTCGACACGAAATGGACCGGAGGAGCAGATTACTACCGTACTGTTTCTTATTTCATTCGTTCATTTGCTTACCAAAAAAATGGTGCTGATATTCGAGTGGGTCACCCGATCTTTGACTACACCAGACTCTTTCTCACCTATCGTTACGAAGACAATAAGATCACTAACCTGATCAATGAAGGCATTGATCCTAGAGTTGAGAACGGGTCAGCATCTTCGGTTCAGGCCTCGGTTATCCGAGATAAACGTAACAACATCTTTGAACCGACAAGTGGTTACTACACTAACGCTGCTTTAGAATACACCGGTCTTGGTGGAACCATGCGGTGGATGAAAGGTGATCTTGAAGGTCGTTATTATAAACCGATCATAGGTGACCTCGTTTTAAGAACAAGATTAAATCTTTCTCAGCTCTACAAAACGACAGATAGAGAAATTCCTCGTCTTGAGAAATTCTCAATGGGTGGAGCTCGTAACATGCGTGGTTATAACCTCGAGGATATTGGTGTAAGAAAACTTGCTCGTAACACGAGCACTGGATCAATTGAGCCTTTCAACTTCGGTGGTCTCTTCAGTCTCTTGGGGACTATAGAATTTGAAAATCCACTGATTAAGGAAGCAGGACTTAAATGGGTGCTCTTTTCAGATGTTGGTAACGTTTGGGAAAAACACATCGGTGCTAATGGCGATTATAGCGTACGTGCAGATTACGGCTTCGGCTTCAGATGGTTTTCTCCGATCGGCGTACTCCGCTTTGAATTCGGTTTCCCCTACAAACCAAAGAGCGACGAGATTCATAAGGAATCAGGAAACCAGTTTAACTTTGACATAGGACAACTGTTCTAAACGGTGATAGAGTTTTTAAAACTTTTAGGAGTCTATATGAAATTATTAATCGGCCTCATGCTTTTGTCTTTTAGCTTTTCTTCATTCGCAGTTGTGACCATCGGCCTCGTCGATATTCAAAGAGTCATCACGACTATTAAGCAAGGCAAGAAAGTTCAATCGACGCTTGAAAAATCATTCAATGATAAAAAAGCCCTTTTGAAAAAAGATGAAGATAAAATCAAGAAGTCTCAAGAGGACTACAAAAAGCAAAGTATGGTTCTCGCTGAAACAGCTCGTCTAAATAAAGAGCGTGAGATGCAAGACCTTATGATGAAGCTTCAGAATAAAACGATGGAATTCCAAAAAGACATCCAGAAGATGGAGCAAGAGATGAAGAAGCCGATACTTGAGAATCTTCGTCCGATCATCGAAGAAGTTTCGAAGGAAGCACAAGTCTCTATGACCTTCGAACTTTCAGCGGCCCCTATCGTGTACGCAGAAGCTAAAAAAGATATCACTGATGATGTTATCAAGGCCTACGACGCAAAATATAAGTAGGTCGATCTCGACCTTAGGAGTTCACGATGAACCTCTCGGATCTGGCTAGTTACGATCCTCAAATTAAGCTTATGAAAAACCCGCAGTGGCCAGAAGAGATTCTGGCCATTTCTGCTTTTGATCATCTCCTTCCGATGAGTGTCGTCTTCATTAAGAACGCTAAGTTCCTGCAGAAGTTTGCTCCTTTCATAGATGAAGCGGTGAAATTAAAAGTCGGTGCTATCGTTGATGAGAAATTTTATCAATTGATGAACGCTGAGATGAAAACTCTGATCGATCGTCTACCTTGGATAGCTGTCTCCATGCAGGTTCCGATGTCTCTCACTCTATTATCCAAACCATTCTACGATAAGAAAATGAAGGGTGTGAATGTCCAGGTGGATGGCCGTCAGATGGGTACCACGGACATTGATCCATCGGCTTACATTTCGCAAAATGTTTTCATCGGTGAGCATGTTAAGATCGGGGCATTTGTAGAAATTCTTCCTGGTGCTGTGATTCTGCCATTTTCAGAAATTGGAGATGGTTCAAAAATTTATTCGAATGTGACAATTTATCCATTCACCAAAATGGGTAAGAACTGTCGTATTCATTCCGGCACGATCATTGGCTCAGATGGTTTTGGCTATACTTATCATCAAGGCAAGCATGTAAAAATCTGGCACATGGGCGGAGTTGAAATTCACGATGATGTTGAGATTGGATCAAACACTTCTGTGGATATGGGAACTTTCTCTCCCACTGTGATTGGTTCTGGAACTCGCATCGACAACCTTGTGCAAATTGCTCACAACTGCAGAATTGGGAAAGGTTGCGTGATCTGCGGACAGTGTGGCCTCGCGGGAAGTGTGGTTTTAGAAGACTACGTTGTGATGGGTGGAAGAGCAGCTGTTGGTCCTGATTCTCACATTGGAATGGGGACTCAAATTGCTGGTGGGGCAAAGGTCAACGAAAGTGCAATTTGGCCCGCGGGTTCAAAGCTCGGCGGACACCCGGCAAAAGATTTAAAAGAATGGATGAAGGGGATTGCCTGGGTCCGAAATATGTCACTTAAAGAAAATACAAAGGAATAATCTATGCACATGAATAAAGAACAGGTCATGGCATTCTTACCTCATCGCGATCCGTTTCTCTTCATCGATACGGTTCAAGAGGTCATCCTTCCAGAGGGACTCATTGGAGAAGGTCCGTTTCCGGCCGCATCCCTTGTCGGTGGAAAATCCATCTGCACGTTTAAAGTCGATGATAAGGTCAAAGTTCTCGAAGGGCATTTTCCAGGAAATCCAATCCTCCCCGGTGTCGTGCAAGTCGAGATGATGGCACAGGCGGGTTCATTTCTTGCTCAGTACTCTCTTCCTAAAGGGGCCGTACTCGATGTTGCCCTACTATCAGTTGATTCTGCCAGATTTAGAAAGCCCGTGATCCCGCCGATGGATTTAGTTATTTCGACAGTCCTGACTAAAGTCAGAGGCCCCATTTGGGTCTTCGATTGTCAGATACACTCGAATGGAGATCTCATCTCGCAATGTACGTCCATGGCATCAATCAAATAATAAGAAAGGAACACTCATATGACAAAAAATTATCAGGCCCATGCGATGTCGTTTATTCACCCTGAAGCAAAGATTGGAAACAATGTTCAGATTGGACCTTTTTGCACTATTGGCGCCAATGTACAACTCGGCGACGATTGCATCCTTCATTCAAATGTCGTGATTGACGGACATACGACCATCGGAAAAGGAAACCAGTTTTTCCAATTCGGATCTATCGGAGCTCCTCCCCAAGATAACTCTTATAAAAATGAACCAACTGAAACGATCATTGGTGATAATAATATCTTCCGTGAATATGTTTCCATTCACCGTGGAACAACAAAACAAGATAAGAAAACAATCATCGGTTCAAATTCTTTGTATATGGCCTACTGTCATATTGCCCACGATTGTAGTCTTGGAAATAATCTCACGTTTGCAAACTCTGTTAACCTCGCGGGCCACGTGAACATTGGTGATCGAGTGATCATTGGTGGTAACACAGGTATTTCTCAATTTGTAACTCTTGGTAAAGGTGCCTATATCGGTGGTGGATCAGGGATTGACCGCGATATCCCGAATTTTTGTACGGCCTACGGAAATCGTATTCGACTCAAAGGGATCAACATCATTGGGCTCAAACGTCAGGGGCATTCAAAAGAAATCGTGTCTGAGGTTGTCGATTTTTATCGAACGATGGAAGCTTCGGCTCTTGCTCCTCGTGCTTTTGTGTCTCACCCTGAGTTTATGGCCGAATATAAAAATAATATTGTCATTCAGGAAATCGCCTCTTTCATAACAAAAAGTGAAATCGGCATTGCTCCGTTCATGCAATCGTAAAGAGGAAGAGTCATGAGTAAAGTACGTGTTGCCGTTATCGGTTATGGGCATCTGGGAAAATGGCATTGCCAGAAAGTCGAAGCTCATGCAGCGGAAGCAGAGTTTGTAGCGATCGTTGAAAAATTTCCAGCTGGTCAGGAAGCGGCCCGTACGAGTCATCCAAAAGTAAAAGTCGTGAGTGACATAAAAGAAGTCATCAATGAGATTGATGCAGCTTTTGTTGTTTCTCCAACTTCAACTCACTTTGAACTAGTAAAATATTTGCTGGAGCATAACAAACATGTGTTTTGCGAAAAACCCCTTTGTTCAAATGACGAAGAAGCAAAGGCCCTGAAAATCATTGCTCAGGATAAAAAAGTTGTTCTGCAAGTTGGGCACTCGGAACGTTTTCATG
>JBBQGK010000114.1:0-10182 GCA_038322885.1 Bacteriovoracales bacterium | reverse complement strand
TGAGATACACTGAAGTTTTGATACGGCCGCAATTGAGGCCAGGGCCTCTCCTCTGAATCCATAAGAATGGAGCCGGTAGAGATCTTCAAAATTTTTGATCTTGGAAGTCGCGTGTCTTGAGAAGGCGAGAGGGAGATCATTAAATCTCATGCCGTGACCATTATCTTTGAGGGAAATGAGATCGAGACCGTTATTTTGCAAATGCAATTCAATCTTGGTTGAACCAGCATCGACGGCATTCTCTAATATTTCTTTGATGAGATTTCCCGGTCGCTCGATGACTTCTCCTGCCTTAATCTGATCTATCAGATGCTCAGGGAGAAGATCAATCTTCGGCGGGATCATTTATCTTTGTAGAAGTTCACCTGGTTTCGTCCGCCGCCTTTAGATAGGTAAACAGCAGAGTCCGCTCTCTTGAAGAGGTCAGTTCCAGTATTTACACCCTGACGGTAATCAGCGACACCGATAGAAGCCGTCACAGGAAGACGTTTGCCATCGTAGATGAATTCATGTTTTTCGACGAGCTTTCTCAAGCGTTCCGCAATCTCAAAGGCCTGCTTTAAATTGGTGTTTGGGAGAAGAATACAAAACTCTTCACCACCATAACGAGCGAAGACGTCACCTTGACGGATGCCGTTTTCGCGGATGAGGCGAGATTTTTCTTTAAGGACATAGTCGCCAGCATCGTGACCAAAGTTATCATTGAGTTTTTTAAAGTGATCTAGATCGAAAATGATCAAAGAGAGAGGCTTTCCAGTCACTTTGCTTTTCTTTACTTCAAGTTCAAGCTGTCCATTGAAATACATTTTGTTAAAACACTTCGTGAGGCCATCGGTATGTGCTTCTTCGTGAAGTTTATCGTAGGTCAAACGTTCAGGATCACCCTTCGGGAGAAACTTCATGGCAACAGAACCGATCTTAATCATGTCTGCGCGTTTAAGAATGGTCGGGGTTGTGAGTTTTTGATTGTTGAGATAGGTGCCATTTGCACTTCCAAGATCAGTCAGAGTGACGCCTGATTCTTCAACCGTGATCGTGAAGTGTTTGCGAGAGATACCATGGAAGTCTAGAGAGATAGTGCAATCAGGATTTCTTCCGATAAAACTCTCACCCATTTCAAGATTGAAGATAGAACCATTTAGTTCTCCGCCAACTACAAGCAGGCATGCTGGTTTCTGTTTGGCTTCATCTTCAGAGGCGGCCAAAGCTTTTCGAATATCCGTTATGACGACGGTAGCGTTATCATCGCTCATGAATCAACTCCACAAATATCAATATAAATACTATCTTAGGCTTACCCGAAGCTTTGATCAAGCTGCAGGTAATACCTCTTCGTCATTTAGAGTTTGTTTTTAACCAAGCGTGGGCATATTTTTTTCCGGCCTCGACCCCTGGCTGATTGAACGGATCAACTTTTAACATCTTGCCTACTAATACAGTCAGACACTCTGAAAAGAGAATGAGCTGCCCCAAATGAGTTTCATTGAGTGAAGGCATTTTGATATGAACCACATGTCTTGAATTTTCGTTTAAAGCGGCGAGTGTGCCTTCAAATTCCGCCTTCATAAGCTGTGAAAGTGTGAATGGGGCAAGAAGTTTAAAGCTCTCACCAGAAAGTGTGTTGCTGAGATTAAAATCAGTCTGGAACTTTTCGATTTCTATTAACACTAGAACTTTATCACGAGGTCCTTCCATAAAGAGTTGCATTTGAGAATGCTGATCAGTTGCTCCGTAGGATGGAATGGGAGTTAGACCCTTGTTCTCCTTACCTAAACTTTCTGCCCAAAGTTGAACAAACCAGGAAGAGAATTCTTTTAAAAGAGATGAGTAGGGCATGAGAACAGTCTGGTTTACACCCTGGTCATGAAGTCCTTTTATCCATCTTGCAAGCGCAAAAAATTCACCACAGGCCTTAGGATCACTCAAATGCTTTTTGATGTCTCGGGCCCCATCAAGAAGTGACTGGGCATCGATGCCAGCAAAGTAAGCTGGAAGAAGTCCTACCGGGCTGAAAATGGAATAGCGTCCGCCGACATTTGAAGGAATAGAGAGCGTTCGAATATCCCACTCTTTTTGAAGTTTTCTTAGATCCCCTTTTTCAGGATCAGTGCAGAATACAAAATAGTCCCGGTAGTCTTTTTCATTTATTCCACACTTTTTGAGTTCACTCATCATGATACTCATAGCGGCCACAGTTTCTGCCGTTGTGCCTGATTTCGAAACGACATAGATCAAAGACTCTTTGAGATTCACCTGATCAAGACAGCGTTTCATCTCATCGGGATCAATATTATTGAGGAAAATAAACTTCACGCCACTTTGAACACCCATTGCTTTTATCAGCATATCGGGACCCAGAGCACTTCCTCCGATCCCTATGTGAATGAAATATTTTTTGTGCTTCATCTCTTCAAACACTTTTTTAGAAGAAGCGATGAACTCGGTATTTTCTGGCAACCTAAAAAAACCAATCTCTTCGGACATGATCGTATCGAGGTAAGCCTTTTCTGCTTGATCAGATTCAGGAGTTGAAGCAGGAGCAGAATAGGTTGAGCGGATGTTCCAATTAAGCATGATGTTCGTACTCTTTTTTGAGATGACGGGCGATCACCATTCTTTGAATTTGGTTCGTTCCCTCGACGATCTGAAGAACTTTTGCATCCCTCATGAATCTCTCAACCGGAAACTCGGAGGTGTACCCAACACCACCCAAAACCTGGACTGCATCAGTTGTAACTTTCATGGCGGTGTCTGTCGCTTTAAGCTTGGCCATAGAACAGAGCTTAGAATTCGTCGACTCTGCATCAATACTTTCGGCTGCCTTAAGCACTAAAAGCCTGGAGGCTTCAGTTTCCAATGCCATATCTGAAAGCATGAACTGAAGTCCTTGAAAATCAAAAATCGCTTGTTTAAATTGATGACGATTAAGAGCATAACGTACGGCCTCGTCCAAGGCTCTTTGTGAGCACCCAACGCCGATGGCTCCAATCGCGACACGACCTCGGTCGAGCCCACCCATGGCAACATTAAAGCCTTTGCCTTCGTCCAAAAGAAGATTTTCTGTTGGGACAAAACATTGATCAAAGACGAGTTCTCGAGTGGAAGATGTTTTCCATCCCATTTTCTTTTCAGCTTTCCCGTAGGAGAAACCTTTCATCCCATCGCGAACGATGAAGGCCGACACACCTTTTGAACCTTCTCCACCAGTGCGTGCCATGACGATATATGTTTTTGCAACACCACCAGAAGTGATCCACATCTTTGTACCGTTTAAATGATATCCACCGTCAACTTTCTTGGCCGTGGTCTTGAGCGCACCAGCATCTGATCCTGCATGAGATTCTGACAGAGCGAATGCGCCGATTTCTGCTCCGCTGGTTAAGGCCGGAAGATATTTTTCTTTCTGAGTTTTGTTTCCATATTCATTGATGATGGTTTGAACCATGCTCGAAACAGAAATGGTGACGGCATAGGGAACAGACGTTTTAGCGATCTCTTCAAGAACATAAACGTAATCCAAGTACGAAAGTCCTGCTCCGCCAAATTCAGTTGGAAGAGTCACTCCCGCCACACCAAAATCGCCTAGTCCTTTGAAAATCTCCATGCGAAATTTTCCATCGTGGTCGTCAGCTTCCATGTGAGGTTCGATAGAATCTTTACAAAACTTTGCAAGACTCGTGGTGAGTTCTTTTTGAAGATCATTCATCTTAGTGCCTCAAAGCTTCGTTCAAAAGATTTTTTGCAATGATCATGATCATCACTTCATTCGTACCCGCTCCAATTTCATTGAGCTTATTATCTCTCATCATCCGCTCAACCGGAAACTCCCTCGAGTAGCCGTATCCGCCGTGAATCTGAATAGCATCTAGAGCAATCTTGGTCGCCATCTTGGGCAGCTGAAGTTTAACTGCAGAGGCAAGGGTATTCGACTTTTGTCCATGATCATATTCATAACAAACAGTATAGAGCATGCGTTTCATCGCCTCAGTTTCTGAGTACATCTCCGCAATCATTTTTTGGATCATTTGGAAATGGGCCAGAGTTTTTCCAAACTGTTTGCGCTCTCCTGCGTACTTTATACTTTGGGCCAGGCACGCCTCTGCGATTCCAAGAGCGATACCAGCAATCGTGATTCTTTCGATCTCAAGATTTTTCATCATGTGGAGAGTCGAATCACCTTCTTTTCCCACACGGTTGGCGACCGGAACTCTGCACTTATCAAAAGAGAGCTCTCCAGTTGGAGATGATCTCATTCCCATTTTATGAATTTCTTTTGAAACTGAAAAACCTGGGGTTCCTTTTTCAACGATGAAAGTCGTCAGATCTTTTTTTCCTGGGCCAGTGCGCGTGTAGAGATAAACCACATCTGCATATTGCGCATTTGTGATCCACATTTTATTTCCTGTGATTGAATAGAAATCGCCATCTTTCGTCGCCTTGGTCTGCATTCCTACGGCATCAGATCCATATTCGGGTTCAGACATCCCCATGCATCCAATCTGCTCTCCACTACAAAGCTTTGGCAGATATTTTTCTTTTTGGACGTCGGAGCCATTGTTACTTAAATTATTCACACAAAGAATCGTGTGGGCGAGGTATGATAAAGTAGATCCAGCACAGGCCCGACCAAATTCTTCCATGACGATCGTGGCAGCAGTTGCCCCGAGGCCTGCTCCACCGAAATCTGGATGGGCGGTAATGCCCAAGAGTCCAAGGTCTCCCATGTGCTTAAAGGCCTTAAGATTGAATGTCTCTTCGTTGTCATGTTTTTCTGCAAAAGGAGCTAGTTCCTTCTGAGCAAAATCACGACAAACTTTTTGAATTTCTTTTTCTTCCTGAGTGAAAAACCACATTTGAGCTTCCTTTTTTTGCCGGTGGAAAGTGTAGCGGAAAAATCAGTTTTTGGGAAACTTTGCGACACAGAAAATTTTGTTTTAGAATCATTTGAGTAACTACGTTTTATGGAGAAAAATTGAGATCAACTGAAGACTCACTCATTACGAATGATCCTGTGCGGCCCGGCGAACAATGGTTTTTTTATTGGAAAACTTCCGCTGCCCTTTGGGAAACAAAAATCCTCAGCACCCAACCAAATGAAGTGATTTTCATTCCCGTTTACTGGGGCTTTCACCAGGAAAATCCTGGGACATGGGATTTTGGAAATCTGCACCCCGAAAGAGATCTCTTGCGTTTGGTTGAACTCTTAACGCGTCACCGTCGCAAGTTCTGCTGGATTCTGCCTTTGACTCCTGCGCCATATCTTCCCAGTGGGGGAGTTCCCGTTTCAGCTGCTCTTACCTTAAGCATCGATCCCGAGGGGTCTCACTTTTCGGTTCTGGATCAAGAAAGCAAACTTCAAAAAATGTGTTCATTTTTTGGACCCAAGGTTGCTTCTCATTTTTCAAGTTTTGTCAGGGCCTTTAGTGAATTTCTTTCGGTTCATCGCGTACAGGCACCATGCTGGGGACAAAAGTATTTTTACCGCGAGAGAAACCAGCGCCATTCTTTTTTATTCGATCGCTCCCATATTTTTGAGCAAAGTTTTTCTCGCTACCTTAAAACCAATCTCCCAGAAGGGACAGATTCTTTAGGGACCATTGAGGAGGAAAAACTAAAAGAGAAATTTACCTCTGAGCTTCAGGAGCTTTTCCAAACGACAGCTGAAACTCATCTGTCACCATTTTGGAATGGAACTCTTGATGTGATCGTCTTAGGTGGTGGTCCTCGAGAAACTATCGAGAGGTCAGTGACTGAAGGAAAAACGCAGACCAATTATTTTCAAGACATCCTAGAGGCCTACGTTCGAGACGAATGGGTAAGTACCTGCTTACTTCGACCGTCAGAAAAAAATCAACTTCTTCCAGAACTTCTTAAACAACATTTTGGAAGCTCCGAAATTGATCATCGGTTTCATTATCTCATTTATCAAAATGATCTCTCCCCTGAGCTAAGACCGCTAGGTCTGGTCGATATTTTTGATGCTAACAACAATCATGAATTCAAGCGCAATGGGCTTCTACCATTTTTGAATAAGCATTATCCATGGATGTATCAAATTCATAAAGAGCTCAATTTCACGACAGACTGGATTGAGGCGAACCAAAATAAGATTAAATTTTTTCAGGGCGCGACCCTCGACCGAACTCGCTTCGGGCAAATGATCAAGCTCTTCTTGATGGGCCAGCAAGTCGTCCTCGATCGATCTGGTTTCTCGCCGGAATTAGAACAAAAACTCCAGCTTTTCTATCTTGAAAACAACCTCACCCTTCAGACAGTGAACTTTCTCACCACCGTGACACTCTCAAGTCTTGGTGACGGAAAGTTTCTCACCTTTGACGGCGACAAACTCTTCGATCATCCGGAGCGAGAAAAATTCTGGGAACATATTTTTAAATTTATGAATCTCTCACAACCTGAAACTTTAATGGACGAAGAGGTTTTCAGTCTTTGGAGAATTCGCTCGGCGGGCCAGACAGATCTTAATTACCTTGATGTTCGCAGAGTCGATTTCTACAATCCCACGAGTTACAAAAAACGCGTGAATGTCAGAACACGCAAGCACTTTGCCTTCATGAAAATGATTGAACCCATTCGAGCAGAGGCCAAGTCGACTCCTGATGGAGTTGAGGTGGAATTGTTACCAATGGGTAGAATCAGTTTGGATTTTGGCCACTATGAGGAGATCTGATGGAACTTGTTTTAATCTATCACTTTCGATCTTCGCAAAATCAAGATGGACAATTTTATCCTGCTCGTTACCGGGTCGTTCACTTCTTTTCTGAGCAAGGCTTTCTCGATCAAAAAATCTTAAAAGAACTTTCGAAAAGTGTCCCTGATGCCGATCACCAGGAGCTCACTTTTTTGAGCCTAGATGATCTCAAGTCCTTCGCCCTTAGAGTGGCCCAGGAATTCCAAAAATCGGAAGTTAGACTTATTTCTGTTCAGGATTATAACATCGGTCTTGATGGGGCCCGGGATCTAGCGAGTTTTAGGTCGATCTTTGGGCAATTTGGAGAACTTGCCATAAATGAAGAACTCTCAAAGAAAAAGAGCTTTTTCGGTAAGTTATTCAGCTAATTTGCCCGGTATTTTTTACTCTTAATCCTTGCTAAACCCGCTTGGGTCCCCTAATTTGGGGGCACATGAAACCTTCTTTTTTTGACCTCACTTTCGATGATTTGAAATCTCTTTTAAAAGAAAAGGGATTTACGATATTTGGAGCGACCCAGATTTTTGATTGGGTCTATAAAAAAAATGAACGGGATCCGGCCAACTGGTCAAATGTTGCTAAAAATACCCGCGAATTTTTTGCTGAAAATTATGACATGTCTCTTTTGAAGATCGTTTGGAATGGTCTTTCAAAAGATGGAACGCGAAAATTTTTAGTAAAAATGAACGACGGCCAGACTGTCGAGGCCGTTGCGATTCCTGCACGTGAGCGTCTTACTCTTTGTGTGTCCTCACAAGTAGGATGCGCTGTCGGATGCACTTTCTGCCATACTGCCACTCAAGGATTAAAGCGCCACTTAAAACCATCGGAAGTTGTTGGCCAATATCTCGCTGTTCAGGACTTCATCACCAATGTTGCAATGTCAGATTCTAAGCTCACCAATATTGTTTATATGGGTCAAGGTGAACCCCTTCATAACTATGAAAATATGAAGAAAGCGACGCAGATTTTTATGAGTGAAAGAGGTATGAACTTAGGCCAGAGAAGAATCACTCTTTCTACTTCTGGGCTTGTTCCTGCGATTGAAAAACTTGCGATTGATTTTCCACCAGTGAATATCGCCATCTCTCTTCATTCGGCACGAAACGATGTTCGCACTGAACTGATGCCGATCAATAAAGTTTATGATCTTGATCGGCTCTTTACTGCCATCAAGCAGATCCCCCTAAAAGCTCATCGACGAATCACCTATGAATATTTGCTACTAGCAGATATCAACGACAGCCTCGAAGATGTTCAGGCGTTGGCTAAACTTTTGAATCCGAAAGAATCTAAAATCAATCTTATTCCGTTCAATGACTATCCTGATTCAAAGTACCGCAGACCCTCTGAAGAGAAGATCATGTGGTTTCTGGATCAGATGATTAATAAGGGATTTACTTGTACGATCCGGGCCACAAAGGGGAGCGATATCCTCGCGGCTTGCGGTCAGCTGAAAAGTGAATTTGAAAAAATCAATATCTGGGACAAAGACAAGGGTCCGAAGATTATTCCTGGAATTTCCAGTAGCGTACTTCAGAATCAGACTCTTCGGTAGGCTCAACTTTCTGATCGGCAGGCGCCATTCTATTTTTTTTGATTTTTCCGCCGGCAACTCCACGCTGCACTTCTTGTTCCTGAACAGGCTTATCCCACTTGTAGCTTTCTGAATCTTTCATGGACTCTTGAGCGACTTTACCTTTCGCGTAAGAAAGGCTTACCCAGGTCAGAAGAAAGAGAAGAAATATATTTTTAACCATAACTACCTCGCATAGCGTCAATGCTATTATTTAGTTCCTATACAGCTTCTCGGCACCCTGTAAAAATCCTAAAGCCCTATGTCATTTCAGGTGCTAAGGCCTCTACATTAATAAGATTCATTAAAGTAAGATGATTTTGGATGACTTAGTGTGTATATATTAGGACAGTTTAAGTCAGGTATTAGTTGAATTTATAGTAAGGCGGTTCGGATGAAGGCCCTCACACTTTTTTTAGCATGCTTTCCTTTCTGTGCGTTAGCTCAGATCTCGACCTTTTTTAATCAAAACGAAAAGATGCAATACACTGAGCCTTACCGCAAAATTTTGCGCCGAGGAGACAATCTTGAACACGTACTCTTGGATGAAATAGCTAAAGCAAAAAAAACAATTTATATCGCAGTTTTAGAATTTCGTTTGCCACTCGTGGCCCAAGCCTTAATCGATAAGAGACGTCAGGGTGTTGATGTTCGC
The DNA here is from genome assembly GCA_038322885.1 of Bacteriovoracales bacterium. Taxonomy (GTDB): domain Bacteria; phylum Bdellovibrionota; class Bacteriovoracia; order Bacteriovoracales; family Bacteriovoracaceae; genus Peredibacter. Next base: position 1,242 of record JBBQGK010000114.1, on the reverse strand, counting down.
ATAGTCTTGGATAATGATTACAACTTCAATGTCTTGAAGCAGACAGATAACTCTGCTGATAATCAACACGACGCCTCTCGTACAAACGAACTTCATGCCTTTATTGATGTGAACAGAGATGGCAGATTTGATCAGAGTGAACTCTTGAATAGAGATGCGATGTACATGCTTCAAACCGCCAACGTCCCAATCTTGGACGATGCCTCCGATAATTCTTCTGGCTCAGGACTTATGCATCACAAATTCATGATTGTTGACGGTAAAACAACTGTTGTTAGCTCTGGAAACTTCACCATGAGCTGCTTTCACGGAGATATTCTTGCTCCCGGATCTCGAGGAAACGCTAACTCAATGATCGTGGTTCAGTCTCCGGCCTTTGCGAATATTTTTACTGAAGAGTTCGCTCAACTTTGGGGAAATGGGACACATGGAAATTACGGCCAGGGAAAAACCTACCGAGGACCTCGTTCCGTTTCAGTTAACGGAACAAAACTAACTGTTCAGTTTTCTCCAACATCAAAAAATTTATCTTGGGAAGAATCCACCAATGGTCTCATCGGTGCTCAGATTAGTAAGGCTTCAAGCAGCGTAAAGGCAGCACTTTTTGTTTACTCTGATCAGAAACTTGGTGATCTGGTGAAGGCACGATCTGATGCTGGTGTGAATACTGGGTTTCTCGTTGAACCTGCTTTTGCGTATCGTGACTACTCTGAGCTCATGGATATGTTGGGACTCAAAATGCTCAATCAGCAGAAATGTGCTTACGAAGCAGGCAATAATCCTTGGCCCCATCCGGCCAGTGAAGCTGGAGTTGGTCTACTTCCCAACGGAGATGTTCTTCACCATAAATTTGGCGTGATCGATAATCGAATTGTGATCATGGGTTCGGAAAACTGGTCTGAATCCGCCAATTATTCAAATGACGAGACTGCAGTTATCATCGAAAACTATACGATCTCTGACCTGTACACGCAGGAATACAACCGTATTAAGAGAAACAGTACGATGGGAGCACCAAGTTGGCTCACAGCTCAAATTTCTAAGAATGAAAATGACTGTAGCGCTAAGGGCTTTCATTTCTAAGGACTTTCTTTTCTTTTTCTTTTAATCCCGCGTATACTTTAAGCTCTTGGAAACTTAGGGAAGGAGTTCCTCTTGAGCCGCGAACGTTCTAAAGGAATAGTCGGGATTTTCATCCTCGTTACTGTTCTGTTTTTTATCTTTATTCTTTTTGCCTTTTAC
>JBBQGK010000113.1:0-10200 GCA_038322885.1 Bacteriovoracales bacterium | reverse complement strand
CGGTCACTCCGGTCTTGTGGTCAGCTAAAACTTTGATGATCTGTTCTTCGGTAAATCTCTTCTTCATCTGATTCCTTTTTGTGTCTTATGACACGGTTGGTATCAGATTGTAAAATTCCTAGTTTTTAGGGGGAATCGCCGTATCGATGAGTATCTAGTGAAGCCAGTTTCAAGGAATGATTTACTTGAAACAATTGATCATGTTCTGAATAAAACAAGGATTGAAGAAAAACCAAAGACAGTGGTTACTCAATCACCATTTGGTGAACGGACTCTTAATATACTTCTGGTCGATGATAATGAGGAGAATCGAATCGTGATTACCTCCTTTTTCCGAAATCAGCCATGGAGTATTGATGAAGTCTCCGACGGGCTCGAAGCTGTGAACTCTTTCAAGAAAAAGTCCTACGATTTGATCCTGATGGATATGCAGATGCCAGGCATGGATGGATATTCGGCGACTCGAGAGATCAGAAAGATTGAAACTGAGGATGGCGTTGACCCCACTCCCATTGTTGCCCTAACCGCCTATGCACTAAAAGAAGAAGTGGAAAAAAGCTTCAAGGCGGGTTGTGATGGTCACCTTACCAAGCCTATTGGAAAGAAGGCCCTCTTAGAGGCCATCCATGAATTTAGTCAGAACTACGAGTTCGTAATGGAAAAAGAACTCTTTGAGATTTTTCCTGCCTACGTAAAAAATCGCACTGAAGAAATTGTTATGCTTGAAAAAGCACTCGCAAAGAGTGACCTCAGTTCAATTGAAGTTGTTTCTCACCGACTAAAAGGATCTTCAGGTTCTTACGGACTCCATGATCTGTCCGAGCTGGGTGCCAAGATGGAGAAGGCGGCCGAAACCGCCAACCTTGAATTGATAAGGGATCTTATTTCTCAATATAAATTTAAAATGGGAAGGATCAAAAAATCTCTTCAGAAAATGCGCGGTTTAGAATTTCGCTGAATCAAAAAGATAACCAATACCTCTTACCGAAGTAATTGAGCTGCCGTAGTTGCCGAGCTTCTTTCTCAGAGCACTGACGTGCATATCAATCGTGCGGGATTGAATTTCTGAGCTCGCGTCCCAGACATCCATGTAGAGTTGCTCTCTGGTAAAACTTACCCCCGGGTGATCAATAAACTTCATCAACAACTTGTATTCTTTCAGTGTCAAAAGAAGGTCTTCGTCTTTTGTTCCGTTAATAATTTTGACCTGCATTTTGACCGTATCGACTTTGAGAGGACCGATTTTTTTTATTGGCGGTGGTGTCGTTGATTTAAATAAATGCTTTTCAATGAGCGCTCGGAACGCACTCGGACGAAGGGGCTTGCGGATGAACTCCGTAACTTCGAGCTGGTGACAGCGAATCTCATCAGCTTCAGCATTTGATCCTGTGATGATCATGATCTTAGGGACAATGGAAAACTCTTTTAGTTTGATATATTCGACGAGTTTGAATCCACTTTCACCATCGAGGTTTAAATCGATAAGAATAATTTCAAAACTCTCAGATTCGATCTTTGCTATCGCAGCTATTAAAGTATCAGCTTCTGCGAAAGTAACATCTGCCGGAAGAGAGGCCTTGACGATTTTTCGAATCTCTAAGTCATCATCAACGCACAGAATGTTTTTGGAACTACTCATGTGTTGAGATTAGGGAGGATTCCAATGTAACTCAAGGGTTTACACTAATAATATTAGTTAATTAAGTTTCATTAAATGTCTTAAGAGACTTCCATCGGCTAAGTTAATTTGAGTAATTTTTTACGCAGTCTTTCCTGATGGAAGTCGTCGGTCATGCTCCCCCTATGAAAATCCATATTTCGTGCTAATCTAAAAAGCATGAAAACATTACTTCTGTCCTTTCTTTTCATCTCTGTGGCCCAGGCCACAACTCTTACTGTGAAGCCACACTTGGTGAGCTTTGCCCCTACCAACGATGCGGTTGTGAGCCGAGCCTTTCTTGGTGTTCGTTGTATTCGCGAAGCCTACGCATGGGAGAGTTTTCTTCCTCGGGATTCAAAAGTCATCGGCTGCTATAGTTTTAATGTGAATGGAAAAACTTTTCCAAAGTCTCACACGGAAGAAATTGTTGAACTCCAAAAAATTGGGCCAAATCAATTTGCTCTGGACGGTGAAGTGATCAGTTTCTCGACCAGTAAGAAGGGCCATGCTTGTTTGCGCCTTCTCACAATTCTCGAAAATGGAAAATATGTAAACCCATTAGATGAATGGTCTCTTCTAGGTTACTGCTCTGTCGATAAGCTTCCTTTCCCGGTTGACGCTGACATCTTTAACAATAATCGTGTGAAGACCATCGAAGAGTTTCTTGCGACGTTCACGGCGCCGATTGTGATCAAAACCAAATAATTAAATGTAGGCAAGAATACTGAAAATCTGAGACCACTCTTCCTGAGTGGTTTCTATTTTCAAAGCATCGAGCTCAGAGAAGACTTCTGTGAGATTATTCATTTCGCGGATGAGACCCAAGACTTGAAACTGAATGGCCGTAATCCTTTTAACCATGACCCCATTCTCCCCTTTAAAAAGTGCGAGGCATTCGTCTTCAAGAAAATCATCGAGAGACAGGTTCTCAGAGCCTCCTTCACGGAGAAGCCAAAGAGCGTGAAGTTTGAGACAAGATTTAGAGAGGTAGAATCCTGAGGTGAGATCGAATTTTTTATTCTGAAGATCATCTGGAGTGAGTGCCTGAGGAGATTTTGGCGCAAGATGGAAAATCTCCCAGAAGTTTTTTTCAAAACGGGCCATCTCTAAAATCATTTCTTCAGTATTTTTTGACTCCAGAAATTCGCAAAACTTATCTCCGTAGACGGTTAAGTTCGTGAAGGTGGAGGGGTAGAGCCGAACATACTCAGCACCAAAACTTTTAAAGTCTTCATCCCCCATGAGAATCCAGGTTGCCTCATAGTTCTTACCTAAAGCTTCAAAGAGTCTCGCATCGTAGTCATTGCGGTAAACAGTGATGACGTCCTCAGATGAGAGTTTCCCCACAGGTTTAATGAGGGCCAGAAAGTCTGCCGGTATAGGATCTTGAGGATGAAGGATTGAATGGAGAAATATTTTTTGAAACTTATCCAGGAGACACCTTTTGGAAAATTTTTTGCGCTTTCAACATCTCAGCTTCGAGCACGAGGTAATCAGGAATCTCTTCATCCCATTCGACCAGAACCGGAACTTTCAATCCAGATTTCATTTTGTGAGCATAGAGATCCCAGACGGGGTCCCAAACCGGACAGGAGTGAGTATCAAAGAGATGGGTGCCCATATTGGAGAAGCCGGCGAGGTGAACTTCAGTGATGAGTGAATTAGGAATGGCATCTACATAGGCATACGGATCAAATCCGTGGTTCTGAGAGTTCACATAGACGTTATTAATATCCAGAAGGAGTTTGCAGCCGGCCTTTTGGGCAAGGACTTTTAGAAAATCCCATTCGGTCATGGTTGATGTTTTTAAATCAAAGTACGCCGAGAGATTTTCAAGTGAGATCTGTCTGCCTAAATACTCCTGAACTTTTTGAATCCGAGGAATAAGATGATTGAGACTTTCTTGATTATAGGCAATGGGAAGAAGGTTATGAAGATTTGTCGCCCGGTGGCCCGTCCAGCATAGATGATCGGACACAACCATGGGATCAATCCGCTGGTAGAGCGTTTTAACTTTCTTTAGATAATCTAGATTCAGATCTTCGGAGCTCGCAATTGAGAGTGAAACGCCGTGAAGCCCCACCGGGAAGTCACGGCGTACTTTTTCTAAAACTTGGAGTGGCCGGCCTTCGGTATCAAAAAAATTCTCGGTGATTCCTTCGAACCAGTTCACTTGAAGTGCGTCTCGATTTTCATCCAGAGCATTTAAGAGATGAGGAAAATGTTGATGGCGAAGTCCAACCCCGAACATTACGCTCCTACAGTCCCTTTCTTCGCGAGACACTCTTTCTTCGTCATTTTTGTCATGCCTTTGCCTTTACAGTCATTTTTTCCAGCGCAAGAAACTTCTGTCGAGCAGTTATTTTTTCCAGCACACGTATCCACTTTACCGTGGCATGCGCCTTGTCCTTTGCAACTGTTCACACCGTAGCACATCACTGAATCCTCCGGCATTGATGGAGTCTTGGCCCCTTTTTTTGCCATATCGTCAGCAGATGCCATAGAGGCAGCACCGAGAAGAAGAGCAGAGAGAGCGAGGGCCTTGTTATCAAATTTCATATCACTCCTTGGATATTATCCCGGCATTGGGATGTTCATTAAATTATGATGAAAGTCTTCAGAGGATATTTTATAGTAAAGGTTCGTCTCCGCAAGGACGGGAATCTTAATCTTAATTAATTATGACCGAGTGAAAAACTTCGAAAAGTTTGATTGTTCCTTTACTCTTCGCTCTTTTTTTCCCAGCCGGGCCAGGCGCATGCGACTCATCATTATGAACGGTTCACTTTTTCCGGATTAGATTTAGAGAACTCGTCTTTTCATCCATTCTCTGTGATGTTTTTTTGAGAATCATAAAATATCAAGGAAAGCTGTGAATAACTTTCGTTGCCATTTGAATCATTAGATGTCCCTGCAATTATTCGTCGGTATTAAAAGTGGATCGGACTCGCGCAGCCCGAAGGCCTCAAGAATTCTCACCCTCATTCGTTAATCCCACCACCCTGAAGAACTATCTAAGACTATATTTTTATCGAACTTTATACGGCAGCTAAACTTCGGTATGAACACAGCGATGGTAGCCGAGGCGATCCCCTGACTCCCTTTTTGATCAATCCTATCTAATTCTTTTGGGTCAAGATGAGTTGCAAATCGTCCAAGCGCGATGGATTTATCATCGACACGAATAGATGAAAGAAAAAGATCTTTGGTTGCGAAGGCGTATTCTTTGGCCAAAAAAGGATGACCTCTTTTATAATCCTCACAGATCTTAATTACTGGTTCAGATTTAAAACGCATGTGAATTATTGTGCCTATACAAATGAGAACCCAAAAACTAATGAAAATCAGTACCAGTCTTTTGAGAATTTTCAAAGTCCATCCTTTTCTAGTCAATTGGTTGCATTAAAGAACCACAGAAAATTTAACAGTATCTTGTCTCTCATTGGATCTCCGGTAGCGTTTTCGTCGTCTTCGCCCCCAACTCTTTTAAAAAATTCTCCTTGATTCCTTCGAACCAGTTCACTCGAAATGCGTCTCGATTTTCATCTCGAACATTTAAGAGATGAGGAAAGTCTTCAGAGAATATTTTATAGGAAAGGTTCGTCTCCGCAAGGAGACGAACCTTAATATTATGAGCTCTTACTTGAGTAAATGGATATGACTGGACTATTTGAAGCGAATACAACTCATCAAGACTTTAAATTTTAGGCAGCTTCCTTAACATCTGTATCTGTGAGTTCTGGAATTTCTGGAATCTCATCACTCTCAATACTCTCTCTACTTTCAGTGAGAGGATTGTGATTCTCATCTTGAATGAGATCGCGGCGACTCGCCATTGTTCCAAAGATATAATAGAGACCTGGAACCACGATGACTCCGAAGATTGTTCCGATTAACATTCCACCGAGTGCGCAAGCTCCAATAGTATGATTCGCCTTAGCCCCGGGTCCGGTGGCAATGACAAGTGGTATGAGGCCCGCGATAAAGGCAAATGAGGTCATGAGAATTGGACGAAAGCGCGCCTTGGCCCCTTCAATGGCTGCATCAAAGACACTCATCCCCGCCTCATGTTTTTGTTGGGCGAATTCCACAATCAACACGGCATTTTTTCCTAAGAGACCCACAAGCATAATGAGACCAATTTGCGCGTAAATATCGTTGGCGAGTCCCATCGCCTTGAGGAGCATAAAGGATCCGCAAAGTCCCGGTGGAAGAGATAAAAGAACTGCAAAAGGAATAATGAAACTTTCGTATTGAGCAGCTAGCACGAGATAAACAAATGCAAGTACGACTAAAAAAATGTAAATAGATTCATTACCACGTTGAGCTTCATCGTAAGTCAGACCTTCCCACGCTACTTCAAAACCGTTTGGAAGACTTCCAGAAACTTCTTTAACGGCCCTGATGGCGTCTCCAGTGGAGTACCCTGGAGCAGGAAGAGCGTTGATCGCTGAAGACATGTAAACATTGTAGCGCGTGATCTCATTAGGCCCTTGAGTTTTACTCATGGACATAAAAGACGAGTACGGAACCATTTCTCCAGTGTCGCTCTTTGCATAGAGATTTAAGATATCAGTTGGCAGACGTCTAAACTCCGGAGCGGCCTGAGCGTAGACTTTAAAGAACTGTCCAAAACGGATGAACCCTTGCTCGTAAGAGCTACCAATCAAAACGTTGAGGTTCTCCATCGCTTTTCCGATCGAGACTCCTTTTTGCATGGCCAATTTCGGATTGACGTTAATCTTGTATTGAGGAAAGTTTGCTGAATAAAATGTGAAGACTCCGGTAAGCTCTTTTCGAAGTTTCAGTTTATTCATGAACTCTTGGTTAATCTTATCAAATGTTCGATAGTCTCCACTTCCATCTTTATTTAGCATTCGAAGCGAAATACCACCGGCCGCACCAAACCCCGGAACTGCAGGCGGTTCGAAGAATTCAATAACCGCACCAAGGTCCTTGGTCTTGTTTTCCATTTGATGAATGATGTCTTGAACGGATTGTTTACGCTTAGACCAATCTTTTAAGCTGATCAAACAAGTCCCAGCGTTTGCTCCCTGGCCTTCGGTCAAGATTTCGTAACCAGCAAGAGACGTCACAGACTCCACTCCGTCAATTGATCTCGCGATCTTCTGAAGCTTCTGGGCCGTGTTGTTTGTTTTTTCAATAGTCGTTCCAGGAGGAGTTTGAATAATGGCGTAGATCATTCCCTGGTCTTCATTCGGCACAAACCCTGGAGCAAGAATAGAGCTAAAGAAAACAAGTCCCGCCACGAATCCACCGATGATCATCATGGTTAAGATTCGCTGGGCAACGATTCTTCTTAAAAGTGCCACGTAAACGTTGGTGACTTTATCAAAAATGGTGTTGAACGCATCAAGAAACTTTGTCACGGGGTTTATGGATTTTTTATGAACGTGATTTGGATCGTGTGGCTTCAAGATCATCGCCGCAAGAACCGGAGTCAGAGTCAAAGCAACGAGACCTGAAAGAACGATGGATGAGGCCATCGTAATGGAGAATTCACGATAGAAAACTCCGACAGGCCCGGGCAAAAATGCAACAGGAACAAACACCGCTGTCATGAGGAAGGTAATCGCAATGACAGCACCACTGATCTCGCCCAAAACTTCTTTAACTGCTTCAAAAGGAGGAAGATGTTTTTCCGCCATTTTCGCGTGAACGGCCTCGACGACGACGATTGCATCATCCACCACGACTCCGATCGCGAGAACGAGAGCGAAGAGAGTGATCAAGTTAATCGTAAGACCAAAGGACTTCATAAAGAAGAAGGCCCCGATCAAAGACACGGGAACTGCGATGGTAGGAATAAGGGTCGAGCGCCAGTCTCCTAAGAAAATAAACACTACAAGGGCCACGAGAAAAAAGGCTTCGAAGAGAGTGTGGAGCACTTTCTCGATTGAGGCATCCAGAAAGTTTGAAACGTCATAGGAGATCTTATAATCCATTCCTGGCGGAAAGGATTTTTTTAGCTCCTCGAGCTTTGATTTAATATCCGCAATCGCTTCACTCGCATTACTTCCCGCTGTTTGACGGAACAAAATTGAAGCGGCCGGATTTCCGTCGACGTTTGAATAGATGTTGTAGAACTGACTATCGAGAGTGACTCTTGCGATGTCTTTCAGATGAAGGAATTGTCCTTCAATGTTCGACTTGATAATAATTTCTTCGTACTGTTCTGGTTTATCAAATCGTCCTTCGTAAACCATGACGTATTCCAGGGACTGAGCTGTTTGACCGGAGCTCTGGCCGGTACGCCCGGGTCTTGCGATCACACTTTGCTCGCCAATCGCCTTCATCACATCGTCGGTCGCTATTCCATAAGCACGCATTCTATCTGGATTGAGCCAGATCTTCATAGCGTACTGACGAGATCCCAAAATTCTTGCCTGGCCAATTCCTTTAATACGCTTAAGTTCATTCAAAAGAAAAATATTGGCGTAATTATAAAGAAACTTTTCATCTGCTTTTTTATCAGTCGAATAAAGATTCACATACATCAGCATCGAAGGCTGCACTGTCTGAACGACGATCCCCTCAAGTTGCATTAAAGGTGGAAGCTTACTCATCACCTGATCTACACGGGCCTTCACTTGCACCAGAGCAGCGTTGGGATCGGTTCCGAGTTCAAAGAGAACCTGGATCATCGCCTCACCGGCACTGGTAGAGGCAGAAACAATATATCTCATTCCTTGAACACCGTTGATTGCCTGTTCAAGAGTGATGATCGCTGACTTTACCAGAACGTCCGCACTGGCACCCGGAAATGACATCGTCACAACGACTCGAGGTGGAGCAACTTCTGGGAACTGAGAGATAGGTAAAGATTTAATGGCGAGAAGGCCCACAAAAACGATGATGATAGAAATCACAATCGCAAAGACGGGTCTTTCTACAAATTTTTGAAACATCGGATTCCCCTAAAATTCGCACCTCTTTGGGAGCGAGTTCTAGGCTCTTCGGTTCAGTTTTTCTCAATTTAAATAATTTATTTTTTTTCATGTATCCCCTCATTCAAAATCAAAATGAGAGAATAAAATTATTTTTAGAACTTCCTATTCTTCGCTCGTTATAGAAGTTTTGTTAATCTTTTCTAATACGAGTGAGGTTTATACTGAATGCTGTTTGAGTGGCATAAAAGACAGGATCCGTCGGGTAATGGCCGATCATCTGAAGAGTTTCGAGGTTTAATCAAATCGATCTTAAGCTCTCGATGAGAAGTTGATACTCAGGTTTGGGCCTGAAGAATTCATCAAAAATGAGTGAGTCCTCAAATTTCGCCCCCCAGTTTGGGGAAGTAAAATTGTTACCAGTCTTCGAGCTATTTAAAGGAGAGGACATAGACCCATAACGATCTGAAAATCCCCACATCCCAAAACTCGCACAGTGAAGTTCTTTGCATACGGTAAGTTTATCTTGAAATAAACCCAAGTGCTTACTAGCATCATCTACGTCAAGCTCAGAGATTCGCACCTTAACCTGGGTCTCATTTTGTACAAGGGCCATGGCATGTTTCAAATCAACGGAAGTTGCTGGCTCTTGGTTTGGTAGATAGTTGTGTGATTGAAAACCAACCCCATCCACAAGCCGGCCATACCCAAGTTTGTTAGCGTAATTTACAAAAGAAATGATATTTTCAAGTTTTTCTTCCGACTCTTTTTGATCAATCCCAAATTCGTTAATCCAATTTTCAGCTTTTGGATTAATCTCTTTAACTTTTCTTAAAGCATCGATGTAGATTTGAAATCCAAAAGCTTTATGCCAAATTGAAATATTATTCTCCTGGTCCGCTTGGCTCCTCAGACCGAATCTTTCACGACTGTCGTCTCCGAAGATCTCATTGAGGGTGTCCCATTCGGATATCGAGTCCTTATAGCGAGTGACGAGAGTTGTAATGTGATCCATTAAAGCCTGATGGAGTTCGTCATACTTGTGAGCTTGATACAATTCCCAAACCCACGGGGGGATTGCCTCGTGCCATACCAAAGTGTGTCCATGAATTTTTATCCCATTGAGCTTCGCAAACTCTGACAACAAATCGGCTTCTCCGAAAGCATATGAAATTGAATCGGGATGAATGCTCTGAAATTTAAAATCCATCTCCGGAGTGATCATAGAAAAATTTTCAGCAAGTTTTTTTCCGTATTGGGGATCGCTCATGAGGGCACTGAGATTCGCAGCGGTACCAATGGAGAAGTCTCTCCCCGCCGCTCGAAGACCATCTTGTGGAGTGAGATATCTTTTGATGATCTCTGAGTAACTATTATGAACTTCTGCGCCAGTTGCGGTGAACGAGTTGATGGTAAATCCGCCTCCGGCCTCAGCATCCGCACCAAAATGAAGTCGATTGTTTTTGAAAATGGAGACGAACTGAGATTCATTCAATGTCCCGACGAGAGATTCGTTCACGTAGAGACTCAAGGTTTTATTTTTTACAACAAAGTTAAGTTTAAAAACAGAAGGCAGGTTGGAGCTCTTCCAAGACAACTTCTTCATGTTCGCAAAACTTGTCAGGGATCCAT
>JBBQGK010000112.1:0-10229 GCA_038322885.1 Bacteriovoracales bacterium | reverse complement strand
GATGAACAATCGGAGAAAAAGCCGAGATGCTTTTAAACTTTTCCGGGTGTCTGAGACCAAGAGTCAAGGCACCATGGCCACCCATGGAATGGCCCATGATCGAAATGTTTTTTGTCTCAAAATAATTTTGAATTATTCCGTAAAGCTCTTCAGTGATGTAGCTCTCCATCCGGTAATGTTGAGAATAATCTTTAGTTGTGGCGTCTAAGTAAAAGCTTGCCCCTGAACCAAAGTCAAATCTTTCGTGCTCTCCCGGAAGATTTAGACCTCTGGGGGAAGTATCCGGACATATGACCATGAGATGATTTTGAGCGAGATATTTTTGGGCCCCGGCCTTGGTGATAAAGTTTTCATCTGTGCAGGTGAGGCCTGAGAGCCAAATTAAGCAGCCTTTCACTTCACCTTGAGGAATAAAGGTCGAAAATTTCATCTCAGTTCCGGTTATCTTCGAGGAGTGAGACCAGAATTGAGTAAGACCATCAAATGTTTTATGAGTTTTGAGAATTTTCATGAAAATGTCACCACACTCCGAATGCTCTTTCCTTCCTTCATATACTTGAAAGCTTCATTGATTTCTTCAACAGGCATCGTAAAAGTTACGAGATCATCCAGATTAATTTCTCCAGCCATATATTTCTCTACGTATCCGGGAAGTTCAGTACGACCTTTGACTCCACCGAAGGCAGAACCCTTCCAGACTCTTCCAGTCACTAGCTGAAAAGGTCGCGTTGAAATTTCTTCACCAGCGGCAGCGACTCCAATAATTATTGATTCGCCCCAACCTTTGTGGCAGCACTCGAGCGCCTGTCTCATAAGTTTTGTATTTCCTACGCATTCAAAAGAATAATCAACTCCACCGTCAGTGAGCTTAATCACCGCATCTGTGACTGAGCCTACAATTTTTGAGGGATTGATGCAATCAGTGGCCCCAAATTTTTTCGCCATTTCAAACTTCGAATCATTAATATCGATCGCAATAATTTTTCCGGCCTTCGCCATCTTCGCGCCCTGAATAACTGAGAGACCAATTCCTCCCATACCAAAAACGGCGACATTGGCACCTTCCTCAACCTTGGCGGTATTTAAAACGGCACCGATTCCTGTGGTCACGCCACAGCCGAGGAGACAAACCTTATCAAGGGGAGCCTTCGGATTAATTTTTGCCAGAGAGATTTCTGCCACAACTGTTTTTTCAGCAAACGTGGATGTGCCCATATAGTGAAAGATTGGTTTACCGTCTTTTGAAAAACGTGTTGTCCCATCCGGCATGAGACCCTTGCCCTGGGTCTCGCGAATACGTTGACATAAATTAGTTTTACCAGACTTACAAAATTTACAAGTACCGCATTCAGGTGTGTAGAGTGGAATCACGTGGTCACCAGGCTTTAGTGTTGTCACACCTTCACCGATGGCCTCAACAATTCCCGCACCTTCGTGTCCCAAGATGACCGGAAATATCCCCTCAGGATCAACCCCAGAAAGAGTATAGGCATCAGTGTGACAAACTCCAGAAGCTAAAATACGCACCAGAACTTCACCCTTCTTAGGTGCTTCGAGATCTACCATTTCAATTGAAAGGGGGAGGCCCGGGCCCCATGCAACAGCTGCTTTTACCTTCATTTGAGACTCCTTTAAAAATGATTTATACTAACTTCGCATCCAGAAGATGTCTTTCAAATCCAGAGCGGGATCATGCAAAAACATGGCTTAAATTTACGCAGAATCAATTCGATGTCCCAAGATGAGGTGCAAAACATTCTTGATTCAGCTCCGACGTATTATATGAATGTTGAAGGAGTTTCTAAACTACCGGGGTCGGCTAAAAATCTCTTTGAAGATTTGCCACCAGGTTCTTCCTATGCTGATAAGTATGTCCTTTTTATTGAGAACGATGAGAGACCCATTGGCGTCATCGATTTAGTTTTTCATTACCCACATACAAGAGTCGCATTCATTGGTTTATTTCTGATTGGAGAAAAATATCATGGAGGAGGAGTAGGAACAGAAAGCTATAAACTATTGGAAAGTTTGATAAGTGAATTTGATGTGGACTCCATTCAGTTAGGAGTAAACGATACTAATCCCAGGGCCTTAACCTTTTGGACAAAACGAGGATTCAAAAAGAATGGGCGAACAAGACTTAACCAGGGCCTAAAAGTTTCGAGCACGGTACATGTCATGGAAAAGGTCTTATAATGCTGCACACCCTTGGTGAAGCCTCCACTTTCAAGATTAAATAAAATTCTGTATTAAAATAATCTATTCAAAAATCTGAAATTTCTTCTTTCATCCAGTATCTCTTGCTACGATTCTCGTTATGAACAATTCTCCGAATGATCTAGAGATGCTTTTAAAGACTCGAATGCCCTTTGGTAAATACCAAGGCAAACCCCTCATTGACCTACCTGAAGACTACGTTGTTTGGTTTCACTCCAAGGGATTTCCCGAAGGACAATTGGGCCAATTGCTGGGCCTCTTATATGAAATCAAGTTAAATGGACTTGAAGACATGGTCAAAAAAATAGAGGTCTAAGTGAGAGACAAGAGACTGCATAAAATTCTTAAGGAAACTTTTGGGTATTCCTCCTTTAGGTTCGAGCAGCATAAGATTATTAACTCCGTTCTGGATGGAAAAGATACCCTCGCCATCATGCCTACAGGGGGAGGAAAGTCACTCTGCTATCAAATTCCTGCGCTTTATCTGGATGGTATCACGCTTGTCATTTCGCCTCTGATCTCACTGATGCAAGACCAAGTCATGAACCTAAAACAGACTGGGGTTAAGGCCGTGTTTCTGAATTCGTCTCTGAACTTTGAGGAGTCTCAGAAAGCGAAAGATAAAATAAAAAATGGAAAAGTTAAACTCGTTTACGTTTCTCCTGAAGGAATTCTCTCACCTCATTTGATGGATTTTTTTAAAAAAATCGACATATCCTTAATCGCCATTGATGAAGCTCACTGCGTTTCTCAATGGGGCCATGAGTTCCGCAAAGATTATACAAGACTTGGTGAACTCAAAGACGCCTTTCCTGAAGTTCCGGTCATTGCACTCACGGCAACAGCTGATGCAAAGACAAGATCTGATATCTCGGCCCAGTTAAAAATGAAAGATCCAGCAATCTTTGTTTCCTCTTTTGATCGACCAAACATCAAGTACATGATTCACGACCGCGATGATGAGATGAAACAGCTTGATAGTTTTATCAAAACCTATCACCCTGACGATACCGGCATTGTTTACTGTCTCTCTCGAGACAAGGTGGAGCGAGTGGCCACGGCCTTAAGGAAAAAAGGCTACCCTGCTGTTCCTTATCACGCTGGTCTCACTCAGCAGGTCAGAACAAAAAATCAGGAGCGCTTCAACGAAGATGAAAGAATCATCGTCGTTGCAACGATTGCCTTTGGCATGGGGATTGATCGACCGGATGTACGCTTCGTGGCACATCTCGATTTGCCGAAAAGTATTGAAAGTTATTATCAAGAGACGGGCCGGGCAGGGCGTGATGGATTGCCTTCTTCGGCCTGGATGATTTATGGATTACAAGATGTGGTTAAGCTCTCACATATGCTCGCAACGACTGATGCAGATGAAAACTATAAAAAGAACGCCCGACATAAACTCGATTGCATGCTCGCACTCTGCGAAGCGGCTTCCTGCCGCCGTGAATTTCTACTTCAATATTTTGGTGAAACAGGAAAGGCGCTTTGTGCCTCATGCGATACATGCATTGAACCACCCGTCTTATGGGATGCCACCATCGACGCCCAAAAAATTATGTCCGCCATTTACCGTACGAAACAAATCTACGGTGCAGGACACGTGATTGACGTTCTCCGTGGCAGCAAGAGTGCGAAGGTTGTTGAAAAGCAGCACGATTCTCTCTCGGTCTTTGGAATAGGCAAGGATCAGCCAAAAGAGCACTGGAACATCATTCTCCGGCAGCTCATGAACCTGAACTATGTTTCGATCAAGGATTGGGAATACCGAAGTTTATGTCTCAATCAAAAATCCCTTGGGATCCTTACTGGCGGGCAGAAATTAGAACTGAGAAAACAGAAAATTTCGTTAGCTAAAAAAGATAAAAAGGATAAATCTCGCTCTCACGAATCCTCACATGAACGTTACGATCTATTTTCTGCGCTCAAGAATCTTAGAAATAGTCTTGCGAAGGAAAAGAGATTGCCCTCTTACATTATCTTTAACGACAAATCTCTTCACGATATGTGCAATCTACTTCCGCGAAATGATGAAGAGTTCTTGATGGTTCACGGAGTGGGGCAGAATAAACTCGAATACTACGGAGATGCTTTTTTAAAAATCATCCGAGATCACGCTTAGAAGATCAATTTCAGAGAAATGCACAAGGTCCTAAATTTTTCTTTAGGACCTTGTTCGCTTACTATTCGAAACCTTTCATCGGAACTTCCATCAAGAGTAATTCAGTCTTCGCAGATGCTTTAACTAAAGCTCTCTCAAGAGCGGGAATCCCGAGACCGTCTCTCGTCTTCAATTTCGCACCATTGACTTCAATTTCTCCGCCTAGAACGAAAAGATAGAGTCCATTTCCTGGGAGCTTGAGTTTGTAGTCAAATTCTTTTCCCGGTTCAATATTTGCCACTGTAAAGAAAGCATCTTGATTGATGACGAGCGATCCCTCTCTCCCATCAGGTGAAACAATCAGAGTAGACGCTTGGTCTTTTAAGTTAAACTCTTTTTGACCATAACGGGGGGGAATCCCAAGCTCTTTGGGCATAACCCAGATCTGTAGAAACTTTACATCTTCTTCCTTAGACGCGTTTTCTTCGGAGTGAGTAATTCCTGTCCCAGCAGACATAATTTGGACCTCACCTTTTTTGATGAGACCTTTGTTGCCCTGACTGTCCTGGTGTTTCAACGTTCCTTGAAGGGGGATAGAGATGATTTCCATGTCACGATGAGGGTGAGTCCCAAACCCATTCCCACTGGCCACAGAATCATCATTGAGAACTCGAAGGGCCCCGAAGTTCATACGACTCGGGTTATAGTAATTGGCGAAGCTGAAAGTATGATGGCTCTTGAGCCAGCCATGGTTAGCAAAACCTCGAGTTTCTGATGGGTGAGAGATCATAAAGACTCCTTTCGTGGCCTGAGCTAGGCGGCTTAATAGTAATGAGACCATAGATAGATTGAGAAATTCTCTTCTTTTCATGTCCCCATTATCGGATATTCATAGATAGATTAATATTATTAAGTTATGAATATCTTAATAGTTTAAAGCTATTAAGATTGAGGGGGTTTAAAGATGACATATGACCAATTAGAAATGTTAGAAGCCGTCGTTCTAAAGGGTAACTACAAGGCTGCAGCAGAATATCTTCATAAATCTCAGCCCTCTTTAAGCGTCGGAATAAAGAAACTTGAAGACGAATTTGATCTTGTCCTTTTTGATCGTAGTGAGTACCGCTCTCAGCTCTCAGATCAAGGGAGAATTTTTTTTCAATGGGCCCAGGAGTGTCTCGAATCATTTAGAAATCTCAATGTCATCGCTCACGAGATGGGGGAGCTCGACTTCGAGTCATCTATTAATATTGTGCTTGATCCTCTCGTTGCGTTCTCTCGTATTAAAAATATTTTTGAAACATGCCTTGGACCTAAATCTCCGACGGAGCTTAAGTTGCGCTCCGAAATCCTAGGCAGAGGCATGGAGCTCATTCTTTCTCGAGAGGCCCATTTTGCTATTGGTACGATGAACGAAGCTCATCCTGAAATTGAGAGCTTTCTTTTTCAACAAATCGAAATGATTCCAGTCGGTATAAAGAGTGTCGTCGAAAACTATAAGAATTTTCCGCAGGTAGTTGTCATGAGCCCGGAAACATCGGGTGGACTCTCGAAGGGACCAAAGTGTTATGTCTCAGATCACGGTATGAAGACAAAGCTCATTCTGGGCGGCTTTGGCTGGGGTCGATTAGGTAAGCATGATATAAAAGCTGAATTAAAATCTAAGAAACTCATGCTTGTGAGAGATGGCCTTGTCAAAAAAGTGCAATTTGATTTATATGCCATGAAAAATAAAAATCTTCCGATGGGACCGCTGGCAAAAAAAATCTGGACCGGATTAAAGAGTAGATAATTTTTTTGAGCCTTAAAATCTGTGCTCATGCAACTCGGTTGAGAAGGATTCTTCCCCGATTTGTATGGTGAGAGTGCTTTCGTTCAGGAGAATCTCCCAGCGATTATCTCTTTTCAGTTTGATTGCAAGCTCATCAAGGAAAGTGGTGGATAGAGAAAATATTTTTATTTCATGGGCCCGGTGAACTTTTTCTGTTTTAATTTCTTCCATCAGGGTTTGCACATTTTTATAGGTATAGACCTTAACGTCCCGAGCAACCTTAGTCGCTTTGTGGAGCTTGCGGGCACTTGGATTGCCGATCTCTATCAATAGCTTAAAACCACCATTGGCCTCTGGAATTTGTATCGCCGCTGCATCCGGATCATGCAGACCAGTCGGAGCAAAAATTAATCCCTCTGAACTATTTAAAACGAACGCCAGAATTCTTGTGAGGAGATAATACTGAGACTCAGACGGGTGCTGTGCCACTCGAAAATCTAGAGACTCATAAATCGCCCGAGGAATGTCAGATAGTTCAATTTGAAATCGATAAAGCGTAACAGTTAGTCCCATGACCTACTTTACGCTAATTAATCTAGTAAAGATCGCCGAATTTATCTTTGAGCTTTTGTCTTATTGTGTCGGCAGAGTTGCCGCTGATCTTGAAGGCCGGCATGGGCTTAGTGCGATCAAATCCTGCCTTGATAAAAACATTATTGTTATCAGGATCTGTACCCGTGAACATGTCGACTCTTTCTGCACCAACTCCATTAAAAGCTGAGCCCGTATCTCGTACAACAAAGAAACCTTCGTGGACTGAGCCATCTGGAAGAACTAAACCTTTGGCCTTAGGGATGTAGATGATCTCACCGATCTTATGGGCCTTATTGTCAGCAGCAAGAGTGTGGTAGGGAAGGAGACAGAGGTCGCGCTCAACACCTTCACCAAAAGTACACCTCTCTAATACATGAAATTTTGCATTTCCATTTATTTTACCAGAATAATTAATCGGTATTTCACCATGGCCCCGATCCACCAAGATTGCCGTACCCTCTATCAAAAGCGTTTTAAAGAAACGCGTACAAACGGTAGCGATTTCTTGATCATCT
Source organism: Bacteriovoracales bacterium (assembly GCA_038322885.1). Lineage (GTDB taxonomy): Bacteria > Bdellovibrionota > Bacteriovoracia > Bacteriovoracales > Bacteriovoracaceae > Peredibacter. Next base: position 3,031 of record JBBQGK010000112.1, on the reverse strand, counting down.
CTGCTAAGGACTTTGCTTACCTCTGAGCCGTTATAATTCACACCACCGTATTTACCAGAGCAACTCACTTTCTTTTCTTCAGGAACATAATAGGTTGTGGGACGAAGATTTGGGATAGGACCGAAATCTCGGCTGTCGACACTATCAGGCACATTTTCAGGCTGGCCATGAACCGGAATGATTGCAGGAGGATTAGAGGAAGCTTTACTGGACGTACTATGGTTGCCACATGCAACTGTAGTTATGATCAAGGCCAGCCACAAACTTCTTGTTCGCATTTTAAGATCCTCATTGGGTGAACCTTTATTATGACAAGAATTTCAGAATTTGGAACTAAGATAGACTGACTTCTTGGGTTGCTGCATTATTTGCATTTGAACTCAGACGGTTAAAGGTGATTCTTTTGATATTTATTTGAGCGGATGGGAAAAAAAAGCCAAAAAAAAGGGCGCCCTAGGCGCCCTTTGCAAACTATATCCTAGAAGAAAATTTGATAAACCATCTTTCTCATCTGCTCGGGGGTTGTTCCAAGCGAACTCGCAGCTACATCGATGCGTGAACTGAGATCAGAAACGTCACCAGTGATGGTCTTTTTAACTGCATTTTTCATGTCGTTCATTGAAGAGCCGATCATGTTTTTAGAAAATGCCTCAGCATCTTTATCCGTTAACTCACGTGAACTAGAAAGTGAATTCCAGCTATGGATGAGTTTTGCAACTTTTGCAGAACTTTGAGTAGAGAGACCGTAAGAGGCAACAAGTTGTTCCTGAATTTGACCGATGTAGAAACGCTCTTTGATTGCTGCAACTTTCTCTAAGTCTCTGACTTGTGAGCTACCGTCATCAAGAGTTAATCCATTACCAGCGATGGCCGATTTTGCATCAAACTTTTTGATTCTCTTGTAGTTTACGAGATCGCGGTTAACTAAGTTTACGAGACGAACTCCGACCGAAGCTGAGAGACCAAGCGTCCCGTCACTTTGACCATCACCGTAGCCGTCGTCATATCCTAGATCATATCCATCATCATAACCGTCATTATATCCAGTTGTCTTAGCAGAGCTGTACGTTGAGTTGTATCCAGAGTTGTACTGGCTTCCGTATCCATTCGTACTAAAATGAGCATCACTCACACCAGAAGAGTAACCGTCATCATATCCGTCGGCCTTACCATCTTTAGCACCATCAGTTTGTCCATAACCCTGACCGCGGTAAGAACCAGAGCTGTAGGCGCTGTTGTATGAAGTCGTATAAGTTTGCTTATAACCAGCATCGTATCCATCTTTCTTACCGGCATTTGTACCGTTCGTTTGTCCGGCGTTAGTTCCAGAAACCTGGCCTTCGCCCTTACCGACGGTGTAACCAGCGTTGTAGCCTGGAGTGTATTGCTCTTTGTACCCACGATCGAAACCAACTGGTTTACCTTCTGCGTATCCACCCTGAAAGTGGTCATTGTAACCGTCTGTATAACCTTCAGGAGTGCCGGCTCCAGAAAAATACGTTTTAGCAGCAGCGTATTTCTCGTCGTAACCTTGCTTATAACCATCGTTGTAACCAACAACCTGTGAAGTTGCTGCTGCATCTGCATAACCCTTCTTGTATCCATCATCGTGACCTACAGTTGTACCATCAGTTGTTCCTTTGGCAGAGCCATCGGTTTGACCTTTAGCATTCCCATCAGTCGTACCAGCAGTTTGACCTGCGGCCAAACCGGCATCGTAATCTGCATTTTTACAACTTGTGCTCAGGACAGCGAGTGTCGACAAGAGCAAAACTTTTTTCATATGTTTCATGATCAACTCCTAAAACAATACTGACATAAGGATTTTATTTACTTGCTCAGGTGTGGCCCCCAGCGTTTCTGAAGCGAGGTCGATGCTCTTCTTCAAATCTGCGTTGTCACCTTGAACGGACTTTTTCAATGCAGACTGGATGTCGGCCATACTCGAACCAATGAGTTTGGTAGAGAAGGCTTCTGCATCTTTGTCTGTGAGCTCTCTTGAACCAGCGAGTTTGTTCCACTGGTGCGTGATTTTCGCTACTCTCATTGAACTCGCTTCTGAAAGTCCAAATCTCGCTCCGATCTGATCAGAAATTTGAACAATAAAATAACGTTCGCGAAGGGCAGCAATCTTCTCAAGATCATTTTGTGAGTTGCCGGAATTCTCAAGCGTGATACCGGCAGCTTTCGCAGCCGCTTTGGAATCAAAGTTAGCGATCTTTGATGTGTCTATCAGGTCATTTGTGATGACTCTTGCAACACCCAATGCACCAACCGATAATGTCGTTGTTGGAGTACTAGCTGAGTACTTATCGTAGCCATCTTTGTAACCGACATCATAACCATCGCTGTAACCATCTTTAGAGCCTACGCTGTACCCATCGTCATAACCCTTAGTCGATCCGTCTTTCTGACCAATAGTGTAAGTCTCATCTGAGTAGCCATCGTCATGGCCGTGGGATTTGGACGAGCTGTAATTAGAATTATAAGAAGTGTTGTAGCCGTTTTTATATCCGTCTTTGTATCCGTCTGCATCTCCATCAGAGCGGCCATTATTTGTTCCGGCGGTTCGACCAGTAGTCACACCTGAGTTGTATCCATCAGTGTAGGCCGTGTTATATGCCGGAGTGTATGTTTGATTGTATCCATCAGTGTTTCCGCGTGCGCGCCCATCAGTATAGCCGCTGTTGTATCCAGAAGTTTTTCCTGAAGCATATCCATCAGCATCGCCTTTTACGTATCCAGCATCATGACCTGCGACGGTTCCAGTTGTGTAGCCTTGCTGATAATCCGTGCGAATATAATCTTTTCGACCTTGATCGTAACCATCAATGCGTCCGTCACCGAGACCGGTGGCGTGACCTTTGTCGTAGCCTTCTTTCCCACCTACTGCAGCTCCATCGCTTACGCCCGTAGTGAAGCTCGTAGAATAATTTGAGTCGTAAGTGGATTTATAGAATTGATCAAAGGTGGATTTATAGGCTTGAGCATACGATTGATCGTAACCGGCCTTATAACCTTGATCATAATC
>JBBQGK010000111.1:0-10244 GCA_038322885.1 Bacteriovoracales bacterium | reverse complement strand
AGGAATCAGTATCAACTGAAACTACTACTACTACTACTGAGCAAACTGCTCCTGCTGCTGAGCCTATGCCAGAAGCAGCTCCTGCTGCTGAAGGCACAATGGAAGCTGCTCCTGCTGCTGAAGCTCCAGCTGCTGATGCTCCTGCTACTCACTAAGATTTCTAAAAAATCTTTAAATAAAGAGGCCACCGTAAGGTGGCCTTTTTATTTTTTATCGATCAAAGCCTTTAGCTACATTCGCCAAGCACCCTGAAAGACCGCTAATCTTAGTTTTTTACTCAAGTATTTAGACCCTCCATCCGTTAAGTCCCAGGTATAGACCGTTTTGCCGTCTATGACGTCTAACTAAGGAGGCCTTTAGTGAAATTAAAATCGTTCACCTATCCAGTCGTATGCTTGTCACTGTTCGTGGCACTTACTGGGTGTAAATCAGAGGGAGAGCTCATCGTTGATACCGGCACATTTGTGGCGGCCCTCGGTGCAGACTACTCCGTTGCCAAGGCAACATCTCAGCAGCGTGGTTATTCAGTTGTTCGAAACAATCTCACGGGTAAGTATTTTGCCATCGATCTTCGGGGTTGGAATAACACCCTGAATGCTTGGGACTACTATGACCAGCAAACTCAGGCGGGCCATGCGTACTTTAACCTAAGATCACAAGGTGACGGAAATTTTGTCGATACAAAAACTCAACTCGTCTTTGAATCTGCTGATGCCATCGCAAAAGATGGACAGGCACAAGCGGGATTTGTGGATCAACTTAACATCGCTTCAGCTCAAAGAAAGCTGATCGACAAAGGTGTTTCATCTCAATCAGCTAAGAAACTCGCAGCCATCTCAGTTTCGATGTCTAAGAAATCAAAACTGAACTCAGATGACGTGAACGCGATTCTTGAAGTAGCGGCAGGGACTTCGCTCTCGGAGCTTGCGGCGGCACGGTCTTCTTCTGATCAGGAAAAGATCGTGAACAAGGCGGCCAAGATGCACGGAATGTCACCGGAGTCGGTGAAAGAATTCCTTAAAGGTTCTAAGTAAAATTTTCGAGAACGGGCACAAGGGATAAAACCCTTGTGCCCTTCTTTTTTTTTGGATCCCTATGAAGAGCGGTTCTAAAAATTTATGTCTTTTTTTGATGGTCGTCCTGATCAGCCTATCTGCTTTTGCTCAAAACGTAGCAGTCTCTCTCAAAGATAATAAATCTGTTGCGAGTGACCTTGAGTATGATGGGGCCTTGCTCTCCGAGGGAGACGCCTTTAAACTCAAAAAAGATAAGTTTGATCTCTCGGTCCTGAACCCAGATCAAACCACTGACTACTGGAAACTTTCTCAGGTTAAGCAAAAAATTCCTGTCACTGAGCTCATCGACTCGAGAAATCCACCAGAGCTAGAGTACATCAATCCGGTGAGCTCAGAAATCGGAAGTGTGAGACTTGCAGTTCAAAGTAAAGGCCTGGATTCTAAAAATTTTGTCATTCAATTTTCGAGAAATAATCATAAAACTCTTATGCGAAAGGCACTGCTTGAAAAACTCGGCTTCTCAGTGCCGGCGGTTCAATGGATTTCTGAGATCACTCTCACCATGGACTCAAGTTTAGTTGATGACTTCAAAGACAATATGAAAATCTGGGCGGGCGAGCCCAAGAGCTGGATCAAGAGCACGAGAAAAGGCGTTCTTGTTTTAAAAGACGTTCTCCTATTTGAGAGCGTTCTGACTCAGTACCACCTCGCTACGGGCTACATCCCAGGTGCGGTGAAAAAAACGCGCCTTTTTAATTCACTCCCTATCGCCTTCGGGCTGCTTGAATATCCAGAAGAGGGACTTGATCAATTTGCCTGGACCTACGGACAAGTTTCTCAGGATCTTCTCATCACTGATTTTCCGCAGAACATCTCTGGCTATGCACCGAACGTCGATGATGCACGTTGGATGGCGCGATTAATCGCAGGCCTCTCACGTTCAGATTTTGCCGATATCGTTGCTGCATCGGATTTTCCTGAGGCCGTGCAAAATTATCTCTTAGAAAAAATCATCGCCCGCAGAAACAGCCTTCTCACTCGCCTCTCCATGGATGAGGGCCCATTGGATTATGACCGCACCGTCACGGTCAATGGTTTCTCAGACAGGAAAAAAAATAAAAAGGAAGACGCAAAAATCGATGGTTTCGCGGATACTTTTGTTTCAAAAAATGACCAGGGACCCTTGTCTGCCAAGCAGCTCATTCCTTACGGCGAGGCCCTCCTTCAATCAGCGATCCTCAATGCAGCTGTTGAGCAGTTTAATAATCGCATCATGCCGGGGACAAACCTTACCCAGAAAATTTATGATCAGCAGTTTTCTGCTTTTATCAAACAGCTTAAAACGTTCATTGATACGGGTGAGAAAAAAGAAATTCCTTTCGGGGCCTACGTCATTCCCTACCTCAACGCCCATCTTATCATGAGCCGGGATGTTGTGACGGGATCCTACATGGGAAGCTCGAGCATGGTTCAGAAAGCAGATTCTTTTGGTTTCTCCGTTAATGCGGGAACTTTTGTGGGCTTCAATGGATTGCCAGAGGGAGTCTTCGCCAATGGCCGAGGTCAGATTTTCTTTAACCGCATCTACACTCACCTGCGCCCCATGCAGGATATTCAGTCCGTTTTTAAAGAGCCGTTTAGAAATATCTATGTTGATAGTAAGCGGGAGAAAGTTTTAAAACTCTTTAAAACCGTGATGGGAACTCCAACGTCGGATGATTTGCGTAAACTTAAAGATCAGATCAACCTGGTCTTCCCGGTCGGTGATTCGCTCATCATGACCGATACGATGGGATCATCCATCGCTGGCATGATCGGTAAGGGATTTAATCAAAATATTTCTGCTTCACTTTCGGCCCAAGTCTCAGGCCGAATCATCAGAAGAATCCACATGTCTCGCAGTGGTGAGAATGCTATGCAGATTTATGTTGATGACGGTAAGATCGGCGACTTTAACATAAGTATTGATTTGAATGCTGTGATACCCGTGATTAATATGAGTCACTCCAATTCCCGAGCGGCCGTGAGTGTCTCTCTTCATAAGCTTAATCTTGACCCGGAAAGAAATCCCGAAGACGCTGGAGGCGAGTACAAGACTTTCTTTCACATCTTGAAAGATGGAAACATGAGTGGAGAAGTTTCTCGTCCAGCTCTCCAGACTTTGAGCCGGATCAAGAACAGCGAGGATCATTTCAAACTTCTGCCTTTCTCGATCGGATCTCAGCGTACCCGCTATGATTTAAAAGTCGAGGCCCCGAATGCTCCAGCTCGCTCTCTCTTGAGACTTAAAAAATCTAATTTCAGCGACTGGGACTGGCTGGGACAAGGGCAGAACGTTGCCAATACCGCCATCGAACGGCTTTTAAAAATTAATTATCAAGTCAATATTCCAGAATCACCGACTGCCGGTGAAACTCTTTTCGGACAATCAAAAATTTTTGACGGCTACCTCGATGCCGTTGTCGGTGAATCGGAGACTGGTCTCGATCAACTTTTTTATTCATCCCGACGTCTGTTAAAAGAATGGAAAATTCAGAAGAAAAATATTCTCCATCACATCGATCGCATGAACAAGAAAGCAGGGGTTAAGATTTTTGATCCGGCCGACTTAAATGGCGTCGATGAGATTCAGTTCTATACACTCTCTTTTCAGACCTTGATTTACGAGAATGGAATTAAAAAGCTCGCCACTCTGGATGATAAAACTCTCGATGCCATTTTCTCAAAGGTTGAAAATCTCTCGCCTGAATATCAAATGGCAGAACCAGACCGGTTAGACTCCATCAAACAAAAAATTCTAGGACATTTAAAAAAATACCGCTCTCTTGGTTTGAAAAAAAATAGCAAGGCCCCTGAGGAACTTCTCATGGCCCTGATCGTTTTGGATAAGTCACTGACGACGAAGGGTCTCTTAAGTCTCATTGGAGAGGCGAACATGGCCCTGATGCCGTCGATCAATGGTTTTAAAACTGGAGACATGAACGGCATGCAGATCATTCGGGGCGAGGTCCTCGGACGAATTCCGAAGATTGCTCCATACGGGCCTATTGCTAATATCATTCAGAATACGGCAGTCTTAGATTCAGAAATGCTTTCGTTTTGGCTCGTGCGAGGCTTTCAATGAAAAAAATACTTTTGAGTCTCACCCTCGCCTCCACTTTTGCCATGGCAGATCCGCACCTGGAAGATCTGTGGTTTCATAAGAACACGGGCCTTGGGATTCAGTACGACTTGAACGCTTACCGATCGGAGAAAATCTTCGGGCTTCCGGGCTTTGATACAGGCCTTGAGCACGAGGGTAATTTTCCCAATGGGCAAAAAGACATTATCGTTGCGGTCTTAGATATTGGAACCGATGTTTCTCATCCCTACCTGAAAGATTCTTTGGCGAGAAACGCTATCGAGTGCCAGAGCAATGGTGAAGCACCAACAGGATCTCCCAAAGATAAAGATGGAAATGGTTTCGCGGGAGACTGCGTGGGTTGGGATTTTACGAAAGGTCCGGATGAAGTGGGAGCTCAGCGCCTAACAGATACTCACGGGCACGGAACACATGTGGCCGGAATCATCGCTTCTTTTGCTCGCTACTCGGGCTCTCCTCTCTTTAAGCACATCAAAATTTTACCCCTTAAAGTTTTGGGTGAGAGTAAAGTGAGTCTCGAGAAAAGAATCACGGGGGCCTTGAGGTACGCGACACTTCGGGGTGCTCGGGTTATTAACTTTAGTATGGGCTGGCCTCTGGCAAGTGAGTCCGATGAACTGAGAGAGGCCGTCAAGGCCGCTCAGAAAAAAGGTATCATCATCGTCGCTGCGGCCGGGAACAATGGCCACAACTCCGCTCTCTTCCCTTGTGACTACGATCAAGTGATTTGCGTTGGCTCAAATCAAAACGACGGAAAAATTTCAAAGTTCTCAAACTTCGGGGCCCACGTCGATTTCACTGGCCCCGGATCTCAGATTTTAAGTTCAATCCCATTTACCGTGAACCCTCAGTTCTCGAGCATCAGTGGGTTTGATAAAAAAAGTGGAACCAGCCAGGCCTCTCCGATCATCACGGCCTTCATAGCGGCCCTTCTCTCTCAAAACCCAGAGCTTGATCGCGATGGTGTTTATCAGCGTCTGGCCTCTGCGGCCCAGGATCTTCCGGGGAATTTTTCAATCAATGGTTTTCCGGATTTCAAGAAAGTCTTTACCACTCCAATCAATATGGTTCTGCCAGAATTTAAGGAGAAGGTGACTCTCATTTCTCATGGTGAAGATGTCATAGTGCCATTCACTCTAGTGAATTTCGGAAAGAAAGCAAAAACCGTCTCTTTAAATTACCGTCTGCAAAATAATGGCCTATCTCTTATTCAATCTACTGAAACCATCTCATTTTTTGATGGCGAGGGTAGAAAATCCATTTATGTTCCGTTAAAAATCACCAATCTCATGGCCGATAGCTTTCTAAAACTTGAGGTTAAGATCTCGACCCCAGAATCCACCAAGACCTTTATGTTGAATTCACAAATCATGCGTAAAGATGCTTTCACAAAACTCCCGGGATCAGTTAGTTCAAAAGACATGACCCGGATTTCAACTCTTTCGACAATCAAGTCGATTTCCAAAGAAAATATCTTGGTGGCCTATAAGGTAAAAAATGATCGTCTACATTTAAGTCTTTTAAAAACTAAAGAAGGTCTTGTAGAGAGCGGAGATTTCCTAGTTCCTAATGGAGAAACTCCCCTCATCGCGTCTTCACGGCTCATCGACCTCAATGGTGACGGCGTTGATGATGTCTTTTTAGTGACGCAAAAAGGTGATGAGGAGCTCTCTCTTTATTATCTTGATCAAAATCTATCCCCGCTTTATTCTAACGCCCCAGTTTTTAACCTGAGCTTAGAGGAGAGTATCATCTTCGGAGGAAATCAGGACGTTCACTTCCCTGGGATCATTTGGGAGGGAAACAAGATCCGAGTTCCACTATTTTTAGATGTAGGGCCGATCACAAAGAGTGATGTGAAAGGGAATTTTTGGGACTTTAAGACAAATGATAAAGCAAAGAACATTTACTGGTTTGAACCAAAGCGTAGTGGCGATAAAGTTAACCTCACGACCCGGACTCTGAGCCATGAAAGTTTTAAAGCAAATCTTCTTCAGAGTTTAAATCTCACAGATGGTGCAAGCCTTGAAATTCTCTCTCTTACAAAAAAAGAGGACTCGATTAATCTCGTCGCCGCAGTCAAAGATGTGAATAACGTGGTCCAAATGGGGGCCTCAATCCAACTGGCCGATCTTAATTCACCTCCAAAAATTGTTTCAATCCCAACCGAGAGACCTCTCGATAGTTCTGGTCTCTTATTTCCCATCGATGGCTCAGATGACCTTCTCTACGTCTCCGCCCCTCGCCCGGACTCGGCGTCCTTTTATGTTATTTCAACCAAGGGTACAGTTGGGAAGATGACTCATGTATCGGATGCGAAGGCCGGACTTGGAGATGAATTCATGGACGTGACCTCGATTACTCAGAATGAGAATGGTCTCTCGCTGTTTATTCAGTCAAAAAACCTGATCTTTCTTCTCACTCAAAATGCTCCGGCACAGAAGACTCCGATCATTCGGCACTCGTTTCTGGATGGCAGCTTAGCGAGTGAATTTCATCATCCCGTGACAGTGAAAACAGAATCATCTCACCCGGCCCTCTACGTGGATCAAACCGCCGTCAATGGATATGGTGTCTACACGATGGTTGAGGATGGAGGAAAACTGATCTCGCCGTTACTATGGAGTTTATCGATACCCGACGACTGTTCAACCTTGGACCCTACCTGGAATGACAAACTTAAAATTCATGAAGTCTTTTTACGATGCATGAGAAATAATCAAGTGGAGTTAATGAAGTTCACCCTCAAAAAATGAGCCCCCTTGAAATACATTTTCATCATGATGCTGTTTATGTCGATCGCTCAGGCAGAGACGTTAAAGATTCTTTCCTGGAATTTGTATCTAGTCCCATGGCCCATTCACAGGACTCTTCAAGATGAAAGAACCGAGGCGATAGCATCTCAGCTCTTAATCTCAAACTATGACGTGATTTTTTTTCAAGAGCTATTTCTGGAAAAGCACAAAGACATTCTTTGGGAAAAACTTAAAAGCAAATTCCCAAATGAGTCCGCTCGCTTTAAGGGTCGTGGTCTTCACTTTGTCGGAAGTGGTCTCTGGGCCATTTCAAAATATCCCATGAAGGTCATCGATCACACGTATTTCAGTGATTGCTCGGGCAGTGATTGTCTCGCCTCAAAGGCGGCCGTGATGATGGAGATCCAGCTACCGAACAGAATAATTCAGGTCATCAACACTCACCTTCAGGCCTGGTCAGGAGAGGAAAATAATAAAGTTCGAAGATCGCAACTTTCTCAGATAAAAAAGATGATGGAGAAAAATAAAGTAGAACACTCAATTCAAATAGCAGTCGGAGATTTTAACATTAGACATAATGACCTTCCCCATTACAAAGATTTGATTCAAACCTTGGGTCTTCAAAATGCGCCACCCATAGGCCCCCTTAAATATTCTATCGGAGGAGATAATTCCTGGCGCAGTGATGGCAGAGAAGATGAAAAACTAGATAAGATTCTCGATTATATTCTGACTCAAGAGAGTCCAAAAATGAGTGTCGAAAGGTCCATGGTTAGAAGGACCTCACGTTTAGATAATAAACTTGTTGATCTGTCGGACCATTTTGGAATTGAGGCGACTTTTAACTGGCCCTAGGGTTTCACTGAAAACCGATAAACCGTGTTCTGCTGATAAGTTTCTCCTGGTCTCAGGATCGTCGTTGGAAAGTCAATTTGGTTGGGTGAATCTGGGAAGTGCTGAGTCTCAAGACAGAGCCCTCCGTGTCTAGGATAGGAGACCTTATTCTTACCAACAAGTTTACCATCCAGAAAATTCCCCGAATAGAATTGAAGGCCCGGCTCAGAGGTCATAACCTCCATCATCCTGCCGCTTTTTGGATCACGCAGGGTCGCCACCATGCTGGTTGAGATGTGAGATGAAAGTACGTAGTTATGATCATATCCACCTTCCACTTTAGAGAGGTCCTTTCCAATGGCATGGGCCTGTTGAAAATCCATGGCACCGGTGACAGAACGCAGTTCCCCAGTGGGAATTAAAGTCTCGTCCACCACCGTGTACTTATCCGCAGAGATCATGAGTTCGTGATCTAAAATGGTAGAACCCGGAATGCCAGAGAGGTTAAAATAAGCGTGATTAGTGAGATTGATCGGTGTCGCTTTATCGGTGGTCGCCTTGTAATCAATTCTCAGTTCATCCAAATCACTCAACGTATAGATAACCTCTGCACTTAGGTTGCCTGGATATCCCTCTTCCATATTTTCACTCTTATAAGTGAGCTTGAGAGATTTTCCTTTTTGTAATTCTTCAACATTCCAAAAGACTTTATCAAAACCTTTTTTCCCTCCGTGCAAAGCATTCGGTCCATTGTTTGTTGCCAAAGAATAAGTCACTCCATCAAGAATAAACTTACCCTTGGCAATCCGATTTCCATAGCGGCCAATTAATGCTCCAAAATACGGAGGATCTTTTTTGATGTAGTCTGAATCAGCATCAAATCCTAAGACTATGTCACCGAGCTTGCCATTTTTATCAGGGGTCTTAATCGAAGTGATGATGCCACCGTAGTTCAAAACCTGAACAATCATTCCATTTTTATTTTTTAGTGTGAATTTTTTGAGTTCTATTTTAGCCGCCAAGGATATTGAAGCGATAATGAGAATAAAAATTGAGACGATGACTTTCATAATAGTCCTAAGAGGTCTTGCGGTTATTAAACAGGCTGAGTGTAATCATTAAAATACCAACGAGAAGGAGCATCGCCCCACCGAGGCGATTTACGTGGATGGTTTGTACAACATCATCAGGCCCAAAGAGATAGGTTCCAAAAACGACTCCCCCGATGAGAGTGAGAAAAAGACCGATCAAAAAAAGCAGGTCATCAAGTTTTGTCATAGCATCCTACCAGTAGAGGTAATTTAAATAAGTTGTGATCAAAAGTACAATCGCTGAAAGGGCATAAGGCCTCTCAAACCACGAAACATTTTCTTGTTTTGGTCTCTCAGTTAAAGAATAAACGAGCCCTTTAAGCTCTTCATCTTTTTTTGGCCGCGAAACCATGCTTAAAAGGAAGGTCACAGCAAAACAAATCACAAAGGCCATGATCGCAATAAAAAACGCGTGCCCCATACCTGACGCAAACTCATGCATGTTGCCGAGCCAGCCGCCCTTACCTTCCGCTGTAGTAAGACCGTGAGTAATAGTTGCACCAAGGGTTCCGCAAAGAAGTCCCCAAAACGCTCCAACTGAAGTCGTGCGCTTCCAGAACATCCCGAGCATGAAGGTTGCAAAAAGTGGAGCGTTGATGAAACCAAAAATCAACTGCAGAAGATCCATGATGTTGTTAAACGATCGCGCAAGATAGGCGGTCGCGATGGAGAGGATGATACCCACAACGGTAGTGATTTTTCCCACACGAAGGTAGTGATCATCAGTGGCGTCTTTTTTGATATGGGCCTGATAAATATCATAAGTCCAGACTGCATTGAAGGCCGTGACATTTCCGGCCATGCCCGACATGAACGAAGCAATGAGCGCCGTGAGTCCTACTCCCAGCATCCCAGTTGGATAGTAGTGGCCCAAAAGCATAGGAAGAGTGAGATCGTAATCTATGCGCCCATCCCCTTTCATGGGCAGATGAAAATCTCCACCCATTTTGTGAAGAGTAAGGGCAATGAGTCCAGGAAAAATAACGACAAAAGGCAGAAGCATCTTAGGAATCGCTGCGACCAAAGGCGTTCTTTGAGCGGCCGACATATTTCTTGCGATCATCGCACGCTGAACGACTAAAAAATCTGTGCACCAATATCCAAAGGAGAGAACAAAACCAAGCCCCATCGCCATCTGCCAAAGATTTACTCCCATAGGATTATCAGACTCGCTTCCCATGTATCTCCAAGTGGAGGTCATCGCCGGAGGAAGGTTCGCCACAATCCCACTCCATCCCCCTACTTGAGTCAGGCCAATGAAAACGATTGGCGCAATACCTAAGACAATCAAAAAGAATTGGAGGACTTCATTGTAAACCGCTGAGGTGAGTCCACCCAAAAAGGTGTAGCCCATCACAATCCCGGCCGCGAGAAGGATCGAGATATCAAAAGGCCATCCCAGAAG
>JBBQGK010000110.1:0-10459 GCA_038322885.1 Bacteriovoracales bacterium | reverse complement strand
ATCTCAAGCCTTAGAAAAAATGCGCGAAGAGATTGAAGAACTTCCGAAAAAATTTGCCAGTGAAGGTGAGGATCTACTCGATCAAGCAGTTGGTGTGATCAAGAACTCTGTTCGTGACGACCTGAAAAAAAGTGAAAAGGTTGATATCGCAGTCGAGCCTTTTTTGGAGATGAATGAAACTCTGAAGGGTTTTCTTTCACGCTACCTTGACTCGGACGTCGAGATTAAAGCTCGGGACGTGGTCTTACGTTTTATTTTTTACTGGGGAGAGTTCACAGATATTCTAGAAAGCATCTCGGGTGAGAAAAGATCGGAGTTCTTTACGAGCTTCATCCCGGACACGACGGGCGGAACAATCAAGATTACGTGTTGTGATGCTTCGGAAATGATCAGGCCTAAATTTGATAAGTTTGAGCAAGTCGTAGCATTCTCTGCTACCTTAAAACCTTTTGATTATTATTCAAAATTATCCGGGCTTCACTCAGACCGGCTAGAGACGGCAGAGTTTGGATCACCATTTGAAAAGGATCACCGAAAGATCATGGTGATTCCACAGATTTCGACAAAATATTCTGAGCGTGAACGAAGTTATGGGCGAATTGCCGAGACCATCTCAAAAGTTATGAGTCTGAAGCCGGGAAATTATCTTGCCTTCTTTCCAAGTTTTGATTTCATGGAAAAAACATTTCAGAAACTTACGAGATCTGAAAGCATTCAGGTGATCCGGCAGAGCCGCTTTATGAAAAATGATGATGTGGAAAGAGTACTCGAGGAATTAAAATCGCAGATCACTCCGACTCTTCTGATGGGAGTTCAGGGTGGGGTTTTTTCTGAGGGTGTGGATTATCCCGGAAAAATGGTGATAGGTGCTTTTATTATAGGTCCTCCTCTGCCGAATTTTGATTTTGAAAGAGAGGGCATTAAAGATTTCTATCAAGAGAGATATAAGAAAGGTTTTGATTATGCATACACCTACCCGGCGATGGCGAAAGCAGTGCAAGCAGCAGGGAGAGTTATTCGTTCGGAGAAAGATAAGGGAATCATTATCTTGATGGATGATCGTTTTCTAGATCAACGCTATTCAGAGAGTATGCCGGATGACTGGTTCACCGAGCATCCCCGAGAACTCGTGTCTCAAAGTATTTTAAATGACCTTAAAAATTTCTGGGAAAAACACCATGACTAAAGTCGGAGTCGTTGAAGGTTTTTTTGGGCCGGCCTGGCCTGATGAAGACCGAGAAAGTTATGCTTCATTTCTTGCTACCGTCGGTGGGCATTTTTACATCTATGCTCCTAAGCAAGACCAGCACCTGCGGAAAAGCTGGCGCCTTCCATGGGATGAAAAATTTCTCTCCTACCTGCAAAAGTTAAAGCAAGAATTTCATCGTAACAAGATTGAATTTGGAGTCGCGTTAAGTCCTTTCGGTTTGGGAGAAGTATTAACTTCTGAAGATTCAAATCTTCTTGAAGTAAAAGTCAGACAGCTCAAGAATGTTGGAATTGATATTCTCGGAATCTTTTACGATGACATGCATGGCAATGAGCAGCTTGCTCAGGTGCAACTAGATTCGATGAAGGTGATTGAGAAAAATTTTGATAAGCAGATTATTTTTTGTCCAACTTATTATTCTTTTGATCCTATCCTTGAAAAAGTCTTTGGCAAAAAGCCTGAGGGGTATTTAGAGCAGATTGCGACAGGGATTTCGAAAGATGTGGGAATCGCATGGACTGGGCCCAAGGTGATTTCTCCCGAAATTTCACTTGATCATATGATTGAAGTGAATTCAATCCTAAAACGTAAGCCCTTCATCTGGGAAAATCTCTTCGCCAATGATGGGCCTAGAAATTGTAAATTTCTTAAGGTGAAGGCATTCAGCGGCCGTGACGAGTCACTATCAAATGTGACCGAGGCGTGGGCGTTTAACATGATGAACCAACCCCAACTTTCAAAGATCGTTTTTCTCGCTTCAAAGCTCGTTCTCGATGGAACTCACTCGCCGGACTCAGGCCTTGATGAAGCGATCACGCGTTTATGTTCACCGAAGTTTGCGGCCTCGTTGAAATTTCATCGACTCTCTTTTTTAGAAAAGGGTCTTGATCAGATGAGCGAATTTGAAAAACAAACCTGGCGAGAAGAGTTCGCTCCTTACATGGATGCTTCTGCTCAAGAAATCGTTGACTGGCTCGACGGTAAGTATTTGGTTGGTAGTGAATGTCTCACTGATTAGTCAGGAATTAGCGGCCAATTTTTCCCCTTTTGAATGATTCAAGTCTGGCTTTGTCATTGGTCTCCACAAGGGTCCGATAGGTTAAGTAATGATCTATCAAAGGACTTTTATGAAAACCATCGCCATGGTCTTATTGCTCGTGACTTCTTCTGCCTTTGCTGAAAACCTCAACGTCAATCTTCAAGGATTCAATTTTAATTATAGTGATCCTAAGGGTAGTGGATCGGCCGATTCATTCTCGAGGAACGGAGTTCCCAGTTTGGCCGGCGTAAATGTTGCGGTCGAAAAAATTGATACTGCTTTCAAGATTTCAGTCTCTGGGACAGAGACTCAGGAATTAGAATTGAAAGGTGCCCCGGATTTCATCATGAAGGCCCAGAGTATGGACATTTCAAACTTTAACCTGGATCTTAGTTCGAGCGCTTCCCTATCGATGGACGAAGGGGATTTTAATTCAAAATCCAGTGACCTGAAACTCAAAGGATTCTCGCTTGATTGCGAGAGGGATCTCGCTCAGAACAAAATCATGGATCAACTCTTAAGTGGTTGTGTACAAAAGATGACTTTGCGATCAGCGGATTTTTCTTCTACTGCCCACAGCTCTCGTGAAGCTCGAGCACTCACTCTTTTAACAGACGCACTCGAAAAAGCCATCTCTCAAACAAGAGGCGACACACGGGTGAAGTCACTTAAGCTCAATGTTTCAGGTGGTAAATATAATCTTGAGGGCAATGTTCAGGCGCAGGTTTCAGGCAAAGTCACAAGTGACGGAAGTCTCTCTTACGATGCCGCTGCCGGAATACTTACGTTAAAGATATCTTCGGTGAAGTTTTCGATTCTCAGCGTGACGACGAAGGTCTTTGATGCTCTTCGAAAAAAGCAAAGTGAAAAATTTAAAGTTAAAGAGCCTTATGTTTACATCACTGTGAAATAGTTGATCCGAAGGGGGCTAAGGCCCCTTTTTCTTTTTCACCCTTACATCAATCACCGTCAAACCATCCTTAGAGGTGAGATCCGACTTTTCACCGGGTCCCAGAATGATCAATTCGTTTTTTTCTACGATATAACAGTAGTGATCATCTTCTCCACCTAACTGAATCTTAGGAACTTTTTTATGAACATGGATATAGGCCTCCACGCAATCGCGCGCGGCCATGATGTTAAATTCTCTAATAGGTCCGTCGATGAGTTTTGCCTCGATCTCTTCTTCACCCGCAAATTGAATCGGTTTTAAGGGTTCGTTAAGATGCATTTTTATTTCATCCACAAAATCTAGAACCACCCCTTTACCCTCGAGAAGAATAATCGAGCGTTCTATCCCGGGATAGTGGGAGAAGGGTCCTGACTCTTTCATCGAAGCAATCGATAATCGCAGTGAAAAAAGTTCTGGATCATGGGGGTGAGAGAGCCGGATGAGCTCCAGTGTTCTCCCTTTACCATTTTTCCAATTCATTTCACGAAAGTCTTTTTCAGTTAGCGTTTTCATTTTAAACCTTAAGGCGCGCTCGTGCCGCCTGATATTCTTTTTCAAGTCGGTCAACAAGAGCGGATACCTTCACGATGTCTTTGATGTTTGCCACTCCCTGACCTGCGGACCAGATATTTTTCCACGCCTTCGCCTCGCCCTCAAGTTTATCTCCAAAATTCATTTCTCCGCGATCGTTGAAGTTTTTTATCCCGGCCTTCTCCAGACTTGGGCGCATGAAGTTTGCATTCACTCCCGAGACTGCTGGTGTGTAAATGATATCTTCAGCTTGTACGTCGAGAATCATCTGCTTATATTCTGGCTGGGCATCACTCTCTTCAGTGGGAATGAAGCGCGTCCCAATGTAGGCAAGGTCTCCACCCATCGCTAGTGCGGCCAGCACGTCATCACCGCGGCTAAGGGCCCCAGCAACGAGAATTGTTTTTGGAAAAAATGAACGGATCTGTCCAACAAGTGCAAATGGATTTATATGACCTGCGTGGCCACCAGCTCCGGCTGCCACCGCTATAAGACCATCAACTCCTGCCTCCGCTGCTTTTTGAGCATGTCGAAGAGTGATCACATCATGAAAAACAACTCCGCCATAAGCATGGACAGCGTCCACTAATTCAGAAACTGCTCCCAGCGAAGTAATGATGAGTGGTACTTTTTCATCAATGCAAACCTTGAGATCATCCTGCAATCTGGGATTTGATTTATGGGCGATGAGATTGACTCCGAAAGGAGCAGGTTTTT
Organism: Bacteriovoracales bacterium; assembly: GCA_038322885.1. Classification (GTDB taxonomy): domain Bacteria; phylum Bdellovibrionota; class Bacteriovoracia; order Bacteriovoracales; family Bacteriovoracaceae; genus Peredibacter. The sequence continues at coordinate 6,010 of JBBQGK010000110.1, read as the reverse complement.
TTCCTGTCGTTTTTTCAAAATCGGAGAGCTCTTTTTTTATTTTTTGTACCCATTCTCTAAACCCTTCAGATGTCCTTTGATTTAACGCTGGAAAGGTTCCAACCACACCAGATTTGCAGGTTTCAATGACGAGCTTTTGGCCTGAAACAAGAAACATAGGAGCTACGACAATGGGTAGTCGAAGGTTTTGAAAAAGAGGATGGAGGGACATGAAATTCCTTCTGAGATATGGATCAGAAAAATTCTATTCCAGGGTCAACTATTCGAACAGCAAAAGCGAAGACTACATCGTATTTCTAGCTTGTTAGTTATAGTAGACCAGAATGCTCAAAGGGCCGTTTTAGTCTCAGTTTATTCTCACAGTTCCGATAAGTATGTTGTTAAGGAGTCATCTGTGACACTCGCTGTATATCAACATGGAGATCGTGGCATAAATGCAAAAGATATTTTGCAGCCGCTCATCAATGCCAAAGTAATGACTTTGCAAGAAGCAGAAACTCTTGGCAAGGCCTGGTTAAAGAGTACAGATCATCCGCTGAATCTTCTCACATCGATGAGTGTGCCGGATCGACAGAATAATAAGCCTTTCACAAATGATGACCTTCTTACTATTCTCGCAGCCGCCTGGAAAATTTCTTATCAACGTGTAGACGTATTCAAGATTAGTCTCGAGACTGTCGGATCGATTATTCCTCACGCTTACGCTGATCGACTTAAAATTGTCCCGATAGAAATGGATTCTGAAAAAGTTGTGATTCTAACGTCAGAGCCCTTCGCTCTTTCCTGGATGGATGACGTTCGTTCTCAGATAAAAAAGAAAATTGAAGTTAGACTTGCTTCACCAAGGCAGATTCGTCATCTTTTGAATGAAATTTTTGTAATTCAAAAAGCTTTCCGTGGCCTTAACCAAGATCAAGGAACCAAGGGTAGCGAAAAACTTCGCCTTTTAAAACAAGGCAAGATCGATGAACTTGATATCCTGATTGAAAAATCCCGTCAGCGCAAACTCGGAGTTCAGGACGGATTTATTGCGAAGATCGCTGACTGGCTTATCAACTATGCGACTCTCGAGCGGGCCTCGGACATTCACCTTGAACCTAAGAAGGGTATGGCCCAAGTCAGATTCCGCATCGACGGAGACCTGCGTACTGTTTATCGTCTTGATCACGATGCACTCTTGATGATTATTTCTCGATTTAAAATTCTGGCTGATATGAAGCTTGATGAAAAACGCCGTCCACAAGATGGTGGTATAAAGCGTGAATTAGAAAATGGTAAACAAGTTGAAATGCGTATTTCTACTCTTCCCACAAATTTCGGTGAGAAGATGGTTGTGCGCATCTTTGATAAGAATGTGGCCGGCAAAGATTTGTCCTTCATTGGCTTTCAGGAAGAAGACTTAAAGACATGGGTACAACTGACATCACAACCCCAGGGGCTGATTCTTGTGACAGGACCCACTGGTTCTGGAAAGACAACGACTCTTTATACTACCTTGAACAAAGTTGCGACTCCTGATGTAAATGTTTGTACCGCTGAAGATCCAATTGAGATGGAGATTGATTCTTTTAACCAGGTTCAGGTCAATTCACAGATCGGGCTCTCCTTTGCTGATTGCATCCGTGCTTTTTTAAGACAAGATCCAGACATCATTATGGTTGGTGAGATCCGTGATTATGAAACAGGCGAGATGGCTATCCAGTGTTCACTCACAGGACATTTAGTTTTCAGCACTCTTCATACCAATGGTGCACTTGCAACAATTCAGCGCTTGATTGATCTCGGCATACCGAGTTTCTTGATTAATTCTTCTCTCACTGGAATTCTCGCTCAGAGACTTGTGAAAAAACTTTGCCCTCACTGTAAACAGCTTGCTCCGGTCGATAAAGATAAGTGGGCGGCGATGTTAGATGGAGAATCACTTCCTATGCCGGAAAAAGTTTTTGTACCGGTGGGCTGTGAGGAGTGTAAGCACACTGGCTATAACGGACGAATTTGTATTTACGAACTTGTTCGCATGTCTGATGATATTAAGAAGGCCATCCATGATAAGGTTGATGTAACAGAGTTGCGTGAACGTACGCGTGGGTTATATTCTTCAATTCGAGTGAACGGAGCACGCAAAATTATCTCAGGTGAAACTTGCCTGGATGAAATTTTAAAAATCATTTATTAATGAGTCTAGAACGTACACGCACTCGCATCCTCAGGCCTATCATACCCGATGAACCATCTGGTCCGGTGCTTAAAAGTGCACGTGTCACTCAACGATTGATTGCGAATGTATTTGATTTCGTCCTGCTTTTCCTTTTAATTCACAACACGATGGAGATTTTTGATATCGGGAAAACGTTCCCTTTCATCTCTCCTCGCCATCATTTTACTGCTGTGACTCTCTATTATTATTTTATTCTGACCGTTTTGCCTCATCACTTATTTGGCCAGAGCCTTGGTCAGTTTGTGACAGGCATCAAGGTTGTGTCATCAACTTATGGCCAGCTCCCACTTTCAAGAATCATTATTCGCGATCTCCTAAGACCTCTGGGAGTCTTCTTCCCGGCTGCGATTTTTAAAAGGAAAGGTAAAACCTGGTACGAGCGGTGGACGAAATCAACATTGGTTGATCTGTCATGAAGGTCCAGTTACAGAACTCCGTTTTTGATCGTCTTTATTTTTTGGGTTATCACATCACTGTTCTGTTTTTAACTCTCTTTATGCTCAATTATTTCAGTCAATCCTCCCCAACGATCTTTTCAACATTGGTGAAGATGACTTCTGGTAAAGCCCCTAAGAATCTAAAGGGAGTCCTGAAAGAGAGGCCCCTCACTTTGAATATGATTTACGGTGAAGTTAAAGTTTTCGAAGATCAATTTTCTGGCTCAGAAAGAAATGCCATTGAAGGTGAGGTACTCCCCGAGGGAGCTGCCATCGAGACACGGAATGGAAGTGTGACTCTCTCGTTTGGAAATGGCTATCTTTGCACGTTAAAACTTCTTCCGAATACAAAACTTCGTATCGATGAACTCATGGCCCCAAAACTTGATGGGGAAGAAAAAACCGAAGTTACTTTATGGCACCTATTTAAAGGTCAACTGATTGCAGAGCTTCAAAGCGAAAGCACAATCATCGCGATTGATTTCAAAACCAAGGGTGCTCGTTTTTCGCTCCGGCCGTCAGTTTCTGGTGTGGCGGTCGATGAAAGAGGTGATGTCCTTCTCGCAGTGAAGGCGGGTGAGGTTCGTGCCGAAAACATTAAGACTCTAAAGTTTGACATGATTAAAGCGCCTCAAATCTATTTCATCGATGATCGGGGCAGAGAGCGAAAAATTCAGAACTCTGAAGTGGTAAATTTATTCAATTGGAAAATATCAAAAGACATGATTTCCGTTATTGATTTTGAAAAAGTTCTCTCCCTTACTGGAGGTGCTTTCATCGAACCAGTGGCACCGGTCAAAAAAGGAGGCTTCAGTGAAGAAGAGAGGGCCCAACTTTTGAATGAAACTCGCGAGGAAATGCGCACTTTTAGAGCGTATTCGTCGAGGCTTCGAGAAGACATTCTCTCTGGAAAACAAAACCTAGAGGTCTTTCATAAAAAAAATGAAAAGGACGCAATTAAAATCAGGGCCGATATTAACTGTCTTGAGACTTCCAAACGCTGTGACCTTTATTCTGAACAGCTACTGTTGAATCGTGGATTTCCAAGAATTCACAACTCCCCTCGATTAGTTGAGGGCATCAAAAACGATTTAAGAAAATATCTAAATGAGCAAGACACTAAGTTAGATGAGGTTGCAAAAGAAATCGAAGTCCTTGAGGCGCTGGAGAAGAAAAGAGCGGTGGTTTTCCAATGGGCCGAAAAGCAAGCCGAATCAGATTCGGAACTGCGTGAGACTCTGAAACAGCTGCGAGATCAAAATCTTTTTAGATAATACTTTTTAATTAAATTAAACACTGAACGTGACACAAGCGTAGCTGCCTGAACTTACGAGGGGCTTTGAGGAAGGCTGAAAACATTACATAAGGACGTGGAGCCTTGACTCCACTATAGTTTCCCCATGAAACTAGTCCTGATCGTCATTTTTTTTGGCCTCTCATCTTTAGTTAAGGCTTGTCCTATCTCCAGTGAAGATCTCGCCTTTAAGCTAAAACAATCAGCTCATAATAAAAATGTCTCACCCCTTTTGGATCCCAATCTAACAGAAGAGGAATTCAACTCTACAGTGAATCGAATCCGTGAATATTTCACTCCCGTATTTACCACGCTAGGTAAATCTCTCAATGTTTATGCATCTTGGTCCTACCCTATGAACAATGCTTTTGCGACTCAGGATAAAAACGGAACCAGTGTGTACTTCTTTGGTCTCTTCACCATGAATAAATTTATGACTAAAGATGCTTTTTTATTTGTGGCCTGTCATGAAATCGGTCACCATCTTGGAGGGTTCCCAAAGGAATCTGGAAGCATGGCCTGGGCCTCTGATGAAGGGCAAGCGGATTACTTTGCAGCTAACAAATGTTACCGGGAGCTTTTGAAGAATGATCCAGAGAACACAAATGCAGAAAAGCTTATCCTGCCTGATTCTGTGAAAGAACAATGTAAGTCCCAATATCCTGTTGAGGATGAATATCGAATTTGCCTAAGAAGTGCTCGTGCCGGTGAGGATGTTGGTAAAGTTCTCGAATTTATGAAAACAGCTGTTGATTCAAATAAAGTTCTCTTGGCTGAACCAGAACCTGCCCCTGTGACTAAGACTCTCGAGACTCATCCAGATCCTGTTTGCCGTGCCCTTGGAATTCTCTCTGCTTCTTTATGCAATCGTCCAACTGATGTGGCCATAAGCGATACAGATGAAACAGTCGGAGTTTGCCACGAAAAGAATGGTGATAAGATCGGATATAGAGCTCTTTGTTGGTTTAGGCCTGAATAATCTTGGAAATGTTCACTACCTAAAATAAAATAAACCATGAACAAAAAAGGCCAAATCTATCTAGCCGTTACCCTCGCTATTCTCATAGGCCTTGGCTTTTATTTTCTCTCACGTCTTCCAAAGGATCCAACTGAAGCCCAAGCAAACATAACCGAGACGAGTAATCGCCCAGCCGATTTACCTGAAACTGCCCCCGCTAGTTCTGTTCCTGAAGAAGGGGTGGAAGAGTGTAGTGTGTCTTCTCAAAGTCTAGGTCCAGCACTTAATATCAACTCTGCAGACGTTAATCATGTGGTTAAGAGTGAGCTTCTCCAAGACGAGAAAAAGTTCTATCAAAAAATTCTTTTAAAAGATGGAATGCAATATGAATACAATGAAGGTGGTTGTGTTCACTTTGCTTACGCCATTATTATTTCTCCCTTTTCTTACAAAGGAATTGATAAGGCTCTTTGGATTTCTGAGGCCCTCAAGTTGATTCGAAGAAATGTTTTCACCGAAGAGGGCAGAGACAAGATGAAGACCTTTATCGCGGGCCTTGAAGAAGCGGAGAAATCACCGACTGCCCCAGATGAGAACGGGATGAACCTTCCCTGTGGAGATGCTCACTGCGAACTACGTTTAGCCGATAAGAAATTGACCCTCTCATATGATATGGCGCTTTAGTTAAAATCAATTTCGATGGATATAATTGAGAACAGAGGCCAGAACCTTGGGCATAAGTTCACGCAACGTGTTCTGTTCTTGACGACTAAAATCTCTAAAAATTTCTTTCTCAAGGTCCTGGTGAATTTTAAGAAATCTTTTCTGGATTTTTTTTCCCTCCGCCGTCAAAGTTAGGAACTTTGCTCTTCGATCGTTGGGGTCAACTGTACGTTTGATGTAACCAAGTTTTTCTAACCCATCGATAAATTTGACCATACTGGCCTTATCGATGCTCATCTCCTGACCAAGGATGTTTTGGTTGTATTTTCTTTCGGTGGCAAGGATCAAGAGAATGCCACTTTGGGGAGGAACAATCCCAAATTCAAGAAGCGTATCTTCTAGAACGGAGCGAAAAAGGACTCCGGCCTTTGTGAGACTAT
>JBBQGK010000109.1:0-10722 GCA_038322885.1 Bacteriovoracales bacterium | reverse complement strand
CAATACTTCACCATCGTTAGTTCCGAGGACGAGCTGCTCACCTTTGACAAAAGGATGTGCCATGACACTGACGTTAAAAGTCCGCGCTAGTGCTCCATTATCAGGATTGATGGCCTTCAACTCACCAGAGGGAGAACCTGTGATAATTATTCCACCTAAAAGGACAGGGTTTAAATCCACGTCGACAAATTTGCCTTGATCAACAATCTTCGTTTCCCAGATCAAAAGACCTTCTTGCAAAGAAAGAGCTCCAACGTATCCATCAGCAAAACCGACAATCACTTTATTACCAATAATCAAAGGACGAGTCGTTCTCTGAAGAGTTGTCACAACGGGAACGGCACGCTTGTAGGCCCAAATAACTTTTCCGGTTTCGGCATCAAGATGAACAATCTGGTGACCGCGAAGATAGATGATGATGTGCCCTTCATGATATAAAGGGGCACTCTCAATCGGCGCAGAGAGATCGATAGCGTATTTCAATTTACCTGAGAGAGCATTGCGAACAAAGAAGCGTCCGTTAAGTCCACCGTAAGCAATATGGTCATTAAAGAATGCGACTGGCCCACCAAGAGGAGTGCTGTCGTTCTCCTTCCATAATAAGCGCCCACTCTCTAGATCATAAGCGTTCATGAAACCGGTGATGCTTCCCATGTAGACAATGTCATCATAGATCCGGGGAGCTCCGAGGCCAATAGGTAGATTACCCGTCTCAAAAGAGGGATCTAAATTTTTTGACCAGGCCACTCGGAATATATCACTCTCATGGACCGGGGCTTTAAATTCAAATTTGGCACAAGAAGAAACGAAGAATAAAAAAAGTAAGGCTAATTTCATTTTCCTAGCTGACTTAGGTAGAGCTTAGCAATTTTTGCTTCTGAATCATTAGGATACGAACTTACAACATTCTCAAACTGAGTCTGAGCTTTTCCTTTATCACCCTTTAAGAGATAGAGACGACCAAGTTCAACGCTGACTTTTGCCGGAAGAAAAGAATCCTTAGACGTATTAATTTTCTCAAGGGCCGTGATCGCTCCCTCAACATTTCCCATCTTCTCAAGAATAACTGATCGCTGAAGATTCACAAAAAAAGCTGATACAGGCTCTTTCACATCTGATGCCTTGGAGAGGACGGCATCTGCTTCTTTGGAGAGTCCTTTTTCATAGAAAAACTTACTCATTTCTAGAATCGTTGGAACTAAAATGGGAGAGGCCTGGATCTTTGGATCAAGACCTTCAAAAGTCTTCACCAATTCTTCGGGAGTCATTTTCCCTTCCTTAGCGAGAGTCCAAGATTTACTTTGAAACTCGAACGCCTTGAATGAATCTTCCATCGCAGCCGAACGCTTAGATTCTTTCCAAACAGAGTACCCGACTACACTCACCAAAACCGCCACTAACAAAGCGAGAAACGCTTTTCGGTTCTCATACATGAAATGTCCAAAATCAGTTCTATCCAGAGTCTGTTCAAGAGTTGGTGTTTGAGATTGTGTTTGAGTCGCTTCGCTCATGTCCGCTTTCCTTTGAATGCTTAAAATATCAAAGAAGTTTAAAACCCTCCTAGAGTGTTGTCAAAGATCAAAACGTTTCTTAGACTTAAAGGCATGAAACAAAACTTTTTTCTCGTTCTCATATTTGCTCTCCCTTTATTTGCCCAGGCGGCAGATCTTCGCGGACGAATGGGTATCGGCGCCTCAAATCAGCTCGCCAACGGCATGCCGGCCCTCTCACTCAAGATTCAGCAAAGTAAAACGATGGCCATGGGTGGAGTTTTAGGGATCAAATCTGATCAAAACAACACTCTTTATGGCGCGGGACTTAAGGTTTACCGCATTATTTTTGACGAACCACAGCTAAACTTCTACATGGCAGGTCTTGCGGCGACAGAAAGTTATTTAGATAAAAGCGATAAGGCGAAACAAGGCTTTCAGTTTGATGGGACCCTTGGCTCTGAATTTCATTTCACCGGTCTTGAGAGTATCGGATTTAGTTTCGAGTTCGGACTCTCTGTTCGACACGCTAGTGATTCGGGAGGAACGAGCTTTCAGACTCTGGGTGACCAGATCGTGAAGGCCGCCGTTCATTTCTACCTCTAATGCAGAAAATTTGCTTACTGATTCTATTCATTATCGGCTTTGCGAGCTTCTCCAAAAGTACCATCGCTCAAACCAGCGATCAGGCCATGTCCGAGATTGAAGATGAGACTCAACTTGGTGGAGACATTTTCTCTGATTTCAACGAAGACTTAGAGAGTGCGCAGGTTCTGGAAGATGAGCGCTTCTACCGTTATGGACGTTTTTTTTCAGTAAACCTCGGTGCGGGTATTACCACCTTCACTGGAAACCGTGGTCGCGCCTATGATGACAATCCACCGACCTTCCATTTATCGACTCAATATTTTATGGATTTCCAGCGCTCGATTACAATCGGGATTGAGTACTCCAAGCACACAGCGATCTACGATTACGTGGCCAATGGCTTTCCCACGAACTCACACCTCGGTGCCGTGGTAACCGACTTTCTTCGACCCTTTGTGGGGTATAAATACTACATGGACACCGCAGATTTAGGAACGGCCATTACTTACTCAAATCCATACCTCATCGGTCGCTTAGAATATTGGTATCAAACAAATACATTCTTGGATCAAAAATCTTTCGAAAAACAAAAAGGCGGAGGGATCGGAACTGGTTATGGTTTTGGATTAGAATTTCCAGTCGAGATAAAGAAATCCTACGTTGGAGTAGAATTTCTTTACCATATCGTAAACTTTTTTGACAAATACACAGCGGACTATCGAAAATCTTCAAAAGATGCAACCAGCTCTTCCGGAGGTTATAAAGACCTTACCGGAAATGTGATTTCAATCATCGTTTCTTACAACTTTACTTGGTAGACGACGCCTTCTTTTCGACCTTCTTCATTCTTCTCTCAATATCCGATGACGTTCTGAAAATTAGATGCACAGGTGTGTTGAGAAGATTGAACTCTTTTCTTAATCCATTCACCAAGTAACGACGATAGTTCTCAGGAATTCCCAAAGACTTGTTACTGAATAAAAGAAAAGTCGGTGGAGAAGATTTTAGCATCGAAGCGTACTTTACCTTAAATCTTACTCCATTTGTTTTTTTCACAAGAACCGGATTCTTGTCCGTGAGAGAAAGAAGGCAACGGTTCAAAGCACCCGTCGGAATTTTGCGATTTCTTGTCACAATCGTCCGCTTCAAAGCTTCACGAAGATAATTAATATTGCGATTTTTGTGAGCAGAAATCGTAATCAATTGACAAAAACCAAGCCACGGCACTTCATCCTGCAGATTCTGAAGCCATTCTTTTTTCTTTTTAGGATCCGCGAATGTCTCGCGAAGAAGATCAATCTTGTTAAGGCAAATCACAAGAGACTTTCCTTTCTCAAGGGCGATATCCAAAAGACGTCTGTCCTGGTGAGTGATCCCAAGAGTTGAATCCACCATGAACAAGACAACATCAGACTCCGAGATGGCACGAAGTGAGCGGTACACACTCTGAGTTTCAATGAAGCCTTCAACGAGTTTTGATTTTCGAATCCCGGCCGTATCCACAATCTTAATCGAGCGCCAACGGTGAACATACTCAACGTTTTTAAGATCGGCATCCTCTTCAGGAGCACCATCCCAGTTTGCTTCAATTGAATTAAGAATATCTTTTTCAGAGAAGTAATTACTCTCCCCGATTTTCTTATCATCAAAGGCGAAATCTGAATTCGCCCCGACGTCTTCGATCATTTCATCAACCATCATGTCCGGGGTCTTGCCGTATTCAAGATAGATCTTTTTCTCTTCTTCAGAGAGATCCTCTTCATCTTTTTCTTCTGTGTCGATGAGTCCAGAGTCCTGGAACATCTTCATCTCTTCGTAGATCTCAACGTTCTCTTTTCTGAAAGGATTATCCTGAGTGCTGAGCATTTCAACATCCGGTCCAAAATAAAGATCAATATAACCTTCAATCGGATCAACTGTTGTTCCGGCAATTTCTGAAACTAGAGCACGTTGAGCACCCACGAGGCAGTTCAAAAGGGTCGATTTACCTGCATTCGGAGCACCAATGATCGCCACTGATGAAACAACATCGTTACGAGGACGAACACCTTTCTGAAGGAACTCTTCGTCTTCTTTATTTTTATCCTCAACACGAAATTTATGGGCCTCTTTTGCCAGACGCTCGCGAAGATCCCAAAAACCACGGTTGTGTTCAGCAGAGATCTTGAGCATGAGATCGTCTTCAAGTCCAAGATTGTAGAAATCAATATGATCACCGTCTTGTTTCTCGGTGTCGTATTTATTCATCAAGAGCCAGACTGGTTTCTTCGCCGATCTGATGTAGGCACAGATGGTAGCATCAAAAGGCAAAAGCCCTTCCCTCACGTCAACCACGAACAAAACGATATCCGACTCATCAATCGCGAGCTTTGCGTGAGCTGCCATAATGTTAAAGAATGGATCAACGTTGTTTTTCTTCTTACGTGGATCAATCTCAATTTTCTCAGGATAGAATCCTCCTGTATCAACCAGGATCACTTCTTCCTCAGTCTGTGTCCCTTCACCTTCTTCGAGTTGCATGATGCCGTAGTGGCGATCACGCGTAACTCCTGGCTGGTCATGGGTCATGGCGAGGTATTGTTTTCTCATCAGTCGGTTGAAGATGGTACTCTTCCCGACGTTGGGTCTCCCGATCAGGGAAACAACTAAGGATCTTTTATTCATTTTTTTCTCCAAACGCGGGCCGAATTCTGAGTTCTGGGAAGTCCGATTTCCTCCAAAACAAAATTATTAGTAAACCATTTTGGCGATACTTTTACGTGCAGGTTCAAGTGAACTTTTCCGCCCGTCATCGCTTCAATTTTTCTTCGAGCATTCACACCAATTTCTTTTATAACTGATCCACCACGGCCAACAACAATTGCTCTTTGCGAAGGACGGTTCACAAGGATGGATGCTGAGATGTGGGATTCAGAATTTTCTTCATCATCTTTTTTAATCACGTTTTTGTATTCATCGATCACAACGGCGATTTCATAAGGCAATTCTTCTTTTAAGAGGCGGAAGGCCTGTTCACGAATATACTCCGTGGCAAAGAAGCGCTCATTTTTATTTGAAACGTCACCTTTAGGATATAAGTGAGGAGCTGATTGCGAAGCATCTTGAATGGCCCCAGTGAGTTCGTGAATGTTGTGACCGTCTTTTGTAGAAATACAAAATGAGCGCTCAACAGCAGGAGCCAGTTCCTTGATCTGTTTCATGAAACCAGAAACATCAAGAGTCTCTTTGTTCACAAGATCAGCTTTAGTGAAAATGATCCAAGTTCTTGTCAAAGGAGCATCGAAGTTTTTTAAGAACTCTTTGAACTCTTTCACAACGTCAGTCATGAGATCGAGGAGAACGAAGTTAATATCCACACCTTCAGAACCCATCTGGGCCTGGCCATTCATGCGCTTATTAATTTCCTGAGCAGTTGAATGCACACCCGGAGTGTCCACCATCACAACTTCTGTGCGATCGATGGTGAAGCAGCAATGAAACTGATTTCTCGTTGTCTGAGGCTTTGAGCTCACAATCGTGAGATCAAATCCCAGGAGATGATTGATGAATGAACTCTTGCCGACGTTGGGTTTCCCCAGGACAGCGATCATGATCGATTTATTGTGCGGATGCTGGTCTTCGATAAGCATTGGAACTCCTTAAATAAGTCCTTGATCTAAAACTATTTGTGCTAATTCTTTTTCACCATTTTTTTTCGAGGGAAATACTCCTGTTGCGAGAAGCGTTTCGTTGATCCAGAGTTTCACTTCAAACTTTTCACCTGAGGCCTCTGATTCATAACGTGGCAGTTTCTTATAAAGTGCGAGAGACTTTTCCTGCAACCGCGACTTAACATCGAAGCTGTCCAGAACATTGAGATCAAAAGCACTCGAGAGCTTGGTTTCATACCAACCTAAAACAAGATTTGAGGTAAATTCATAGCCCTGGTATCGATAAATTTGAGAGATCATGGCCTCGAAGGTATCTGCCAAAACAGCTTCCTGTTCTTGAAGAGTTTTCTTAAACTCCCCCTTACCCATCAGGATCAGATCACCGAGAGAAAGTTTAAGGGCAAGTTGAGACAAGGTATTTTCGTTCACAAGAGTACTTCTCATCTTTGAGAGCTTCCCTTCTTTTTCTTCCGGAAAGCGTTTACAAAGGTTGTCGGTGAGGATGAGTTGCAAAACTGCGTCCCCCAAAAACTCCATCTGCTCTTGGTGAGCGACCTGATACTCATGGGCAAAAGACGTGTGGGTAAACGAGCGCACTAAGCTCTCTAGAGGAAGTGTGAGACCATGAGTTTCTTTAAAGTGATTGTAATCAGGATGTGTAAGAACACAGAGGAGCCGCGCGGGCTCTCTTAACTCATACAGAGACAGTAAGCTGTCATGTAAGCGAGGTCGTGACATTGAATCACCTTAAGGTCGTCTATCCGTACCCCCTCGGGGGCCACGGCAAAATATAATGTTGGCTTGTATCTAGAGGTTCTGGATCGATAAGGCAAATCAGACTCTTATAGCTGAAAGATTTACATTGATGCTTGCGCGGCGAGTTAATGATTGATAAGTATCTCTTCCCTCAAGCGAAGGAGAGATTTATGAGACTGATTTGGAATATCTTACGTGCTCTGATCATGACTGTTTTCGCTCTTGTTATTCTTTTGAACTCGGAACTCTCTCAAGTCCCATCTGGGGCATCGAATACCAAAAATTTAAACCTTGATACGCGCATTGGCCTTGCGGAGTCTCTCCGCTAGGGTCTTTACCAAAATTTCAAGCCACTTGGGCTGGGTCTTGAACAAAGTATCCAGAGTTTCCTGTGGGATTTCGATCAGTTCACATTCAGTCATCGCCTTAACTGTGGCACTCCGTGGCTCTTTGTCGAGAAATGAAATTTCTCCAACAAGTTCCCCACTGAAGATATGTCCCAAAACAACTTCTTCATTGCCACGCTTTTTCGTCACAACAAGCTGTCCGGCCTGAACCCAATACATACTTTTAGAATGCTCACCCTCTTTAATGAGGGCCTCATCAGGTTCTAACTTCAAAAGTGTGGCCATTAGTGTTCCCCAATTGTCGTTAAGTATTCCGTGTAAGTACCTGGATAAAATTTTACGCCGCCTTTATCAACTTCTGCAACTTGAGTTGTGATCTGTTTAAGAAAGTGACGATCATGGGAAACGATGAGGAGCGTACCTTCAAAGGCCTTCAACGCTTCAGTGAGGACTTCGCGTGATCTAATATCTAAGTGGTTGGTCGGCTCATCCAGAATAAGCAGATTGATAGGGTTACATAACAAAGTCGCCAGAATCAAACGAGATTTTTCTCCACCCGAGAGAATCGAGACTTTCTTATCCACATCGTCTCCGCGGAAAAGAAATGCTGCGAGCAGGTTTCTCATGTAGCCATCAGACTTATCTTCTACTCGATTTCGCACTTCTTCGAAGACTGTATTCTTTGGATTTAAAACATCCATCGAATATTGACTGAAGTAGCCCATGTTAATGTTGGCCCCGACGTCGACTTTACCTTCGGTTGCATCGGTGAGATTGGCGATGATTTTAAGAAGGGTTGATTTCCCTGCTCCGTTCACACCGACCACGGCAACTTTTTCAAGACGTCTAACGAGTCCAGTGACATTAGCGAAAACCTTTTTTTCTTTGCCCTCTGGAGTGACCCAGACTTTAGCAAGGTTTTCCATTTTTACGACATCATTTCCCGAACGCGGAGCTTTTGGAAATTCAAAATTGATTGCCTCATCATCGGCCATGACTTCAATACGATCAATTTTATCGAGTTTTTTGACTCGCGATTGAACCTGGGCCGCGTGACTCGCGCGAGCTGCAAACTTCGCAATAAATTCTTCTTCTTTTTTTAGCATCGCTTCTTGGCGCTCAGAGCTCGCGATCAATTGACCTCGGCGAATCGCCCGCTCTTTTTCATAATAATCATAATTTCCTGAGTAAACGGTGATGGCCTGATGATTAACCTCCACAATTTTTTTCACAATTCCGTTCATGAAATCGCGATCGTGGCTGGTCATCATGACCGCACCCTTGAAATTTTTGAGCCACGTCTCAAGCCAGACGATACTTTCAAGATCAAGGTAGTTGGTCGGCTCATCCATCAGGATAAACTCCGGGCGCTGAGCAAGAACCTTTGCAAGAGCGACACGCATCTTCCATCCGCCGGAGAAAGATTCAACCGGACGTTGGTGGTCCTCAGGCATAATCCCAAGGCCAGTCAGAACTTCGGCCGCCTGGTATTCGATATCGTAGCCACCAAGTTTTTCAAATTCAGTTTGATAGTCACCTAGTTTTTCGAGCATTTCGTCAGAATATTCTCCGTCTTCCAGTGCTTTTTCAATTTTTGAAATTTCTGTCTTGAGGTAACCTAGACGGACATTTCCGTGGATCACTTCTTCAATCGCCGAGCGCCCTTTGAGCTCGCCCACACTCTGAGAAAAATAACAAAGGCGCAAATTTTTTGCGAAATCAATGGTCCCGGAATCAGCACGCTCTTCACCCGTGATTAATCGAAATAAAGATGTCTTTCCGGCACCATTCGGTCCAACAAGACCAATTTTTTCGCCAGGACCAATAAAAAAAGAACCATTGGTGTAAAGAACTTGTCCACCATAGGCCTTGGTGAGATTTGCGACTGTAATCATCTTTCCTCCGAGAGGTAGGAGATTAACGGATTTGTCTTCCCAAGTCCAAGAGAATTTCGTAATATGCGAACCATGGAATGGAATATTTTAGATAAACAAACCGAATTTTTAAAACTACTCGTGCACCAGGGAAAAAGCTTCAACACGGTAAAGAATTACAAGGCAGACTTAGTTTGCTTCAATACGTTCTTAGTCGATAAGCAAAAAAATCTGAAAATAAAATCCTTCACTACGATGCAAGTGCAAGAGTATGCCCAATACCTCGACCAAAAATATGGATCTCCTAATTCGGTTCGTCGCAGGGTTCAGGCCCTACGTCTTTTTTTTGATTTTCTTTTAGGCCAGAATCTTTTTCCAGAAAATCCATTGAAGAAAATGACCGTTTCGCCGAAGGTTTTAGATAACCCGGATCCAACTCCTTTTCATGAAGTTTTGAAAACCTATAAACTCCTCAAAAAAAGGGTGACCGATTCGACTGGCCTGTCTCAACTCGTGAGTTCCAGAAACCTGATGGTCTTTCATCTTGTTTACGGGGCAGGACTAAAAGTTTCAGACCTCGCAAAACTCTCCCTCGCAAGCGTTCTGAAGGATCAGAAAGGGTACCGGGTTATGGTAGAACATCCTAAACGCGATCCCTACTCCATCCCTCTCCCTGCGATATTCACCAAAGATTTTATCTTTTATAAAAATCTTTTTCAGGAATTTTTAGCCAGTGAGCAAAAAGAAGACATCGAAGAGCTCTTCTTCAACGCCAATCCGTACCGCATCCTCGCCGGGGGTCTCTCCCCTCGCGGAACGGAGCTTCTGTTCGAAGAATGGAGACGAGAAATTAAGTCTGAGATGACTGCGAAGTCTCTGCGACAGTCTTGTGTTTTTAAATGGCTCAACATGGGAGTTCCCCATACCACGATGAAAGAATGGTTAGGAGTGACTCCACAATATTCACTTGAACTTTATCTCGAAGAACTGAGAAAAGATCCATCTGGAAAAGTTTTCAAAGATCTCGAGGCACAAGATGACTGATCAAGATTATATTTTACGGACCTTAGAGCTTGCTCGAAAAGGTTATGGATCGACCTGGCCCAATCCGATGGTCGGGGCCGTCATTGTTAAAAATGGAAAAATTATTGGAGAAGGATTTCATCTCCGTCAAGGAATGGACCACGCAGAAGTGGACGCTCTCAAAAACTGTTCAGAATCCCCCGAGGGTGCCACGATTTATGTCAGCCTTGAGCCCTGTTGTCATACCAGTAAGACGACACCTCCATGTGCCCAGAGACTCGTGACGGAAAAAATAAAAAAAGTCTTCATCGCCAACCTCGACCCAAATCCAAATGTGAACGGTCAGGGGGTTGAGCTTTTAAGATCAAATGGAATCGAAGTTGAGCACGGAGTCTTGAGCGAGTTGGGTGAAGAGCTCAACGAGGTTTTTTTTCATGTGCAAAGAACTGGTCTTCCCTTTGTTCACCTAAAACTCGCCACATCTCTTGACGGAAAGATCGCCCTTCCCTCTGGAGAATCACAATGGATCACAGGCGAAAGAGCAAGAGCTCACGTTCATGAGCTTCGGTCAAAGCATCAGGCGATTATGGTGGGTGCCGAGACGGCCAGAAAAGATAATCCAAAGCTCACGATAAGAAGTCCAAATTTTAAAGGCCTTCAGCCGTTGAGAGTTGTTTTTACAAAATCCGGAAAACTTCCAAGCGGTCTTGATCTTTTTACAGATGAAATCAAAGAAAAAACTTTGGTCTATACCATGTCTGAAACAAAGATTGATTTCCCGTCTTCACAAATCATCCGGATTCAAAGTCTTACGGACGCGCTTCATGACCTAAAAGAGAAGAAAATGGTCAACTTGCTCCTCGAAGGCGGAGCTATTCTAGCGAGTGAATTCATGAGAAACCATCTCGTAAACAGAGTCAGCCTTTTCATGAATCCAAGTTTTTTAGGCTCAGGAGCGAATGCTCTCTCTGACTTTGGGATTGAAAAATTAATC
>JBBQGK010000108.1:0-10724 GCA_038322885.1 Bacteriovoracales bacterium | reverse complement strand
TTTCGACCATTACGTATTTTACTACGTCGTTCACCAAAGTCCGAAGACTCATGATCTTCAGGTGAACTCGGCAAATTTAAGCTGATACTTCTCATCTCATCTTGAATCTCTGCTCTATTAAAGCGAGGACTCAAAACTTTTATTTTATTATTCGAATGTCAAAGAGCAAAAACTTCCCACATGAGAATGAACTCATTTTAAAAAACTCAGTAGTTTCGTGCGAAGTGTTTTGGGATAATAAGTATTCTCAGTATTTCCGTCAAGGGATTTCCCAAGATTATTTAAAAAAATATTTTGATGAACACCATCTAAATAACCGCTTTTTAAGACTTTAAAGGAAAGCCCGATTTTTCAAGGGCTTGAATTACTTTCTGCTCCAAGTCTTTTATCACCTCTGACGCCAAAGTTTTTTCAGGATCTTCAAAAACTGTTCTTATCGAAACTGATTTTTGAGTTTCATTCATCACAAATACATCAAGAATCGATTTTGATTTGATTTCTTTCTGCTTCAAAGAGGAAAGTGCTGCCAAAACTGAAGCTGCTGGCTGATTTTTATCCATCACAACTGTGAAGTCACAAGATGAAGAAGGGAATTTCGGAATGGCAGAATACTTTGTTTTATCTTTTAACTCGCGAGCTTCGAGATCAGTGAGATCAATCACTGCGAGTGAAAGGAAACCCTTCATCTTGAAATTCTTCAAAGCGAGAGGATGAATTGTCGAGAGTGCTCCCGCAAATTTACCCATGATTTGAACGTTCTGATACTCATGAGGATGAAGCCCTGGCCAGTTTGCAGGCATCACAGCGTTTACAAATTTATCGCTACGAGGAGCAAAGGCAAAACCGATATTTAAAGTGGTGAGTAATTTCTCAACGATGTTTTCAAGTTCTAAGAACCGAGATTCCTCTTTAGAATAAAGACCAATTAAAAGTTGGCTGCGTTCTTTCTCGTAGTCGAGGTAACTGCGACCGAGTTCGAAGAAGGCAAAGGAATCAAAGTGCTTTTGGTTTTGGGCGGCCATCTCAATAGCGGAAGGAATGAGTGAAGGGCGCATTCGGTCTTGTTCTACAGAGAGTGCATTTACAAGAACAAGGTGATCGTTCATCACAGGCCAGTGTGATTTTTCGAGGAGATCTTTTCCAGTCAGAGGGTAAGTCATAACTTGAAGAGCGCGGCCTTGCATGATGAGAAAATCCTGAATTTTACGGTGGAATTGTTTTGTGTGGGCGAGACGCACTGGTTTCACGGCCAGCATTGGGGAGACAGGAGTGATGTTATCGTAGCCAATCATTCTTCCAATTTCTTCTACAAGATCGGCCTTGCAGCTGATGTCTTTGGTCGTTCGGTAAGTCGGAACAGTGACTTTGAAATGGCCATTTGTTTCAACGACTTTAAAATCAAGACTTTCAAAAATTGAGCGGATGCGCTCTTTTGTGACTTCCATGCCAAGAGAGCTGATGATGTGCTCGTGAGAAATCTCAAGCGTGAGTTCATGAGAAAGTTTGTTTTCTTTGATGAATTTAACTGGTGAACCTACAACTTTTGAACCTGGACAGAGTTGGAGAACAAGTTCAGTTAAGCGTAAGAGTGTTCGGTAGCAGAGATTTGAATCGAGAGTTTTTTCAAAGCGCTGAGATGAGTCTGTTCTTAAACCTAAACGGACTGAAGTTTTGCGAACTTCAGGAGCTTCCCAGTTGGCCACTTCTAGGAAAATTTTAGATGTCTGCTCAGTCACTCCAGCATCATGACCACCCATGATTCCGGCGAGTACCAAAGGACGGTTGGCATCAGTAATAATGGTGTCGGTAGCGATGATTTCGCGCTCTACTTCGTCCAGAGTTTTGAATTTAAGAGTTGAGCCGGCGTGTTTCACTATGAGCTTGTTTCCTTGAATTTTATCTCGGTCGAAGGCATGGTTCGGCATTCCGAGTTCAACCATGACATAGTTACTGATATCAACGATTAAATTGATTGAGCGAAGACCAACGGTCTCGATGCGAGACTTCATCCAATCCGGAGTCGCTCCCATTTTGATGTTATCAATGGAGAGACCAAGATAGGCCAAGCAATCAGAATCATCAGAGACTTCAAGATTTATGGGAGATGGATCCTTTGTGAAACTTCCTTCGATCTTAGTAGTCCACGCTGGAGTAAAAGGATTCTTGAGTGGTTTTCCGTGGCCAGCAGCGAACTCGCGGGCAAGACCCAGATAACCCCAGAGGTCAGGTCTGTGAGTGAGAGATTTATTATCCACATCTAAGACGACGTCCGAAGGGATTTTTAAAAAATCCACGAGTGATGTTCCAGGTGTGACGTCCGAAGGTAAATTCATGAGACCTGATTTTCCTTCGCCCAGGCCTAGTTCAACTTCCGAGCACAGCATCCCATCAGATAAAATTCCGCGGATCTTCTTTGGTTCGAGAGTCATACCGTTTGGAAGAGTTGTACCAATCGGTGCATAAGGAACTTTCATTCCAATTGAGAGATTAGGAGCGCCACAGACAACTTCTTTAAGAAGGCCCTTTCCGTAATCAAAAGTCACAAGATTTAATTTGTCCGATTCAGGGTGTGGGCGAAGAGATTTAATTTCTACACACAGGATTGGTTTTAAAGCGTCGCCTTTAGTGATGACGTCTTCTACTTCGGCCGTTGCAAGCGTAAACATTGAGCTCAAGACCTTTGGTGGAAGGTCCGGCAATTCAACAAAATCTTTAATCCAGCTAAGAGAGATAAGCATATATAGTCCTAAAATGTTTTGAATTGAGAGTTAAAACGAAGATCAGCTGAGTGAAGATGACGAATGTCATCGATTCCATACCTCATCATCACGAGGCGATCGAGTCCGAGACCGAAAGCAAAACCGTTGTATTTTTCAGGATCGATTCCGCCGGCCTTCAGAACATTTGGATGGACCATTCCGCATGGAAGAAGTTCAACCCAGCCCACATGTTTGCAAACTGAGCAGCCTTTGCCACCGCAAATGAGGCACTGGATATCAAGTTCGAAACCAGGTTCTACGAATGGAAAAAATCCCGGGCGAAGGCGTACTTCGACGGTCTTTTTGAAAATTTCGGAGAGAAGAGTTTTCATGAAATAAATCAGGTTTCCAACTGAAACGTTCTCGCCGACCATCATGCCTTCGAGCTGGTGAAAAACCATTTCGTGTGAGGCATCTGTACGCTCGCAACGGAAGACTTTACCAGGACCCACAAAACGGAATGGGGGTTTTCTTTCTTTCATCCCACGAACCTGAATCGTTGAGGTGTGGGTACGGAGGAGATGCTTCTTATCAGCAAACCAGAAAGTATCTTGCATGTCGCGGGCCGGATGTGTCGCAGGTATATTGAGGGCCTCGAAATTGTGAAACTCATCTTCGATATGAGGGCCATCAAGGACTTCAAATCCCATGGAGATAAAAATGTCTTCAATTTCTTGCTGGATGATGGTGACCGGATGCATGCCTCCGGCCTGAAGTCCTTTTTCAAGGACTGAATCCGTGAGTGAAATATCGGCTTTTTCTTTATCCAATGAAGCATTAATTTCTGCAAGCTCGAGCTCAACCATCTTTTGTGCGACGATACTTTCCACGGCCGTTTTGAATTCATTGGCAACTGAGCCAATGCGCTTTTTTTCTTCAGGAGAAGCGTCTTTGATATTTTTCATCAAATCAGAGAGAGGGCCTTGTTTGCCAATATATTTGGACTTAAGGTTCAGAAGATCTGCGATCTTTTGAACGCCTGCCAATTCTTTATTGAATTCACTGAGAAGTGATTCTAACTGCATGATATGTCCTTTGGATTATTTGCAGGATAAGGGTATCAACGGTGCTATCAATTGAAAAGATTGAAACTCTTAGCTTTTGCCGTGGGTCAGCAAGTTGTGAAGGTGCGCCCTCCCCCAAGTGAAGAACTCAATTTTAGCATCGTCGTGATAGTCGGGGTAAGTCCAAGGTAGAAGTTGAAACTTACCTAGCTGAAACTGATAGGTTAGGTCGGCGAAAATATTTGAACCGATAAAAATACGGTGAGAATAATTTTTGGTTGTAGCGAGAATAAAATTTTCAAGAGTAAGCATGCCAGTATCCACGTTTACCATGCGCTTACTTTGAACAGACCAATTTTCTTCCCATTTGAGAGCTTGTAACTTGGACTTTAGTAATTCTTGTCGATCGAAAGGTGCAGAGGTGAGAGCAAAAAATCGTTTCAGATTTTCTTGGTTACCCATTTCGGTTGAATAATATTTAGCAAGAGGATTGTGCTGGGGATTAAAATAAAAAGATGGCCCATAAAACGCATCCCATTCTTTTCGTAGGGCCTCTTCAGAAAATAAATTCGTATTATAAAGAAAACTTCCGAAGAGCAGACCTTGTGAAACGGGGGGCGGACTTAACATTACTTCATCATCTTTAGGATATTTTGAAAATAATCTTTGAGTTCTTCCATCGTACAGAGGGCAGTTCCGCGCTTTCTGACGACAACACCGGCAGCACAGTTACCGACCCAAGCTGCCTCTTCCAAAGTTGCTCCGCTTAAAAGTGATGAAGCGATAGCGGCTATGGCGGTGTCCCCTGCCCCTGAGACATCAAACACTTCATTGGCCGCAGTAGGAATAATTTTTAGTTTCTTATCAATTTTTGTATCAATCATCGCCATACCATCAGCACCAAGAGTGATAATGATTTTTTCTAATTGGAGCTTGTCGATCAAAATTTCTGCGATCGTTTCAAGTTTGCGTTCCTTGAAATACCCAAGGGCCTCCACCATCATGTAAGACTCAAGACGATTTGGCTTTAGCAGAGTTGCGCCTTTATACCAAAGTGGAGGAGTTGATCGAGAGGGATCGACCCCGATCATGAGATTTTTTTCTTGGTAATCTTTTATGATCTTTTGGCAAAGAGTCTCAGAGAATAAACCTTTTCCATAATCTTCTATGATGACTCCTGAGTGGCTCTCTGAGAACTCCTGGATGCGAGTTGAAATACGTTTTGAAACTTCGTCAGAAATGGAATCTTTAGTTTCGTAATCAACTCTGCAAATCTGCTGGGTCGCGGTCGTGACTCGCTCTTTATAAGTTGTATGACGAGAAGGATCTCGTACAAGTCCCCAAGTTTTTAAACTTTTTTCTTCGAGTAAATTTTCAACCAAACTCGCACGGGGGTCATCACCAATGACTCCACAAAGAGTTGATGCTACTCCGAGGCTATTGAGGTTATCAGTCACGTTGGCAGCAAGGCCCAACTTATTCCATTCCTTACTTACTTCAAGAACCGGAACGGGCGCTTCGGGGGATATTCTTCTGACCTCTCCAAATGTATATTTATCAATACCAAGATCTCCAACGACGAGGATTGGTTTGATTTTATTAAATTGAGAAACAATCGACTGAAATTTTTCTTGAGTTAAAATCATAGGGACCTCTTGTGCCACAGCTGTATTATCTCTTCTACTATTTGGGGAATGTCTTTGCCGGTGGAATCGAGTTCGATACCATCTTGCGCTTTTTTTAAAGGAGCAATGGTACGATTCATATCTTCATAGTCTCGGTCCATAATATCTTTTAAAATCATCTCATAATCTAAATCAACCTGCCCTCGTTCTTTAAGCTCTTCAAGCCTTCGATGCGCCCTCTCCTTAGGCGAAGCAGTAAGGAAAACTTTTAGAATTGCGTTTGGAAAAATAACAGTACCAATATCTCTACCGTCCAGAATGGCCGGACGATCTTTAACGATGTCTCTTTGCCAGTCAGCGAGAAAATCTCTCACCACCTTAAACTTTGAGACTTGAGAGGCGAGCTTAGAAACGTGGTGCTCTCGGATGACATCCGTCAAATTGAGATTATCGAGAAGAATCAAGACCCCTGGTTCAGGAGCAAATTGGAAGCGGTGATCATGAAAGAAGCTCTTAATTTTTTCATTTTCTTCGGTAGTTAATTCTTTCTTGGTGAAGTCGATGCCTGTGTGTTGAAGGGCAAAGGCTGTTGCTCTAAACATCGCCCCAGTATCGATATAGATAAGATTTAATTGTGCCGCAATATTTTTAGCAACAGTAGATTTTCCACTACCCGACGGCCCGTCGAGAGCTATCACTTGATCTTTTTTCATAGATGAGGATGATAAGTATTTGAACTGATTAAGGCAATCAGAACTGTTTTAAAAAATCGAATTCAGAGCTTAACTTAAGGCGAGAAAAAATCTCAGGATGAGCGAGTTTTAAAATTAATGGATTGATCATCTCGAAGACTTCGTAACTCGCTTCTCTTAAGTGAGACTTCATGGACCATGAAGGATAAGAGCCAGGTGCAAAGGCCTGTGCCTGATCTTCCATCACAAGTGAAAAGGCAAGAAGTTCTCTTAATGAAAGTGATTTCAACTCAGTTAGGAAACGATCAAAGACGAGTTTCTCCCGCTGTGGGTCGTAGTGGGAATAACCTTGGCGAGGATTTTTAAATTCTTGAACTCTGACACAAATCTTTCGTCTCTCCGACAAAAGGAGGAACAATTCTGAATTTGCTTGGGCCAATACTTCCCTAAGTTGCTCGAGGTTAGATTCGCGGGATGAATGTGACATTGGAATTCTGGCTCAGGGTTCGAGTGATGTGATAATACGCTTTTAAAACTTTATTGAGGTAATGATTATCTTTACCTACCGGTAAATTATTACGAAGCTGACTCTTGGTCCAAAATGGACCCATGTTGTATGCCACTGTTGCATAATAATGGTTTTCGTTAAAGTCACCAAGAAGACCTTTCATATAAAATATTCCGACTTCAAGATTACGAAGTTTTGAAACGAGCCCAGAATATCCAAGATCATAAAAGACCTGTCCATAATGATAACGCAAGTAATCCTCTCCACGATCTGACTCGAGGAAAATGCCTTGTTTCTTCATTGTAGCAAGAGTTTCCATGTATGTTTGCGGCATCATTTGCATGAGACCACGAGCACCTTTCTTAGATTTTGATTCGTGCTTAAAATGACTTTCCGTCCAGAGTACTGAGAGGACCCAGAAAGGATCTAACTGATGTTTTTCACAAAGTACAAGAACTGGTCTGATAACCTTTTTAACTTTTTTTTGCATCTTATCCGGAAACAACTCAACGATTCGATCCTCGGCTTCATCATAAGAAGCATCCGAGAAGAAGCTCATGTCACCAATAAAGAAGCCAAGGCTATCGCTCTTGAAACGATAGGTCTTTTGGCGTTTAAATCCGAAGTGGAATGTTTCTGGGTAGAGAGCACGCAAAGATACTGAACCGAATAGCACAACTGAGATGAGAGGAATTTTGTAGGTTGTGAAAAGCTGACTCCAAAAAGATTTGGAGGTCTTCTCAACATCCGTGGTGGCGATCGTCACAAGGACGGGCGCACTTCCGGTCGTAGATTCCATACTCCCTCGCTTATATCCTGCGGCCGTTTAAAAAGCAAATTACCTTGACCAAACCCGGGTAAACCATTGAAGATCAGTACTGCTATTTTAGCACCCTGATTCCCCTCACCAAATTCCGAGGTTTTATGAGTGAAAATAAGTTAGCTGCAGAGAAGTCACTTTATCTCAAGCAACATGCTGAAAATCCTATCCACTGGCAGGCCTATGGAGTGGAACCCCTCAAGATTGCGGCTAAAGAAAATAAGCTTATCTTTTTATCGATTGGCTACTCTTCTTGTCACTGGTGCCATGTCATGGCCCACGAATCATTTGAGGATCAAGCAACGGCAAATATATTAAACGATAAATTCGTGTCGATTAAAATCGATCGCGAAGAATATCCTGATCTCGATCATTACTATCAGTCGGCGTGTTCGATCATGACGGGTCGAGGTGGCTGGCCCCTTACAGTTTTTCTCACTCCACAAGGTAAGCCTTTCTTTGCGGGAACCTATTTTCCGAAAGTCGCCAAAGAAGGTATGCCAAGCTTTATCGAAGTGTTGAATCACATTTTCGATTTATGTACAAAAGATCCCCAGGCAGTGGACGCGAGTGCGGATACATTGATGACCGAACTCCGGAAGACTCCGGTGCTAGAAAAGAGAGTTGAATTCAAAGGTCATTTCCCACCGCCTTCAGCGATCCTAAATGCACTTAAAAATTATGCCGATGAAAAAAATGGCGGCTACGGGCAGGCGCCGAAGTTTCCGCATTTTGCTTTCTATGAATGGGCCTGTGAACAAGTTCTTGAAGGAATGATTCCCAAAGAGCAAGGCCAGCACATTGTTGAGAGTATCGAGCGGATGATGATGGGAGGAATGTATGATCATGCCAAAGGTGGCATTCATCGATATTCGACCGATGATAAATTTCTTGTCCCGCATTTTGAGAAGATGCTTTATGATCAGGCCGGGCTTCTGAAGCTTTTGCCGAAACTTTCTCAGTTCTATCCATCACCATTAATATTTGATGGCATTCTCCAGACGCTTGATTATTTAAAAACCGAAATGATTTCTGATGATGGATATTTTTTCAGTGCTCAAGATGCAGATTCGGAAGGAACTGAAGGCCTCTATTTTACTTTTTCAAAAGAAGAATTTGAAGCGAGTTTTGAAGAAGCAACTGACGAGCAGAAAGAGAAAATTCCTTACTTCCTCGAAGTTTTCAATATCACCGACAAAGGCAATTTCGAACATGGCCTTAATGTTCTTTCATTAAATCCTGGTTTCAAGACAGAAATCTATTCACAAGATGGTTGGCAGGAAATCCGAGACATCAGACGTAGGCTTCTCAACCAAAGAAAAATGCGCATGCCTCCAGCGACTGATCGAAAAGGAATTAGTGGACTGAACTTCATGATGCTTTCGTCGTTGTGTGATGTCGTTCAATACTGTCCGATTGAAGTTATTCGAAACGGTGCTTTAGAAATCGTTCAGCAAACTATTGAAGGTTGCATGACTCAATTCCTGGCACAGGACTTTCAAGGCAGACACATTCTTAAACATACAAACACACTCGCCGACCAGGCCCTCTATTTAGAGGATTATGCGAATTTCACAGAAGCGAATCTTCGTCTTTATGAGATCACAGGAAATGAAATCTTTAAAACTAATGCCCTCGATACCACTGAGTTTGTTTTGACAAATATGTTGAAGGATCACACTTTTTATTCAACATCTTTTGAAAAAGGAACAGCTGGAATAGAGACTCTTCCGGCACCTCTGTATGATCAATCTTACCGTTCTTCAGCGATGACGATGTTAAATGTTCTAAACCGTTTATCCGTTTTTAAAACAGAGTGGTCACCAGACATTATTTTTGGTGAAAAATACCAAGACATGATTCAACTCGCACTGACAAATCCGCTGGGCCATGGAGAAGGACTTCGCGCATTCACCTACCCACTAGGAATTTTCCGCAAAATTGAAGTTCCCTTGAAATGGATCGAGAATCCGGAGTTTCTTGAAATGCGCAGCCATTTCTTCTCAAGATTTGTGATGGACTATCATCAGCGTGATCAAGAGAGCTACCAAATATGCAATAAAGAGGCATGTGAAGTTCAAGGCAAAGGTCTGGAAGCATTCAAGGCGATTTTCATGAACAAGGAAAACCCGGATGCTTAAAGGTCTCAAGATCATCGACCTGACTCACCGATTGCCCGGGCCACTTGCTGGAAAAATATTGGCCGATCTGGGGGCCGAGGTGATTAAGGTTGAGGATCAGACACATAAAGATCCTTTTCTTTCAGGTATGTTTTCTGAGTTCGATAAGAGCTTTGAAAATTGGTATGAGGAGCTCAACAAGCAAAAAAAAATCCTCAGGCTTGATTTTAAATCCCCGAAGATCAAAGCTGAGATTCGGGAAATTCTTAAATCCGCAGATGGGATCTTGTTGTCATTGTCGCCTAAGCTAAAAATAACTTTAGGACTTGATGATGATTCTTTGAAGAATTTGGGTAAAGCTTTAGCCGTCGTTGAACTTGAAGCATCCTCAACCCAAAATAAAGCGATGCATGACCTCAATGCACTCGCGATGAGTGGATTTCTTTCTCTTCATGTCGATCACGAAACAAAAGATGTCGTGGATCCACCTTTCATGCCAGTGGCCGGTATTGCCTTCGGGCAACAGGTCGCAACGGAAATACTTGCCAACATTATTGCGAGTTCGCGACACGGCGGGCTGGTAAAAACGACGAGCTATCTTCACGACACGGCCGAGAAAATTTTCTCCCCTTTTTGGTCGAAATCCATTCGGGATCAAAAAAAAACAAGGTTTCTGCACAACGGGGCCTACCCTTGTTATTCGTTGTATCGCACAAAAGATGGCCATTATATTGCGCTGGCCGCTGTAGAGGAAAAATTTTGGACTGAATTTCAGAGTACTTTCCAGGTTCCGTTAACTTTATCTGAGCGTTTTAACACTGAAAAAGGTGCGTTTGATAAAGTGAGCGCAGTGTTTGCCAAACTGAGCGCTTCAGAGATAGAAACTATGTCGCAAAACAAAGAATTATGCTTATCAATCGTCCGGAAAGTGCGGACATAAATGGAGTATCTATGAAAAGAGTTATCGGCTTCCATTACACTCTCACTGACAAGGCCGGAAAGGTTCTGGATTCTTCGATCGGGGACGAACCTCTTTATTTTTTAGAAGGCAGTCAGCAAATCATTCCTGGTTTGGAAAAAGAAGTCCTCACACTTAAAGTTGGCGACAAGAAGAAAATTGAAGTAAAAGCTCAAGAAGCATACGGCGACGTGAACCCTGAGCTCCTTGTTAAAGTTAAGAAAACTCAGTTTCCACC
>JBBQGK010000107.1:0-11861 GCA_038322885.1 Bacteriovoracales bacterium | reverse complement strand
ATGGGAAAAATCAGATGTAAAGCGGACATAAATAGCGCGCGATTACATGTAAGAATTTGTTGTATTTCATGCTTTTTCCTCGATTAATTTTATCGGGCATTTACCACTTCTAGTGGTTTAAACCGTCAAAAAAATGTCGACACCACTATATCTAGTTTTTTCTCTTTTCAAATGTCAGATCAACCACTACGCTTATTTTAAGAACACAAATACACACCCACACACATCATGAAGAAGGAGCTGGGAATATGAGCATGGAGCCACTACTTACACAATCAACAGATCGTTTTGTTTTATTTCCTATTAAGCACAACGATATTTGGTCAATGTATAAAAAAGCGATGGCCAGTTTCTGGACCGCTGAAGAAATCGACCTTTATTCCGACTTAAATGATTGGGAATCCTTAAACGATCAGGAACGTCACTTTATTTCACACATCCTGGCGTTCTTCTCGGCTTCGGACGGGATCGTTAATGAGAACCTGGCCCTTCGTTTTTATAACGATGTTCAGATTCCTGAGGCCCGTGCCTTCTACGGCTTTCAGATAGCCATGGAAAACATCCACGCTGAGACCTACGGCCTTTTGATCGACACCTATATCAAAGACGCTGCTCAAAAAGAAAAGCTCTTCAAGGCGATTGAAACCATCCCTTGCATCAAGAAGAAAGCTGATTGGGCGATGAAGTGGATCAACGGAAACGAATCCTTCGCTGAACGCTTGGTGGCTTTTGCAGCGATCGAAGGGATTTTCTTCTCAGGAGCTTTCTGTTCAATCTTCTGGTTGAAGAAGCGCGGACTGATGCCAGGGCTCACTTTCTCTAACGAGCTCATCAGTCGTGATGAAGGTCTTCACACAGATTTTGCTTGTATGCTCTATAAAGACTACATCAATAACAAGCCGTCTGAGTCCCGCATCCGTGACCTCATCACGGAAGCGGTAGAATTTGAACTCGAGTTCATCACTGACGCTCTTCCGGTCTCTTTGATCGGAATGAACGCAGAGATGATGAAAGAGTACATCAAGTTCTGTGCTGACCGTCTTATGAGACAGCTCGGCTACTCAAATCTCTACAACGCAAAAAACCCTTTCGACTGGATGGAGCTCATCTCGATGCAGGGGAAAACAAACTTTTTCGAGAAGAAAGTTGCTGAATACCAAAAGGCCGGAGTCATGGACTCAACCAAAGGTGGCTCTGCGGGTTCACAGTTTAACTTCTCAACAGATATGGATTTTTAAGGAGACCTTATGTTTGTCATGACCAGATCAAAGAAGAAAGAACCGGTTCAATTTGATAAAATCACTCACCGTATTTCGCAGCTCACTTATGGGCTCGATAACGTGGATGCCATGCAGATCGCAAAACGTACGATCAATGGCCTCTTCGACGGCATCACCACCGAAGAACTCGATAACTTATCAGCAGAAGTTTCTGCCTATATGACGTCAGTTCATCCGGACTACGCTCGTCTCGCGGGACGAATCGCAGTGGCCAATCTTCACCGCCAGACTTCTGATTCCTTCATGGAAACAGTGGATAAGCTTTGGAACTTTAAAAACGAGTTCACCGGCGAGAAGCAACCTCTCGTGGCCGAAAATTTCTACAACTACGTTCGCGAGTACAAAGATAGAATCTCTACTGAGATTGCTTACTCTCGCGATTTTGAATTTGATTACTTCGGATTTAAAACTCTTGAGAAGTCATACCTCTTAAAAGTGAACGGAAAAATTGTTGAGCGTCCTCAGCACCTCTTTATGAGAGTTGCTCTCGGAGTTCAGCCAGACAATATCGAAGAAGCGATGAAGACCTACCACCTCATCTCTGAGGGCTGGTTTACTCACGCAAGTCCGACTCTTTTCAACGCTGGAACGAACAAGGCACAAATGTCGTCTTGTTTTCTCCTCACGATGAAGGACGATTCGATCGAAGGCATCTACGAGACCTTGAAGCAGTCAGCTCTCATCTCTCAATCAGCTGGTGGAATAGGGCTCGCGATCCATAACATCCGCGCTAAAGGTTCATTCATTAAGGGAACAAACGGAACTTCGAACGGGATTGTTCCTATGCTTCGCGTGTTCAACGATACCGCCCGCTACGTCGATCAGGGCGGCGGGAAACGTAAAGGTGCTTTTGCGATTTATCTCGAGCCTTGGCACGCAGATATGGAAGACTTTCTTGAGATGAAAAAGAACCACGGTAAAGAAGAAATGCGCGCCCGCGATCTTTTCTACGCTCTGTGGATCAACGATTTGTTCATGAGAAGAGTAGAGGCCGATCAGGACTGGACACTGATGTGTCCAAACAAGTCACCGGGTCTTTCTGAATGTCACGGAAAAGAGTTCGAAGCTCTCTACGAGAAATACGAAAAAGAAGGCCGTGGTCTTAAAACAATTAAGGCACGTGACCTTTGGTTCAAGATCATTAACTCACAAATTGAAACTGGTTCTCCGTTCATGCTCTACAAAGATGCCGCGAACGAAAAATCAAACCAGAAAAACCTTGGAACAATCAAGTCTTCAAACCTTTGCACTGAAATCATTCAGTACACTTCGGATAAAGAAGTGGCGGTTTGTAACTTAGCTTCAATCGCCCTTCCCATGTTTGTGAAAGACGGGAAGTTTGATCACAAAAAACTCTACGACGTCACTTATCAAGTGACTCGTAACCTTAACCGCATCATCGACCTTAACTACTACCCAGTAGAAGAAGCTCGTTACTCAAACATGAAGAACCGTCCCATCGGAATTGGCGTTCAAGGCCTGGCAGACGCCTTCTTCAAGATGCGCATGCCTTTTGAATCGACTGGTGCTCGTCAGGCAAACAAAGAAATCTTTGAGACTCTCTATTTTGCAGCGATCTCAGCTTCTGCTGATTTAGCAAAAGAGCATGGCCACTACGAATCTTACGCTGGCTCTCCGGTTTCTCAGGGAATCTTGCAGCCGGATATGTGGGAAGCGCGCATGACGGATCGTTGGGACTGGACTTCTCTTCGCGGTAAGATCAAAACTTACGGCGTTCGTAACTCACTTTTGATGGCCCCTATGCCAACAGCTTCAACGTCTCAGATCCTCGGTAACAACGAGTGTATCGAGCCGATTACTTCTAACATCTATACTCGCCGAGTTCTCTCTGGAGAGTTCGCAGTGGTGAACAAGCATCTCGTCAGAGACCTTATTCAGCTCGGGCTCTGGAATGAAGAAATGAAAGACCGGATCATCGCTCACAATGGATCGGTTCAATACATTCCAGAGATCCCTGCTGAAATGAAAGAGCTCTACAAGACTGTTTGGGAAATTAAGCAGAAATCGATTCTTGAAATGGCCGCTGACCGCGGAGCTTTCATCGATCAATCTCAATCACTCAACATCCACATGGAAGATACAAACTTCGGGAAACTTTCAAGCTTGCACTTTGCTGCTTGGAAGCTTGGACTTAAGACGGGGATGTACTACCTCCGTACACGTCCGGCCGTTGATGCGATCAAGTTCACGATCAAGGAAACTGCAGCCAATGCGATGCCTTCAACGGCAGACCAGGCAGCGGCCATGATGTGCTCGCTTGATAATCCGGAAGATTGTGTGAGCTGCGGTTCTTAAAAAGCTAACAAAAGGGCCCCGAAAGGGGCCCTTTCTTATTCTAAGCTCAAGGTGACTTTCGTCTCGATTACCTTAAAATTGTCCGATGAAGATTTTTATCATCTCGACTCTCCTTATTTTATCCGCCGTCCGAATCGCTCTACCATCGTTTGTTCTTAAAAAGATCAACGAGAAAGGGCAGACCATGAACTCAGTTTATAGGCTTCACGCTGAAGATCTTTCGCTCTCGCTCATGACCGCCACCTTCACCTTGCATAAACCCGCTCTCACTTTGCGAACTGCACCGGAAACATTTATGACTGCTGATGCGATCGTCATGAAAGTAGATATCGTGCGCTCAGTGCTGAAACACTTTTCCTACCAAGAATGGGAGATTAAAAATTGGGTTATGACCATCACCCCCGCAGTCAGAGCGGCTTACCTTCACCCGAAATACAAGCGACCTCATACCGTGAACATTGGAAAGGTTATTGTTAAAGATGCAACGCTTAAGCTTGAGATTGAGCCTGGAAAAAAAATCTCAATTCCAGTTTCTGGAAGTTTTGCTCATTTCTCACCCGACTCTCTTGCCGACTATGATTTCCACTCTGAATCAAAACTTGCTCACTTAAATGTAAGAGGGGAGTTCGATCCCAATATTCGCCCTATGAGCTGGGATATCAATCTGATTATGAAAAATTTTGATCTGACTCAGCTCAATGATCTCCTAAAGGATAAGATGCCGGTTAAGATTAAAACAGGTCACATGGATCTTTATTTTGAAGGTGAATCCCACGACAAAAATCTAGAAGGGTATTTCAAGCCCTTTATCGATCAAGTACAGGTTGAAAAAAGCAAAAAAAAACTCGATGTAAAATCCCCGCTCATGACAAGCTTAGCGGGATCATTTATCACTTATTTTCTGGCCGGGAAAAAGCACGACTCGATCGGCGTCAGAATTCCTTTCCACTACTCACAAGAGACTTTCAATTTGGACTCGAATTTTTCAATTGAAAAAGCCTTTGATGAGATGACGAAGCATCCACCCACCAGAAAGATCGAAAATATTTATCGTTTGTGAGTTGGACTGGCAGGAAGCCTTGACCCGTCTACTGGTTTCATAACCTGAGTAACGCTAAAGAGAGCAAGGGCCAGAAAAAGAGCAATCATTTTCATAACATCTCTTCGGGTTCGGAAATTTAAAACTTAAATGAAAGATGGAATTTTATCGTTTTCTCGTTAAAATAAGTTAAACCTTAAAGAGGAATGACTTATGGAAGAGAGAATCCGCGAACTGGAAGAGGCCCTGCGTGCCCTGGGACTTCGTCTATCACGACTTGAGGGTAGAGAGGCCGCACCTGAACCTCAAGCCTCTCCTCCTAAGATGAGAATTTCTGTTCCTCCCGAAACAAAAATGGCCCCTCCTAAAAGAGACAGCGCTCTAGGCATGAGTAAACTTCTTGCGGTGGTCTCAGTGATCTGTTTTGTCCTAGCGGCGACCTTTATCGTAAAACTGGCCGTCGATAGCGGTTGGCTCACCTTAGAGAGGCAGTGGGGCCTTCTGGTTTTATTCGGTGCGGGCCTCAGTGCTGCTGGCAGGTATCTACCCTTTGTCGATAAGCTCTATCGATCTTATCTTTCTGCCTCTGGCCTCGTTGTTTTTTTTATCGCGGCCTATTCATCAAGTTTGTATTTTAACCTCTGCTCTCAAGATACCTCTCTCATCTTCGGGATGATCGCGACCATCCTTGGTCTCTCGATGTTTAAGTATCACGAGTCTGAAATTTTTCCGATCGTTTCAGTGGTTGGTACTTATCTGAGTGTTGTTCTGCTTAATCACAACAACATGGGTTACTATTTTCTCACAGGATTTTTTCTTCTCTGGGCTTCAGTCTTCTCTTGGTTTTCAACCCACTTCCGCTCTCGGACTGTGAACCTCGTGGCGACTTATCATGGTCTCGGCGTTTTTACTTTCCTCACGATGGGTGAAACGAATAAAGAGAATGTTTTGTTGGGCCTGGTTATTCTGACTCTTCAGTTCGTGATTTTTACTTGGGGAGTCGCATTTTATTCTATCAAAAACAAAGTCACTCTCACGAAGGCCGAGACCTGGAGTTATTTTCCTGCACTTTGTTTCTATTACGGGATTATGTATTTTTTCATCAACGTCTTATCTCCTTCTCTTGCGCCATGGATCGGTTTGGGAATGGCGCTTAGTTTTCTTCTCGCCTATGAGAGTATTAAAAAGCGTCTTCAAAATATGGACGCGGAAGCCAGTAAAAGCATGGTTTACGCTTTTTTCGCCCTTGTGATTTTCCAAGCGGGGTATCTCCAATTACTTCCGGGTTCGGCTAAACCTTGGCTTCTTCCGTTATTTATTCTCTTGAATTACATTTCGGAGCAGAAAAAAGATTTTCCGAGAGTTAGCATGGCCTTTCGAATTCTTGGTTTTGTGATTGGGGGAATTGAATTCTTGAATCTACTGGTTGAACTTGTTCAGTCGACAAATAGGGATGCATCGATCGTTGCGATAGTGACCTTGGGCCTTGGTCTTTTTTATTATCTCTCTGTCGGCAAACTCACTCAGGCCCGTGAGAAAAGCTATCTTTCACTCGTGCATGTTCTGGCCGTCCTCGCTCTTTACCGCATTTGCTATGAATATGGCTCTCTTGCAGTCTCAGTTGCCTGGGCCCTCTATGCTGCCTTTATCTTAGGCTTGGGTTACAAACGGCAAGATCGAAATCTCGTTACTTCATCTCTCGTTGTTCTCTTTTTTGCTTCCGGAAAAGCCCTCATCTACGACGGATCTGGAGCTCCTACATCAGTCCGCATCGGAAGTCTGATCTTCACCGGAATTCTCTTATTCGGAACCGGAGTTCTTTTTAGAAAGATGCAGACTTGGCCAGTGAAAGAAGACTAAGGATTCAAATTGTAACCCATCTCAGGGCGACGAAGTTCCTGAGAGAGGGTCTCAATATTTTCAGGGAGAGCTTGGTGAGGAGAGAGGGGGAAAATCACGTTCTCTGTTTTCTTTTTAAACTTTAAAGCAGATCCACCCTCTAAGAGAGACAGGTCGATCCCTTTTTTTCTTATCAGCGCAAAAGCATCTCGCATGTCGACCACGACACCCTTCACATAAATATTCACTGGAGTGAGATCCGTGTGAAAAGAAACCCCACCTGGTTTCAGGACCCGCATAATTTCGCTAAGAAGTTCAAACTTATACTTGATGTGCTTTAAGGTGTTTTGCGAAAAAACGACATCGAACTTTTTCTCCTCGTATGGAATCAGTTGACCAAAGTCTAAGTCTTGAAAAACTACATACGGTAAATCGATTCCTTCAATTTCTGTCTTGTTAAAGATCTCGAACTTCAAAGCCGTCAGAACAAAACTCTCTCGGCGATAAAACGTATGACTCTTTTCTTTATTAATGCCGTAGAACTCGACTTCAGGAAATAATTTTTTGAGCTCCATCAGCACCCGGCCATTTCCCATGCCAATTTCCATCACCCGCGTTTTCTCTCCGGCCATGTGATTCTTTGCAGCCACTTCTTGGATCAGGTCTTCAAGTTTTGAGGGAGAGATTTTCTGGTCAAATTCGGTGAGGGAATGAGAGCGGTCTTCATTGTATTGGAGGCTCTTGTACTCGTCCCAATTCATGGAACGAACACTGGTCTCAGATTGAAAGTACATTGATAGGCACAGGCCTATGATCGTAATAGAGATGAAAAAAAGAATGTTCCTAAGATGCATCCCTTATTCAACCACAGACTCATTGAATTGCTCAAGGGTTTCACGATCCGATGCCAGAGCTTCCCGACAAAGTCGCACAACAGTCTCTACCCTAAGGGCGACGTTATAGGTGGTGTTACCCACAGGATTAACGATGTCTTTTGCGACAGCACTTTGCTGCTTAATAAGTCCAACCATGAGGCCATCTGAATCCAACAAGGGCCCACCAGAGTTCCCTTTAGTCACTGGAGCATAGAACCAGGCCACACTTTCATTGTGGTTGGGCGCAAGGAGAACTCCCTTACCTTGAGAAACATGAATCCCAAGACCCATACTGTTTCCGATCGCAGTGAGAATATTATCATCTGGATTTCCTGCGGGCGCGTAGGTCGCTCGCATTTTAACAGCACCACTTTCGGTCACTTCATGAGTGATTTTTCCGCAAAGAAGAAAGCAAGGTTTCTTCGGTGCCATTTTAATCAAACAAATATCATGTTGGTTGTTACAGAAAATGACCTTCTCACAATCAAATGCCTTTCCGTCGTTGTCGAGGATACGAAAATCCTTACACTGAGTCGTATTTTTTCTTTCCGGATCAAGAACGTGCTGGTTAGTGAGGACAAGATTATGCCCGATATGAAAGGCCGTTCCCTTTCGCGGCTCTTCTCCAGGACCGGCCGAAGGCTCCATTCTAAAAACAGGTTTTGCGAGAGCATGAAGAGAATCAAATTTTTCTTTCTCTAAAATTTTCGAAGGTCCACCCAAAGAGAGGTTTCCCTGTTTATCCCAACTCGTTGTAGGCACTTTCACACTTCCATCCGCCAGTACCTTTCCCTGGAAAATTCGAAGAAAGGGTTCCACTATACGGTCAGGGTTGATCGAAGACCCCGCACGCGGAATGAAACTAAAGGCCATGAGTAAAAGGATAATTTTCATGGGCCCTTTATAACAAAGTTTCAGATTGATTTGTCGCAAAGCGTAAAATATTCATGATGGAGGGTTTGACAAGCTTGAGTCTCTCCTCTTAATATTGATGAAAATCAATATCTTATGAGGTCTTTCATGAAAATTTTCTTGGTCATTTTCTTGTTTATTTCAGCCTGTGCCTTCGCCGCCGAAGGAGATATTGGAGTCGGTGCCATGCTTGGTAATCCAACCGGACTTTCAGGAAAATATTGGCTGGGTGAGGCCAAGGCGGTAGATGCTGGCGTTGGTTTTTCACTCGGAAGTGCAACGAATCTAACCCTGCATTCAGATTTTCTCCTGCATTCGATCGGTGCCTTAGTGATGAATGATTCTCATCCTCTTGATGTTTACTGCGGTCTTGGTGGAAGAATAAAATTCGCTGATGATATTCAAATTGGTCTTCGCGTTCCAGTTGGTGTTGCCTACATGGCGCCTAATAACTCTTCAGATATGTTCGCAGAGATTGCTCCGGTTATAGATTTCATTTCTCGCACGGGAATTGATCTCAATATTTTAATAGGAGCGCGTTATTATTTTCGTTAAATCTGATTGTAAGAAGAGTTAAAAACCTTTCATAAGAATGTTGGAAATTGTCAGATTTTGTCACCTGAAAATCATTATCTCATTCACCTTCTCGATTCTATGTGAGATGATTTGATTAGTTTCACATAGGCATTTTCAGAGGAGGTTTCGATGAAAATCCTAATTTTAGTAGCGATGGTTGTCTTTTTTAGTTTCCAGTCTGATGTCGTGAAAGCGGAGACAGAATGTCCCCAATGTCACAAGTCTGAAATCAAGACAGTGAGAAATGTTCGTGAATTTAGATAACACAGGTGTAAAGGGGTCAAAATGGCCCCTTCTTTATATTGCTCTTCTTCTTGGTCTTTATTCGATCTTGATGGTTTCTTTTATTGAAACTTTTTCTCCGTAAATCTCACTGATCCTAATTTCTCCACCCTTATTTTCACTCACGATATTCTTTTTATCTGCTGGATTAATTCTCACTGCATAGTCGGCTTCAAATTTTACGATTCCCTTTTTCCCTTTCAGTTTTCCTTCACGCATTTCCAGATTCATGAGGGGTCTTGTTTCAAAGCTGGCAGTGACTTTATTCTGAGTTTGGATATGGTCATAGGATTCCATGTGGCGCAACTCTAGCGCCGCGGGAAAGCTTTGAAAAATTTTTGGCTCGATAGAACCTTGAATGTCGCATCCATCTTTAAATTTGTAGACCAGAGTAGGTCTTGATTTCATAAGCAAAACATCCATCCAGTCGATTTTTTGTTTTTCACACTTATCGACTTGAAAATTCCCCATCTCCTTGGAAACTTTTTTGTCGCTCCCTGGAAGTAGAGGGCGAATGAGGGATTGAATGGACTTCTTGGCCTCGGATATTTCCTGAGGGGTGGCAGCATAGAGAAAAATAGGCAATAAAAGTAGTAATGGTAACATTGGTCCTCCGCTTTCAAGCATAATCAAGAATACTGGAAGATAACCTAAATTCTACCTTAAGTCCCTAAAGGTCAGAGTCAAAGAATCTCATTTTGAGCTAGAATACAATATGGATGAAAACTTACTATTGAACAAAACTATCCTCGTCGTCGATGACGAGAACGATCTCCGTGACATCGTCGCTTCGGAATTTGATTTCATGGGTGCGAAGGTCTTTCAGGCCGAGAACATCACTGTTGCTCAAAAGCTCTTCCAGGAAAATAAGTTTGATCTGATTGTCTCCGACATCCGTATGCCAGGTGGAACTGGCATTGATCTTTTGGAGAACCTCAAGCGTAAAGATGTAGAACATCCTCCGGTGATTTTAATCACAGGCTTTGCCGATATTACGGTTGAAGATGCCTTTGATAAAGGAGCCGAGGCCCTGATGAATAAACCTTTTAAGCTTGATGATCTCATTCAGCAGGCCGTGCGTTTTACGAGCCCAAAAGAGAGTCGGTTTTTAGAAAAGCTGGAAAGTTCTGGCGATATTTATTTTGAATCTCCTGAGAGCGTCAATGAGGCCATGAAAAAGCATCAGTTTCTTCTTGGCCGTGGCGGAGTTTCGGCGATGTTTGATCTCAAAGGCAAAAGAGTTGATGTAGGCATGAGCTATAATTTCATCTTCAAGTTTAGTGATGTGAAGCTTGAGGGAACTGTGGTTTGTAGGTGGAGTAAGTACGTCGATCAGAAAGTTAATCTCACGGCCCTTGGTCTTGAGTTTCAAAGCCTCTCGACTGATTCTCTCAAAACTCTCGGAGTTTTATGGCAGGGAGAAATTGTTCGTCCTTTCATCCCTGCTTTTAGCGTAAAAGAAAATTAGTTCCGAAGCCAGTGACAGGTATATCCGTTTGGATTTTTCTGTAAGTAATCCTGATGATAATCTTCAGCGGGATAGAATTTTGGTGCAGGTAAAACTTGAGTTACAATCGGCTGTGGCCACTTCTTCGATGCATTAACCTTTTCAATTGTTTCTTCGGCGATTCGTTTCTGCTCGGGAGAGTGATAAAAAATCACTGACCGATACTGAGATCCCTTATCATTACCTTGCTGGTTAACCGTCGTTGGATCATGCAACCTGAAAAAATAGCCTAAAATATCTTCGTACTTGATAATCGCAGGATCAAATTCAATTTCCACACTTTCAGCGTGGTTGGTTGTGCCGAGTTTGACGATCCCGTACGTCGGATCTTTAGTCTCTCCACCGATATAACCAACGGTGGTCTTGGTCACACCCTTAATTGCGCGAAGAATTTCTTCGACTCCCCAGAAACATCCGCCGGCGAGAGTTGCTGTTTCACTTTTCATAGATTTCCTCTATCTGTTGTTCGAGATTATCGATTATCTAAAATTTCAAAAAAGATCGATAGTTATTTTAACCAAACAAATCTTAAAGGAGCATTTATGCTAGGTATTGGTAAAAAATTTCCCGACTTTAACTTGAAAGGGGTCATTTCCTCTGACATAAAAAACGCCTTCACTGACATTCATTCTAAATCATACGAAGGAAAATGGCTCGTCGTCTTTTTCTATCCTAAAGATTTTACTTTCGTTTGTCCGACAGAAATAAAAGGCTTTGGCGATTTGAATAAGGATTTTAAGGATCGTGAAACCCAAGTCCTTGCCGTTTCAACAGACTCAGAATTTGTGCACTTAGCATGGAAGCAAAATCATAAGGATCTGACTAATCTTCCCTTTCCCATGCTCTCAGACATTCGCCGAGATCTTTCAAGCACGCTTGGGATTTTAGACGATGGTGAACTTGTGGCACAGCGTGCGACTTATGTCGTTGACCCGGGGGGAGTGATCCGATTTGTATCAGTGAATGATGGAAGCGTCGGCCGTAATCCAAAAGAAGTTTTACGCGTTTTAGACGCGCTCCAGACCGATGAGCTGTGTCCATGTAACTGGCAAAAAGGTGATGACACCATCAACGTTTAAGGAGTCGTTATGAACTTAGAGACATTAAAAGATTTGGTGAAAGATTACGGAAGAGATATTCGCCTCAATGTTGAGAACGTTTTGAGCGATGAAGGGTCCCCGGGTTTGAAAACGGATCAAATTTTTGGAACCTTTCTTGCGAGTGCATACGCCACC
>JBBQGK010000106.1:0-11864 GCA_038322885.1 Bacteriovoracales bacterium | reverse complement strand
ACCGATGTGATAAGGAAGAGACATGGATGTGTAACGGATGTGAGTGGGAAAAAGTTCAACGAGGAAGGCCGCAATCGGTCCATAGACCATTGTCACAAAAAAGACTTGAATGAAGACCAAGAGAGTCAGCATATTTGTATTCACGGCCATGACTGGTGCGTCTCCAATAATTCCATCGTATCCCGCATAATAGACCATCGCCTTATAGATCGGAATATAAGAGCAAGCTGCAATCAAGCACCCAGACATCATGATTTTTTTTCTTCCGATCTTATCACTCATCCATCCCCAAAAAACAAAGAAGGGAGTGGCAATCAAGAGAGCGGTTGCGATGATGATGTTAGTGGTGACAAAAGGTACTTTTAAAACAGTTTGTAGATAGTAGAGGGCATAGAATTGGCCCGTGTACCAAACAACTCCCTGGCCCATGGTGGCACCCACGAGAGCGATGATGACCATGCGACGATTTTCTGGATTTAAAAAACTATCCCGAAGCGGAGAGGTAGAAGCTTTTCCACTGGCCTTCATTTCTTCAAACACTGGAGACTCATGCAATTTACGGCGAATGACGACCGAGATGGCGACGAGAACGATCGACAAAAGAAAAGGAACTCGCCATCCCCAAGTCGCAAAACCTTCTTCACCAATGATTTGTCTTGAAGCAAGGATGACTCCAAGAGACACAAACAATCCCAGAGTCGCAGTGGTCTGAATGAAACTTGTATAAAATCCTCTGCGACCTTCCGGCGCGTGTTCCGCAACATACGTCGCCGCTCCTCCATACTCTCCACCGAGGGCAAGACCCTGAAGTAGTCGCAAAAGGAGGAGGATGATCGGAGCAAAGATTCCAATCTGTTCGTAATTTGGAAGAAGACCAATCGCTGTTGTAGCAAGCCCCATGATGAGTAGGGTGACGAGAAAAGTATATTTTCTTCCGATTAAATCACCTAACCGGCCAAAGAAGAGGGCCCCAAAAGGGCGGACCACAAATCCTGTCGCAAAGGTCGCCAGCGTAAGGAGAAGATTAACAAGCTCATTACCTTTAGGAAAAAA
Organism: Bacteriovoracales bacterium; assembly: GCA_038322885.1. Taxonomy (GTDB): domain Bacteria; phylum Bdellovibrionota; class Bacteriovoracia; order Bacteriovoracales; family Bacteriovoracaceae; genus Peredibacter. The sequence goes on along the minus strand of JBBQGK010000106.1, from coordinate 10,811 downwards.
CTGAGTAGAGATGATGGTGGCAAGACTTCCAAAGATATAAAAGTCATACCATTCGATCAGAGTGCCGGCCGAGGAAGCGGCAATGACCGTCCAGATCGAGTTCGTTGAACGTTTCTCAGTCATAAAAAAATCCTTAAGTTTGCTTTAAGGAAATTCTTGCAACATCCAAATGAAAAGGCCACTCAAAGAGTGGCCTAGAACTTAAAAATTTAGTGATGAGCGTGTCCACCGGTTGTGCTTCCACCACTTGAGCCACTAGTATTGTGCTCCCATGGCCAGTGCCACCCACCGAGCAGACCTCCACCCGATTCACCTGTAGTGCTACCTCCAGTAGTTTCTCCACCAGTTGTAGAACCAGTAGACCCGCCAGAAGTTCCGGCGTCTGATCCACCATCAGTCCATCCCGTTGATCCACCAGAGGTGCCTGCAGTGGTTGTCGTTCCTCCGCTCGCTCCACCTGAACTCTGCCCAACAATCACAGTCGCACCGTCATCAGCTCCACTTGATCCACCAATAATACTTCCCCCAGGAGATGCGCCGAGAGATCGATCATTATCAGCAGATCCCGGGATGGATGTTACCTTATGAAAAACTCCACAGGCTATGGGAAGAGTCTGAAAGCTCGCGAGCCGTCCTCTGCGGGCCACTGTCGTTGGAAGAACTGATTCTGGCGCTACTCCGTAAATTAAAACAACTCGTCCCGCAAGAGCGAGAGCTTTGTCTCCACCGAGTTTAACAAAATCATCTTCTGTATCCATGTCGGGCTCACGAAGATCTTTCATGAAGCGGTCGTAGGATGCAATCTCGCTATACCCATAGGCACCGACCACATCTGAGACCGGGAATATGCTCGAACCTCGGTCCTGTGAGTTCAAATCCGCATCAAGCGGGATGAGAATCTGCCCAGTGATTTTTTCTGATTCAACTGCATCGATAAAGCCGTCTGCATTTTCATCATTGGTTGGGCATTCATTACCAACGTGAACGTATTGAGTGTGAAGGAGATTTGGTTGGAGGCCTGAAAAACGGACATTGACGGTGAGTTGATTGTCTTCACGAGAAAAATTGGCAGAACCTGAGACCACACCCGCGACACTTGTGTTCATCGCGGTGAAGACAGCTTTATATTGTCCATTGAGATCAGATTCGATGCTGTCTTGCTGCTTTTGTTCAACTGAACTTGGGCTTCCACCGCCTCCGCCGCCGCCACACGAGGCGAGAGCGAGCAGACTTGTTCCAAGAAAGAATGTTTGCAATAAGTTTTTTGGATGATCTTTCATAATATTTTTTTCCTTAATCGTTATGGATTGATATCAAAAGCTTCTTGGAACGCCTGGACGACTTCAGAGGCTACCCATGATGTTTTGTTGGTCCCAAATTTTTCCTGAAGCTCCAGATCCACCGGTTGATAAAAGTACATACTGGTCTTTTGAAGAAAGCATGTCCCACTCTCTGGATAATCAGCGTGGTCAGCATAAGTTGTTACTGTCGGACAGAGGGCATCGTCTTTCATAAAGATGTCCGTCCACGATTTTGTATCGAGAGGCCCTCTCGCATACTTCATGTCCATAACTCTCTCTTTAATTTGTCCATCGATGTTGACGTGAACCATGGGGGAGACGTGAAACCACCATTCAAAATTATATTTTCGAACGTACTTCGCGGTAAAAAAGATCCAGATTTTTTTCGAGTACACGTTTCGCTTTGTCCGCCAGTCGTAAGTCCATCCCTCGGCGCGGTTGTAGCACTGAGTTTCACCCTCTTTTGTAGAGCGGTGGTCGCGGAAGAGTTCCTGAGCATCGCTAAGGGAGGCGATGATGGAAGGACTGTAATCCTCGAGCATTCCTTCTTGTTCTTCGACGAGTTTTGTATCCAGGGATTTATCATAAGGATTACGTCCTTTATTGATCGCTTTGACCTCGCGGTTGTCGTTGACTGAAATATGCAACCACGCCTTGCTCTGTTGAGCATTGTTAAGTTTATCCAAAAAAGTCGTTTGATCCCTAGTCACTTGAACAACACGGCCACTTGTCAGGAAAACCAAGCTCGATTCATCCGGTCTAGAGTTACTTTCAATGTGATGAATTTGGGACAAAAATTGTGAAGAAGCGAAGAGAGGGAAGGAGAGTAGAAAACCCAACCCGATCAGAAAACGCATAAAACCTCCAATGTTTTATTAGACGGACTCGAAAAAGATGATCGCTAAGAATGCCTATTTTTGTCATCTAAAGTGTAACCAAAGCTTCTAATCAAAATGGCCCATATAGTTGGCGATTTAAGCGGATTAATAAGAAAAGCAGAATAAGTACGACCTTTCCTCCTAAGGGAGATCAAAGCCTTAGATGAATCTTCGTAAGGGATCTAAAATATGACATCGGAGTGCACGATGAAAGAAACGGTCATTGAAATTGAAGGCGAGTTGTTAAAAATTCAGATTCCTCATCTGATCCGTTTTTCCGACTCCTTTGCAGGCGTAGAAATATTTGTTCCCGTAGGTACTAAGTTTATTCAGATGAACTACGCCACTGACGAGTTCATTGAGATCCTCCGCCGCCTTCAGCAAAAAGAAGTTACTGAAATTTATCTTCGTCCCGTGGATTGCACGAGAATTCTTTTGCGTATCCAAGAGGATATGGCATCTCACAGTTTTTACGACCCCCGTACACTCACTGAGCATAGAGTTGAATCCGTAGATCAGGCGATGGCGATGGTGAAAAATGTGATTAATCAACTAGGGGTGAATCTCGAAAATATTCGTCTCCTCAAGACGATCAACGCTCGTTCTATGACGATGCTTAGTGAATCGCCGAGCATCTATTCTTTCGTGAGACGTTTTAAAAAGAATTGTTCTGAGGAATTTCTGCGAGCGACTCTGACAAGTTATGTGGCCTCACTGATCATTGATAAATTTGACTGGACTTCAGCACAAGTAAAAGAGAAGGCTGCCCTTGCTTCTATTCTTTGCGATATGGTTCTTGAAAAAAATGATTTCCAGGATCACTACTTAGCAATTAAAAGTGGAGAAGCTATTTCTGATAAGATGAAGTCTCATCCTTCTGACGTTGTTCAGAAACTGAGCGCACGCAGAGGGCTCATACCTCAAGAGACCATTACAATCATTGAACAGCATCACGAGTTACCGAACGGTAAAGGATATCCATTTGGCATCACGAGTAACCGCTTCAACCAACTCTCGTGTATTTTTATTTTGAGTCAGCAGTTCGTTGAGCTTCTCTTTCACGCTGACTTTAACTATGACAAACGCTTTGAGATTATTGGCCAGATAAAGAATAAGTATGAATCAAAAAGCTTTGATAAATCGATTGAAGCCTTAATCTCGATAGTTGCCTAGGTCTTAATCCTGTCTGGGTTAGTCGGTTTTCGAAAAACAGAAAAACATTTCTTTATCTATTAATATCTCCTTCATTCCTGACGATTAGCCTTCATCATTGAGGAGTCCGTTGATGAGGCCTTGTCACTTTTACGTCGCATTTAATCCGCTGTTCAATAAGAACTCGGTTCATAAAACTCAGGCCCATGAGTTTTATTATCATTTGAAAGAGAAAGTTTCTCTGGATCCCTCTGCTGTTCTCTTCTGGGGAAAACTACAGATGAGTGAGTACACTGAGCCACTTCATAAAGAGAATTTTTATGAGGTTCTCAATGCAAATGAGGCCAATGGTCTGGAGACCTGTCTTTTTGTAACTGACTATCATAACCTCTGGGTAGGGAAAGTAACGGGAGTCCAGTCAGATGTCCCTGAGTCACATGAAACGCTAGAGTTCTATAAGGGCAAGAAAGTTGAACTTTGGTTTAAGATCAGTGATTTTGATCTCGTCTCAAATAATGCTGAAGAAACCTCCCATCTACTTCATCAGTTTTACGTGGATAGTTCATATTACAATTATAAAGTAAAAGAAATTGGACCAGTGAGTAGCGGGCTTCGTTTTCCTATGATCGTCCAGGATCAAAGGGAAGAAAAATATTTTTCAGATCACGGTGATCAAAGTCACCGAGTAAAGAATCAAAATACCCTCGTCGAATCAGCCGGAGAAAGTATGAATCTTGGAAGCCTCATTCAGACCTATGTGATTCCTGAAGAAAACTTCAAGAAGCTACCTGAGATTGTGAGAACTCAGATTATCCATGCGGAGATCCTTCTTATGGAGGCGACTACCAGTGGAAAGAAGGATCGCACTAAGCTCGAGCATTCGATCCTCACTTATTTGCGCTGCTTGGAATATCTTCTCAATGCAACTTTTATTGCCCATTTGAAGTATGAAGAGGGGCATCGTCTTTTTGTGACAAAAGATGCTCCCATCCGCTTCCTTCGATCTCCTATCGATCGAGATAAGAAGAGTCTCATGCGCTTGAAGGATCTGACGGAAGTCGTTGAGCTGAGTCAAATTAAGATGATCTTAGATGCACCACAGTTTTTCCACAACACGTCTCTCGATTACGTTTTCCGAAATCGCCGCCGATTCTGGGAATACTGCCGACTGGAGTTACGTTCTATATTAAAAAACGAATCGATCATTGAAATTCGAAATACGCTCGGACGAAACGAAAGCATCGATATCTATGATCAAGAGCTTATTCTCGTGAGAAACATTCTCTTGGGAGTTGGCGGGAAGGGTGTCTTCAACAACATCATTGAAAAATACTATGCTGACGAAGTCATCAAAGAAAAAATTGCTTAAAAAAAAGGCTCCCTATGGAGCCTTTTTTACGATCAAGTTATAGAGTCTTTAGTGTATGTAGATGAGCTTCCTGTTTTGGAAGTAGATTTACTTTGATGAGATTTTTCAGATCCGTTGAGATATTTTTATCTGCCAGGGCTTCTTTATACTCACTGATGCCGTGTTCTTCACCTTCTTCGAGTGCCTTTATCGCTGCTTTATTACCCATGAGTTTGGCCGATCCAGTCCAGGCCTCAGCAAATGTTCCCCATGCCCCAGAAGTTTTTGCATCTGCTTTTACATCAGCATTAGCGTATCGTCTGAGAGAGGCCACTGCATTTTCATGATCCTTTCGGATAGCACGTAATTTTGTTGTTTCTTTTGCATCTGTCGCTTTTTCTAAAACCTGATTATACACCTCAACCGCTGACATTTCTCCGCGAATAAGGTCATCAAGGTGTGTTGGTTTTGAATCGGCCGAAAAAGAACTGCCGGCCGACATGAGAGCAACAATAGTCAAAAACGTTTTCATAGGATCTCCTGTGTTTACAATCAATGGACCTCTTTGATCCATCTGTTTTTTAAACATAAACACGAAACAATAATCCGAGTCATGCCACAGAGAAAGAAAGGCGGGACAAATAAGGGCAATAGTGAGGGAGTATTTTCATCGCTTTCGACTATTTGCGAGGGCAATAAAAATCTAACCTTAATTTCTCTTGGAAGAAAAGAGGCAGCAAAATTGCATGATAGATTTATGACAAGGAGGTCCCATGTCACAAAATGATAAGCCTAAAGAGTCTGATTCCTATGAAACTGACGGAACGTTCACCCATCGTGATTTGATTCGTGAAAATAAGACCATTTCAGTTGAATCCGACTCTCACGTTAATAGATTTGGAGAAACTCATACTCATCCTGTTCTCGGTAACACGAGTCGTGGGGCCCAGTTGGGTGAAGCCTTTGAGTCTGATGATCATCTCAGTTGGTCTGAGGATCCTCGCTCAGAATCGTTTAGTGAAAAAGTAGAACGCGAAGAAGAACTCCGGGACGACTTTTACATAGAGACCCAAATACATGAGAGCTTCGCCAAACATCCTGATGTTGATAGTTCGAAGGTCTTTACTCGTATCGAGAAAGGACTGATCTTTTTATCTGGGGAAGTGAGCTCGCTCCGCGAGCTTGATATAATAAAGAAAATCGTCAACGAAATCTATGGTGCAACCGGAGTCATGAATACGATTAATCTTCATCAGGCGTCGCAGATCGAAAGCAGAGGACTCCTGAAAGGATTACACTAATGATCATTAAAGAAAAAAAGAAATTTGAGAACGATGATTTTTCTAAAGAAGCGGGTCCAGATTACACGGAAGAGCCTTTTGAAATCAGTGAGGATAAAACCCACCGTGGTCATAAGCTCACCCGTCATGCCATTACAGGTGAGAATAAAGAAATTCGAGGTCCTGAGGAAGCATCGAGAAGAGATCTTGGGGTGGAAGAAGAGGAAGAAGAATGAGTCATTCGACTTCGTCGCCTTCGGTGCTGAGCGCTTCTTTTTCAGTCCCACCAGGGCGAACATTATCAGGAAGTATATGGCGGTGTATTTTCTTTTGTGAGAAATTATCCTCTTGCTTCTGTATCGTATGATCATTCTCTTGGTTGCAGGCAAGAACTACCATCAACATAAGTATTACCAAGACGGCCCACTGTTTCATATTCACTCCTTATCCTCAATTCTATTCCATCAGGTCTTTTTTAGTCTGAATACTTAAGCTCTTCTGAATTTAATGATGAGGAATATCTCCTCATCATTAAATTCAGAGAGTGTTGGAATTATTCAAATGGATCTTGGTATGAACTTTGCAACTTCTTAATTCGTAAATACATTTCTCCCATCAAAGGTGGCCAATGTGGAAGAGAGAACTCAATCGAAAAATTATGTGAATCGTGGTTCAACTGAAGAGAATAAAAACATCAGCGAAAAATATGTCAACACTGGCGAATCAGAATTTTCTCGAGACAATGTTCAGCCTTTGGATGAAGTGCTGTCAGAACGTCACTACGTTTTAAGTGGAGTGCACTCGTTTTTTCGTGATCGTTTTAAGCATGAAAAAGGATTTGCTGGGATAGCTCCAAAAAACTATCAAAGGTCAGATATTCGAATTTTAGAGGATGTGAATGAAGTTCTCTTAAAATCGACAGATGTGGATCCTAGCAATATTGAAGTAAGTGTTGATTGTGGGAGCGTGTACTTAGAAGGATGTGTTACGACCGGGATCATGAAAAAAATCGCCGAGTCCATGGCCCATGAAGTTTATGGAGTGAAAAACGTCATTAACTCACTCCAAGTATCAACGCATTCACGACCTCTTTTTACAAATAATAACACGGGTCTTAATTAGGACAATACAATGAAAGTTTTCTTGCTAGGTTGTTTGATTCTTCTATCCATTAATTCTTCGTTTGCAGAAACCTTGGTCGTTAGTTTTGACCATGACTTAGCTCTACAAGCAGAAGAAGCTGTGGATCTGAGACAGGAGCAGCAAGCTTCGCTAGAAGACGTGAATCTCTATGACGAATATGTTTATGATGACGAAAGTTCAAACCGTGAAAATACGAACTTCGATTCAATTGAGAGTTATACTAATTAGGAGTCGTTATGCTGAAGAAGTTTTTATTTAAGAAAGCCGTGAAGAAAACGGCTCGATCGGGTCTTAAAACGGAAGCAAAGATTATCGCAGGAGCGGTTTTAACAATCGCGACTCACAAACTAATCCAAAGTGCTGCGAGAAAATATCCGTCTTTAAGTTTCTTGAGAGTAAGAGAAAAGGCTTAACTTTATTTTCGTAAAGTTTGTCTCCTTTTCGCTTAGAAATTCAATCCACTCTTTAAAAGAGTAAAGAAAGCCTTCAGTCTTTTTTCGAAAGAATCCTTCCTTGAAATACTCTGCATTCATTGCATTTGAATTGGCCGACAGACAGAATTCAGGCTGAGTCATGACCCTCATGTTGAGGTAGTTCAAAATGATCCGGAGGTGGGCCTGAGCTGATAAAGTACCGAACTTTGACATACTGACACCCATCATGGCCGCTGGTTTATTTTCCCAACAATTTCTTCCCATAGGACGTGATCCCCAATCGATCGCATTCTTTAACACTCCCGGAATGGATCGATTATACTCAGGGGTCACAAAAAGGACGGCGTCACTTTCTCTAATTTGCTCTTTAAACCGAACGACTGTCTCTGGAGGATCCATTTCCAGGTCTTGATTAAAAAAAGGAAGTGGCGAGATTTGTGCTTGCTTAAATTCAAGATCTTGCTCAATGGTTAAGATAGAATCAAAAAGTTGACGATTCAAGGAACGATCACTAATCCCACCCACTACAGCCAAAACGGAGATTTTTTTCATAATGCCTCCTTTAGAACTAGTCTTAGTAGATCATCATATACAGCTCTGCGCCACTTAAGAGGAGAAGAAGATATTCTTAAGAAATAGGATATTAATGAACATTATTCTAAAAAAACATTACATCGCTCTATTCATTCATGAGAATTGATTTCTATAATTCTATCTATGAAATACCTACTAACTCTCTCTCTTTTGATTCTCCCTCTTTCATCCTTTGGCGGTGACCTGTGTTCTCGCACTCAATCAGATATTTTGAGCTCTCTTCAAAACCCTATGAACCGTATTGCTTTTAAAAATACGGGAGGAATTTTTGATGGGGGAGTCTGCTGGTGGCACAGTCGTTTGCAGCGATCAGCAACTTATCTAGTGCGTTTTGCACCTGAAAAAGCAAAACCCTCCACAGCTCAAGTCAATGCGATTTTATTCTCTTTGCGAAACATGAATAAAGTTGTGACGATTCCTGGGTATAAAGATTTTAATTCTTTTACCAATGATTATCAGGAGCAGACTCAAAAAATGCTCAACCGTTGGCAAAGATTTGACGGAGTCATCAATCATGAATGGCAGAGAGGGATCTCAGGTCACTCGTCTTTGCCTGCGGCAGACTTAGAAAAACAAATGCAAAGTGTTTTTGAATTCTATAAGAATTCACCACTTCCTATTTGGGTGATGGCCCAAATCAAAGGAATATCTTCCCATGCATTCCTCATCATCGATATGAAACAAGTCTCAAGAGGATTTGATTTTCATGTGATTGATAGCAATCACCCGGGAATAATTGGACTTGTACAATATGAATATGGTCAGACGTCACTGAGAGAGGTTGGACAGAAATACTCATTTGTTCCCTACGTTGGTTTCCAAAATGACTTTCGTTTGATCTCTGCCGCTCTCAAGACTCAGTGTCACAGTTTTACTCTTGATAAAGACTTTTCCAACATCGAAGACGGGCAAGTTGAGTTGCCTAAAAAGAACTGATCATGAATACGCTAATCACCGGAACCGCTCAGGGAATCGGGTTTGAACTCACTAAATTGGCCTTGAAAAATGGGCACCAAGTTCTGGCCATAGCAAGGTCACCTGAAAATTCTCAAAAGCTCATTGATTTAAAAAAAGCCCATCAGAATCTAGAAATTTTTTATTGTGATCTCTCTAAAGAAGGGTCGGAGAAAGAAATATTTAGAGCTACCCAAAAGTTTACGGGCCTCGATCTCCTCATTAATAATGCTGGGGTTTATTGCAAAGAAGAGTCCCGGCAAGACTTTGAAAAAAGTTTTTTGATCAATGCCATCACTCCTTTTCTTATCACGAAAGAACTACTGCCTTTGCTAAAAAAATCAAAGGCGCCAAAGGCCGCTCACATTTCTAGTTTAATGGGTTCCATTTCTGATAACTCAAGTGGGGGCTCTCACGCTTACAGAAGCTCTAAGACTGCTTTGAATATGCTCATGAAGGGGCTATCTATTGAGGAGAAATGGCTTGCGAGCCTTTGCCTGCACCCTGGATGGGTTCAAACTCGGATGGGTGGTGAAGCGGCCCCGGTGCTTCCGGAAGAATCCGTCACTGGACTGTGGAAAGTCATTGATGATTTTACTCTTCAAAGAAGTGGAAGCTTTATCGATTTTCGCGGAAAAGAACTTCACTGGTAGGAATGCTTGGCCTCCTCTTTGCTTCTCCAGAAGCAGACAGAGGAGGGATTCATGCCCGCAACTCCCATCGATAGACGACTAACACCTGTAACGGGACTCATGAAGAGTCTCCCTGGAATTTTTGGCATAAGACTGGATGAAGAAGTAAAATACTACGTCATCACTCGTGATCACGAGAGACAGATTAGAAAATATCGACCTTTTATTCTCGCTCAAACGATGGTGAGAGGAACTTTTGAAATTGCCAGAGACCTAGGGATTAGACGTCTTGAACTTTACTTGAATGGTCATAATAGTTTTCGCGAACGACTTCCTTCAACGACCCCCTTTTTTCAATCCCGGGGTGATAGACTCTCTTTTACCTCGCCCTTAGAGATCGATCGCCATGCCCATGAAGAAAACTGGGTCCTGGGAATTATTCTTCCCGCGCGTTTTTCTGTGAATAACATGCCTCAACCGTTAGAAAAAAATATCAAGCTGCTAAAAATTCCTTCACAAATTGTTGCGGCCTCACGCTATTCCGGTGTGAACTCAGAAGAGGTGATGAACCGTGAATCACAGAAACTTCTAATCTGGCTCGAGAAACAAAAAAACTATAAGTCAATTTCTGAGCCCCGATTCGCCCAATATGATGGCCCAATTGTGATTCCGATCTTCCGACGCAATGAGATTCAGTTGAGCTTGATTGAAACTGATCGCCCACAAAAAAGTTTCCACTAGCCTGGAATTTTTACCACACATTTTTTTCCATCGGGCATTTTACCCTGAAGCTCATCTTAAACTCCACTCCTAATCAAAGTCTTAGAGCTGGCGCGGTATTTGCTTAGTGTTGTCTGATTATTTTAAGTCTTTAAGGAGTCTTGATGGCAACGCAAAATATCTCTGTATTCGTCCTGCTTTTATCTTTGATCGCCCTCGTTTCGTGTGGCGGTTCAAAAAGCAGCAATGAGGCCCCGACAATTAAGTCTCAAGAAGCAGAACACGTTGGCTCCCTGTACCGTGCTGTCCTTAAGCCTCTTAATCCAAACTCTGCAGGGGCGACGAGTGGGGTGGTCATTTTGCGCACAGCTGGAG
>JBBQGK010000105.1:0-12044 GCA_038322885.1 Bacteriovoracales bacterium | reverse complement strand
TTTTTCCTACTGACCGCTTTCGGACTTTTTGAAAACGGAGTGATCTATTTTAAAAAAGAATCAGTGTTTGGAAACCGTGGCCCAATCGTCAAAGGCATTTTGGTTGGTCTCTGCATACTCTATATTTATCTCGCAGGGCCAAAAAACTATGTCCCGTTTGAATATTTTAAATTTTAAGAATTTTCTTATTTTAGAAGTAAAGTCACACCACTCGAGGTCGAGCGTCCAAACGCATCTTCAACCGATTCTCTAAACAAAAATCCCAGCCCCGCTCCCATCCTCGCACCAGAGTATCCAGCAAAAATATCCATCAGACTTTGTCTATTGGTCACAACAGCTGGATCATTTAAGACATAAGTGAGGTCTCGCGCGGAAGTAATAAATTCATAAACCAGCGTCAGCATAATAGGTGCCGTTGCTGATTGAAGAGGGGAGACTCCTGCATCTCTAAGGCCACTAGCGAGATACATCGGGACATAAAAATGATAAATGTTTCGGTTGATAAAATTCATGAGTTTTGACGGGTAAAACATCGAACGGTAGTGATCTTCAGAAGAATCCATGATGACGTTGATGGTATCGATCACTTGTGAGAGAAGTTCTTTGTTCCCTTCAAAATAGACTGATCCACGAGTGTTTGATCTTTCAAGATAAGCAATATGAAGTTTGTTGGCCGAGGTATCTTGAAATAGCGCCGCCATAACCTTTGTCGCGACTTTTTCTGAACCAAAATAATGAACAGTTGAGTCCCAAATATTTGCTGGCACGGGATCAGCACCGGTTTGAAAACGAGTGAGTTTATCCTGAATAAATTGAAGGTAAGTTCCGATCTCCTTTTTATTTAAAAGATCGATCGTGTTTTTCTTAAAAGCGATGAAGACAAACGACTCCGGATCGCGAAGGTTGGCGAGAATCGCCTGGCCTCCTGAGGTTACAAGTAAATCATAATTCAGAAGAGTGATTTGCTCATCAACGGCCTGAGCACAAGCATTGGCGTCATTGGTTGCGAGATATCTAGTGCAGCGAGCGTACATCACTGTGTAAAGCGCGAAGTCACGAATACTTTCATGCTTTGCGATAAATCGCAGCAACCCATTTGATCGACGAGTTGCAGTATTCTCATCAGCGTGAGCTAAATTCGCGAGAAAAATGCAGAGAAAAACTAAACTGATATTTTTCATATGAATCCTTGTCTGACTAAAATAGACCAAAGAGTTAAACTAGGTCAACACAAGAACCCAACCCATGATTTTTCTAGGGATTAATATTTCCAAGAAAGACAGGGTTCCCCTATACTATTGATCTAACTTATCTCTTTTTAAACACCGAGCGTTTTTATGACAACCAATCATGATTTTTCTTACGTTTCTTCATCTGACAATTCTTACATTGATGGTCTCTACACCGACTATAAAAGAAATCCTGAAGCCGTTGATGCGAGCTGGAGACAATTTTTTAAAGGTGTGGATTTTGCTCTCACTCAAGGTGCAACTGCTAACGGAGGCGAACCTTCTGGTGAGGTCAGTGGAAATTTAGGAAAAGAATTTAAAGTTTACCGCTTGATTGAGGCCTACCGCTCGCGGGCTCACTTGATCTCAACGACTAATCCCATTCGAGAACGCGTGAATCGTTTTCCACGTCTTGATCTCGAAGATTTTGGGCTTTCTGCCCCGGATCTTGAAGAGAGTTTTATGATGGGGGACTCGATTGGGCTCAAAAATGCCAAGCTCAAAGACATCATCAACCACCTTCGTCATTTATATTGCGGCACCATTGGTGTTGAGTACATGCACATCAACGATTCTGAAATCCGTCAGTGGTTTCAGCAGAAGTTTGAAAACGGCGTGGGCGAGCGTCAGCTTCCTTTAGAGAAGAAAAAACGTATTCTCTTTAAACTTAATGAGGCCGTCGCTTTTGAGAATTTCCTTCACACAAAATACGTTGGGCAAAAACGCTTCTCTCTTGAAGGGGGAGAAAATACGATCCCGGCACTCGATGCGATTATTAATGCATCGGCGAGCTTCGGAGTTGAAGAAGTTGTGATCGGGATGGCCCACCGTGGTCGCTTAAATGTTCTAACCAATATTCTCGGAAAGACCTACGAGTACATCTTTAACGAGTTCGAAGGTCAAGCGACTCCTGACCTCACCATGGGTGACGGAGATGTGAAATACCACATGGGGTATGCCTCTCACGTGACCACCCCTGAAGGTAAAGATGTGTACCTTAAGCTCATGCCTAATCCGTCTCACCTTGAAGCGGTCAATGCCGTTGTTCTCGGTTACGCGCGCTCGCAAGGGGACACGCTTTATCAAGAGAACCCGGATAAGATTCTTCCGATTGTGATCCACGGAGATGCGGCCGCAGCTGGGCAGGGAATTGTTTATGAAACAGTTCAGATGTCGGCCTTAAAGGGCTACAACATTGGTGGATGTATTCATTTTGTGATCAATAACCAGATTGGTTTCACGACGGACTTTGATGATGCTCGTTCGAGTATTTATTGCACCAGTGTGGGCCGCACTCTAGAGGTTCCTATTCTTCATGTGAACGGAGATGATGCTGAAGCAGTTGTGTACGTCGTCGAATTGGCGGCACAGTTCAGAGCGAAATTTCACAAAGATATTTTTATCGATATGGTTTGTTACCGAAAATATGGCCACAACGAATCTGATGAACCTCGTTTCACACAACCTTCTTTTTATAAACTTATTTCTCAGCACGCGAACCCTCGTGAAATATACAAAGATAAATTGATTGAAGGGCGCCAAATCGAAGCCCAGCTTGCGATTCAGATGGAAGAGCAGTTTAAAAATCTTTTGCAAGATCGCTTTAATGAGATCAAACAAAAACCTCTCCCTTATCTTTACCAAAAACCAGAAGAGCAGTGGAAGGCGTTTCGTCGCTCGACTCCGAAGGATTTTGATTATTCTCCGAAGACCAATGTATCGGTTGGTATTTTAGAAAATGCTGTCAAGGCCTTAACGACTTTGCCCGCTGGCTTTAAGCCGATTCAAAAAATTGAGAAGCTCATTGAGGAGCGCGCAGCTCGGTGGAAAGATGATCAGCTGGACTGGGCGATGGGCGAGCTTTTGAGTTACGGAACTTTGCTCCAGGAAGGGATCAACATTCGTATGTCAGGGCAGGATTGTATCCGAGGAACATTCTCTCACCGCCATGCTGGAGTGGTGGATGAGAACACGAATACTCGTCACTTGTTTCTCGCCAACACATTAGGTGATAAGGCCGGAAAATTTAGAATTTATAATTCTCTTCTCTCTGAGTACGGAGTCCTTGGGTTTGAATACGGATACTCGCTGGGTTCTCCTCAAACGTTAAATATTTGGGAAGCTCAGTTTGGAGATTTCGCTAACGGTGCGCAGACCATGATCGATCAATTCATCGCTTCAGGCGAATCGAAGTGGCAGAGACAAAGTGGACTCGTGATGCTTCTTCCCCACGGATATGAGGGTCAGGGTCCTGAGCATTCGAACGCTCGTCCGGAGAGGTTCCTTCAGCTCGCGGCTGAATGGAATATGGTTGTCGCTAATTGCACGACTCCGGCCAATATGTTCCACATTCTCCGTCGCCAAGTGAAGTGGGAATTTAGAAAACCCCTCATCATCTGCACGCCGAAATCACTTCTCCGTCATCCGGAATGTATCTCAGCGAAAAAAGATTTCACTGACGGAAGTTTTCAAGAAATCATTGACGATGCTTCAGTTAATTCGAAAGACGTGAAACGACTCATTATGTGCACGGGGAAGATTTACTACGATTTGAAAGCTCGCCAACAAAAAGATAAGCGAAAAGATGTGGCGATCGTTCGTCTCGAACAGCTTTATCCGATGCCTGAAGCGCAGTCCTGGAAACTTCTTGAGAAGTACAAGACGGCCGAGAAAGTTTGGGTCCAGGAAGAACCAAAAAACATGGGCGCCTTCACTTTCCTTCGCCGCTACGATCAGTTTAATGATTTTAAATTTATTTCGCGCAAATCATCAGCGAGTCCAGCCACGGGGTACATGAGTGTTCACTTGGCCGAGCAGGCAAAGATTATTAACAACGCATTCTCAGAAAAAATTGAAGTGATATAAAAGGATAATTTATGGCAGAGGTTAAGGTTCCATCCGTCGGAGAGTCGATCACTGAGGTGACGATCGCGACTTGGGTCAAAAAAGACGGCGACATCGTTAAGATGGATGAAACGATCCTATCGATTGAGTCTGATAAAGCCACTCTTGATATCGCGGCCCCGAAAGCTGGGAAATTAAAAATTCTCGTGAAAGAAGGGGAGACGGTCGCGATCGGAACAAAAATTGCTGAGATTGATGAATCGGTCACGGCCGGTGCAGCTGCTCCTGCAAGTGCGCCAGCTCGCGAGGCAGAGGCCAAGGTCCCGGCTGCACCCGCGGCCTCTAGTGGTGATAAGAACTTTCCTTCTCCTGCAGCTGCAAAAATTCTCGCTGAGAAAGGGGTCGATTCAGGAAGTGTTCAAGGGTCTGGGAAAGACGGACGAATTACAAAATCTGATGCCATGGGTGCGAGCACGGCTGCAGCACCTGCTCAAGCGTCGAATGGACCTTCTGAACTCAAGGCCCTCGCGCAGCAAACGATCTCACAATCATCTTCTCGCGAAATTAAGCGAGATAAAATGTCGGGCCTTCGTAAAACAATTGCCACGCGTTTGGTGGCCGCAAAAAACACGACAGCGATGCTCACGACTTTCAATGAAGTTGATATGAGTGCCGTGATGGAAGTGAGAAAGAAATATAAAGACGCCTTTAAAGAAAAGCACGGCGTGGGTTTGGGCTTCATGAGCTTTTTCACCAAGGCCTGCACGATTGCCCTGAAGGCCTACCCATCAGTCAACGCCATGATCGATGGGACGGAAATCGTCTCCCATAACTACGCTGACGTTGGGGTAGCAGTGTCGACTCCAAGAGGACTCGTGGTGCCCGTGATCCGAAACGCAGAAAGCATGGGCATGGCCGCGATCGAATCCAAGATCATTGAGCTCGCCCTGCGCGCTCGTGACGGAAAGCTCACCATTGAAGAGATGCAAAACGGAACTTTCACAATCACCAACGGCGGGATCTTTGGATCGATGCTCTCGACTCCGATTATCAATGCTCCTCAATCAGCGATCCTTGGTATGCACAACATTGTTGAGCGACCGGTGGCGGTGAATGGACAAGTGGTGATTCGTCCGATCATGTATCTTGCACTTTCTTATGATCACCGGATCATCGATGGACGCGAGTCTGTGTCGTTTTTAAAAATGGTGAAAGAGCTCATTGAAGATCCTCATCGCATGCTCCTTGATATCTAATTTTTTTTGAAAGGTAGGGTCTATGGAACAGTTTGATCTCGTCGTTATTGGTTCAGGTCCTGGTGGATATATCGCTGCGATTCGTGCTTCACAATTAAAGATGAAGGTCGCCATCGTTGAGCGCTACAAAACCCTGGGCGGAACTTGTCTGAACGTGGGATGCATTCCTTCGAAGGCCTGGCTTGATTCCTCTGAGAAATATCACGATGCTGTTCATAAATTTGCCGATCATGGAATTAGCGTGACTCCGGGCCTCGATCCAAAAAAAATGAGTGAGCGTGTTGCTAAGGTGGTCGACGGAATCACTGGCGGAGTCGCGTATTTGATGAAGAAAAATAAGATTACTGTGGTCCAGGGACACGGATCTTTTAAAGACGCGACGACGATTGTTGTGAAAGGCGAGAAGGGCGAGCAAGAGATCAAGGGCAGTAAATTTATTATTGCGACGGGCTCGAAGCCATCAACTCTTCCTGGGATGACTCTTGATAAAGAGAGAATTATCTCTTCGACAGAGGCGCTCAAACTTCAAGTTGTTCCGAAGCATCTCATCGTGATTGGTGGCGGCGTGATCGGGCTTGAGCTTGGAAGTGTGTTTAATAAATTGGGTGCAAAAGTTTCTGTGGTTGAATTCGCTGACTCTTGCATCTCGGTGATGGATCAAGATCTAGGACGTGAGTTGCAAAAAATTCTCACTAAAGACGGCATGGAATTTTTCATGGGCCATGGAGTGACGAGTGTGACCCGAAAGGGTGATGAGGTCACGGTCAAAGCAAAATCAAAAGCTGATAACAAAGAAATTGAACTCAAAGGCGACTACTGTCTTGTGGCCGTAGGTCGCAAACCTTATACAGATAACTTGGGTCTAGAGAATGCGGCCCTTAAAGTGGATGAGCGCGGACGCATTGCTGTGAATGAACACATGCAGACTTCGAACCCGAATATTTTTGCGATTGGCGACGTTATTCGTGGGGCGATGCTTGCTCACAAGGCCGAAGAAGAGGGCGTTTGTGTAGCGGAGTTCATGGCGGGACAGAAGCCTCACATTAACTACAATTTGATTCCTGGTGTGGTTTACACTTGGCCTGAAGTTGCCGGAGTTGGAGCGACGGAACAAGAGTTAAAACAGAAAGGTGTTGAATACAAGGTTGGGAAATTTCCTTTCTTGGCCTTAGGACGAGCAGTGGCCTCAGCAGAAAAAAATGGTTTTGTGAAAGTCATCGCGGATAAAAAGACCGATGAAATTCTTGGAGTGCATATGATTGGGCCTCGTACGGCAGATATGATTGCTGAGGCGGTGCTGGCGATGGAGTTCAGGGCATCTGCAGAAGATGTGGGACGAACTTCGCATGCGCATCCGACGTACTCAGAAGGATTTAAAGAGGCATGTTTGGCGGCGACAGAAAACCGCGCGCTGAATATTTAATAAAGTTAGGCAGCAAGCTTTTCCGCGGGAATTTCTCTCTTCTTATTTAAGAACT
The DNA here is from genome assembly GCA_038322885.1 of Bacteriovoracales bacterium. Lineage (GTDB taxonomy): Bacteria > Bdellovibrionota > Bacteriovoracia > Bacteriovoracales > Bacteriovoracaceae > Peredibacter. Next base: position 5,237 of record JBBQGK010000105.1, on the reverse strand, counting down.
CTTTGACTTTATCGGCTTCATCGATGAAGTAGAGTCGTGTGGTTCCTTTGGTCGTTTTAAGTGTGATTGTTCCGAAGTGATGCTGGGGAGAGGTATTTTCGACGGTGAGAATATCTTGGTAAGAAATCATTTTCTTAAAATTGAAAAAACTCACTTCAATCTCAGAGTCTTTTAGTTCAATGGAATGTTTCACGTCGTAAGTGATAAAACCAATGATCATCGTGACTAATAAACCACCTAAAATCATCAAGCATGTTCCGCCAATCGGAGTCTCCATCCCTTTGATGATGTAGCCCTGGATCGCGTAACCCAAAACGATAATTGGGACGACTCTAACCATATGATCTAAATGTTTTTCGCGGGTGAGTTTCATGGGAATCTCCTGGTCTTCTTCATTTTCGGATGAATAGGGTTTGGAGATGAGGGGAGTCAATTCTTAAAGCAAAAACTGCCTAGGCGGCTTCACCCTGGAGTTGAATTTGCGTGCGATCCAAAATCATTTCGTAGAGTTCCCTACCCTGGTCGATGTAAAAAATTCTATGAGTTGATCCATCTTTCATCGTGAATTTTAACGTTGAAAAGCCATGGCGGCCGTTGTCTAAATCAACTTCAGTGATGCTCTTAAAAATAATTTCCTGATGATAGCCCAGAAGGTTAAAACTCAATTCAAGATAATTGGCATGAACCGTTACTCGGTGAAGTTCATTGTGAACGTGAAATCCAATGAGCATTAAGGAGAGAAGTGCCCCTACAAAAATAGACACGTCCGTCGCCATTTCCTGTGGGACAAAGAGTCGGTAGAGAAAAGTTTGAGCAATCAATCCCACCACGAGGAACGGAGCAAGACGAGTCATATAACGGAGATGATTTTCGCGAGTAATGTTCATGAATTCTTCCTAAATTTGTGCGGTGCCTGAGTTTTAGTTTGAAGGAAACTAATTTTCTCTGCAAGAGCGGAAAAAAAGAAAATGTTAAAACAAAAAAGTCGGATAATCCGTCTCATGCTTTCTCTTTGTCACAAGTGTCTTTCAGAGCTAAAATAGGTGCATATTTAGCATCATTTTTTAGTCAAGGGAGACCCGCGTGTCAGAAAAAAGAATCGACTCATTTAAAACCAGACGAACTCTTAAAGTCGGAAATAAATCATACGACTATTTTTCACTCAAAGCGGCCCACGCTGCTGGGATTGGTGACGTTGATAATCTTCCATTCTCTTTAAAAGTGCTGATGGAAAATCTTCTTCGTAATGAAGATGGATTTACAGTTTTTGGTGATGACATTAAAGCGATGGGTGAGTGGACTAAGCATAAAAAATCTACCCGCGAAATTAATTACTATCCAGCGCGTGTTCTGATGCAAGACTTTACGGGTGTTCCGGCGGTGGTGGATCTCGCAGCGATGAGAGATGCCATGAAAGCCGTTGGTGGTAATCCACAAAAAATTAATCCCTTAGTTCCGGTTGATCTCGTGATCGATCACTCTGTGATCGTAGATTATTCTGCGAGTAAAGATGCCTTCAAGAAAAATATGGAGCTTGAATACGAGAGAAACGGCGAGCGCTACAAATTTTTAAAATGGGGACAAAAAGCTTTTAAAAATTTCCGTGTCGTTCCTCCGGGAACCGGGATTTGTCACCAAGTGAACCTTGAGTATTTAGCGCAGACTGTTTGGACAAAAGTAGAAGACGGAAAAGAGATTGCTTATTGTGATACCTGTGTTGGAACTGATTCGCACACAACGATGGTCAATGGTCTTTCTGTTCTTGGTTGGGGTGTGGGCGGGATTGAAGCCGAGGCAGCGATGCTTGGACAAGCGGTCACGATGCTCATCCCTGAAGTCATTGGCTTTAAACTCAAAGGCAAAGCACGCGAAGGAGTGACAGCGACGGATGTTGTTCTCACGGTGACTCAAATGCTACGTAAAAAAGGTGTCGTTGATAAATTCGTTGAGTTCTATGGCCCAGGCCTTAAAGATTTAACTCTTGCCGACAGAGCGACGATTTCAAACATGGCGCCGGAATACGGAGCGACTTGTGGGTTTTTTCCTGTGGATGAAAAAACAATTGAATATCTTCGCTTCACAGGCCGCGATGAAGACCGCGTTCAGTTAGTTGAAGCTTATGCTAAAGAGCAAGGATTCTGGAGAAACGATCACAAAGATCCCATTTTCACAGACACTCTTGAACTTGATCTCGATTCAGTTGAACCGTCACTGGCCGGACCTAAGCGTCCCCAGGACCGTGTGTCTCTTGCAAAAATTGCGGATGGCTTCAAAGCTGATCTCGTGAGTGAAACTGGTTTCAAAGTTAAAGCTGATGATATGAATAAGGCCCAGCCTATTGATGGCGAGAGCTTCACGATCACTCACGGTGACGTGATGATTGCGGCGATTACATCATGTACGAATACTTCAAACCCATCAGTCTTGATTGCGGCCGGTCTCGTAGCTAAGAAGGCGAATGCTCTGGGGCTTAAAACTAAGCCATGGGTAAAAACATCTCTTGCTCCCGGATCAAAAGTTGTCACCGATTACCTTGAGGCCGCCGGTCTTCAAAACGAACTCGATAAGCTTGGCTTTAATCTTGTTGGTTACGGTTGCACGACTTGTATTGGTAACTCAGGCCCACTCAAACCAGCTTTCTCAAAAGCGATTAAAGATGGAAATCTCACCGCAAGTGCAGTTCTCTCAGGGAATCGTAACTTTGAAGGTCGCGTTTCACCGGATGTTAAAGCAAACTATCTCGCTTCACCACCACTTGTCGTGGCCTACGCGCTTGCAGGTAATACAAAACTCGACCTCACAAAAGATGCCATCGGTAAGGGTTCAAACGGAAAAGATGTTTTCTTAAAAGACATCTGGCCTTCGTCAGTTGAAATCCAAGAAACAATTGCAAAGGCCGTGACCCCAGCGATGTTTAAGTCTCGCTACGCGGATGTGTTCAAGGGGGACGAGTTCTGGCAAAAAGTTTCGGTTCCTGAAGGAGAAACTTTCGCTTGGGATTCAAATTCTACTTACATCAATAATCCTCCGTACTTTAAAGGAATGAAAAAGGATCCAAGTCCTACTCACGACATCGTGAGTGCGGGTGTACTTGCTCTCCTTGGCGACTCGATCACGACCGACCACATTTCACCCGCAGGATCATTCAAACCAGATACTCCCGCAGGTGCGTACCTCGTATCCCGCGGTGTAAAACCAGCAGACTTCAATCAGTACGGTGCCCGTCGTGGGCACGATGAAGTCATGACTCGTGGAACCTTTGCGAACATCCGCTTAAAAAACGAGATGGTGAAATCCGGTAAAGAGGGTGGCTACACCACTTTCATTCCGACAGGCGAAGAGATGACCATCTATGATGCCTCTGCCAAATATCAAGCGGCACAAAAACCACTCGTGGTGATCGCCGGTAAAGAATACGGAACTGGTTCATCTCGTGACTGGGCCGCAAAAGGAACTCGTCTTCTTGGTATCAAGGCCGTGATCACCGAGAGCTTTGAGCGTATCCACCGTTCAAACTTAATCGGTATGGGTGTTATCCCGCTTCAATTCACCGATGCTCAAACAAGAAAATCTTTGAACCTCGATGGATCCGAAGAAGTGACGATCAAAGGTGTTCTGAACATGAAACCAAAATCTGTTCTCGAGGCTGAGATTAAGCGCAAGAACGGAGAGGTAGTTCATGTCAAACTCCAGTCGCGAATCGATACCGCTAACGAGCTCGAGTACTATAACAACTCAGGGATTCTTCAATACGTTCTTAGAAATCTGAATAAGTAATTCTTAAGGGCCACGCGAGTGGCCCTCTTTTTTAAAGCCTTGCCCTCAAACGTGCTCTTTGATTACAGTTAAAACAAAGCAATCGAATATTTTCTATGCCGGAACTTCCTCCTAAGCTAAATGGTGTTCGGTGATCATAATTCAAATTGTGTAGTCCTCCACAGTTTGAGCATGCTTTATCACGTTTAAAAACTTCTCGTTTTGTTTGAGATGGAACATATCGAGACGCTTTCGCTGGTGGCGGTGATTCATTGCTTTTAAAAGTTTGTTTAAACTTCGATTTTAAAATTTTTTCTTTTGCTGCCAATAAGGCATATTTAAGTAGTTGATCTGCGTCCAAGTCTGAACCTAATAGAGATTTAACTTCCTCCATCAATTGATGAGTTTCATCTTTAATAACAATCGCCATTTGCACCTTGTCCTCAGAAACTCTCATTGTATTATCTTTTTTCTCTAGGACTCTCCCTGAAATTTGAAAAAGTCTTTTCTCACATTCTTTTTTTGATGTTCCTTCGATTTTAATTAAAACTTCTCTTTGAGATTTTTTATCTTTAAAAAATTGATTCACTTGCGAAATATTAGTTAATGTCAATTTACCACTTTCAATTTTGGAACCAAGTTCAGGTAATTCCTTTAGCATCCGAGAGGCCACAATCCTTCTCTGCGCTGATCCTTCCGAAAATCCCAATTCCCGAGTGCAGTAATCAAAAAGTGAACTGTATTTAAGATCGGCGTAAAGCTTCCTCGAATCGATCTCCCTCAGGTGATGGAGCAATAGGAGTGTCTGGCTTCTTTCATTTGAAGCGAGATTTTTTATTTCTTGAAGCAAAGTTTTATCTGTTAAATGTGAAAGTCTCATGTTAATAATGTTACGTAAAAGATACGGACAAGTAAAGGAGTTTTAAATGATTAAATGATGACTTTCGCCAGTGGCGGCCGATCGAGAAATTTGCGGAGTATCATGCTCGACGAACCGTGATCTGGTTGCTTACAATTTAGGTATGAGTAATCTCAAAAATAAACGTGTTTTAATTACAGGTGCATCCTCGGGAATTGGACGGTCTATGGCGCTATCCATGGCCCATGAAGGTACAGACCTTTTTCTTTTAGCGCGGAGAAAGGAAAATCTTGAAGAAGTTCAACGTGAAGTTTTAAAAATTAATCATCAGCTGAAGGTCACGTTAATCGTCGCCGATGTGACTTCAAAAAAATTGCCTGATCTTTTAAAAGAAGTTTGTCATGAAAAAATTGATGTCTTGATTAATAATGCGGGCCTCGCTCTTGGGCGTGAAAAAGTGGAAGATTCAATCTTAAGTGATTGGGAAACCATGATCGACGTGAACATCACCGCCAATTTTCGGGTCGCCCGAACTGTTCTGCCATGGATGATTCAAAATGGCGGTGGCGACATCATTAATATTTGTTCGATCGCTGGATTCTATACTTATCCTGGTGGTGCT
>JBBQGK010000104.1:0-12153 GCA_038322885.1 Bacteriovoracales bacterium | reverse complement strand
GAGGATGATGGATAGAGGGTTACTAATCTCGTGAGTGATCCCGGCCACCAAAAGCCCAAGTTCAGAGAATTTTCCGCGGCCAAAAACTTCTTTCTCGTTTTCTCCGCGAATATTCTTGATCTGTCGCTCAAGAGTTTGAGACTTCTTATTCTCTTTAAAGAGATAGAATCCCAGGATTGAGCTTGTGAGGAGTAGGGAAATAATGGCAAAGTTTTGTATATAGTCCATAGAGTCATGTTAACGCCGTCTGCCCTTTGGACATTCATAATTTAAGCTGAAGATTAGATCGGCCTATAGGGAATCAAGCTCTTAAAGCAACTTTGAATCCTGACAGGAGGGGTCAGCTAAATATTCTATTTATGCAGAGGGTAGCGAGACCTTTCTTGATTTTTCGCATATTTTAAATAGAATAAATGCAACTCAGTTGCAGTTATTTTTTAAAGGTTAGACATGCTCGCTATTCTTAGCTCGATCTTCTTGCTTACATTTTCGGTGTTTGCCCAAAATGAAAGTGTGAGAGTCGAAGACATTCAGGTGGTGGGCCACCAAGGCTCTGACAGTCTGGTGGACTTCGTTCCTAGTGCTACTAAGCTTCAAGGTAAAGAACTTCAAAAAAGACGCCAGACAAGTTTAGGAGACACACTTCAAGCCGAGGCCGGAGTGACGAGCACTCAGTTTGGTCCCAGTGCCAGTCGACCTGTGATTCGAGGTCTTGATGGGGATCGTATCCGCATTTTACAAAACTCTCTAGGAACTCTGGATGCTTCCACTCAAAGTCTTGATCACGCCATTCCCGTTGATACTCTGACTCTTGATTCCATCGAAATCGTTCGAGGTCCCATGAGTCTGCTTTATGGCTCTTCTGCTGTTGGAGGGGTGGTGAACCTAGTCACAAACAGAGTTCATAGTCAGTTTGAAAGTGGGTTTCACGGAAGTTTTCTCTCGCAAGGGGAGAGTGTGAACCAGGGCCTAAGCTCCGGTGGTGCGGTAAACTTTGGTAAAAATGGCTGGATGATTCATGTCGATGGTTCCACTCGTAATTTACAAGATCAAAAAATTCCAAGCTACGCACGCTCATCCCGCAAGCGCCATGAGGCCCCACTTGCGCAGGGAAAGAATGAAGCAAAAAATAAACTTCCTAACAGTGGAAACCAACAGGATAATGTCGCCACCGGGATTTCAAAAGTTTTTGATAAAGGTTTCGCTGGTGTCTCCTTTAATCATTTCAACACAAGTTACGGAACCGTTGCCGAGAGAGATGTTCTCATCAACATGCTTCAGAATAGATTCGAGTTCCATGGAGAGTATCGTCCCGAATCCTCAATCTTCTCAAAAATCCGCCTCAAGTCCGCCCAGTCTAATTATCTACATAAAGAAATAAACAACGGTGCCACTGGCACTGAATTTAAAAACGAAGGTAACGAAACAAGGATTGAGGGATTAAATAGCACGGGGGATGTGAACGGAGTCAGTGGGATTCAGACTCAGATTTTTAATTTCGCAACCGCAGGTGACGAAGCCTTTCTTCCTAAAACGAGTACGCAAAAGCTTGCCCTCTTTACCTTCCAGGAAGTGAAGCGAGGAAAGCATTCCTATAGTTTTGGTGGACGAGCTGAAAACTCAAACATCGACAAAAAATCTTCACAAAAATTTGGAAGTTCGGACCGGAAAGATTTTTTTTCTTATAATGCTTCTCTAGGACATCAGTTCCGTTTTGATGAGATTCACTCCCTTGCTTCTACCTTTTCCTACACAGAACGGGCGCCAAACTTCCAGGAACTTTATGCCCAGGGGGCCCACCTTGCGACCGGAACATTTGAACAAGGAAGTACCAACCTTCGTAAAGAGAAGGCCTATGCTTTTGAACTCACCTTTAAGCGAACGACGTCAGATAATAAGACGACGATTAATCTTTATACTCAGGTCTTTCATGATTTTATTTTCTTAAATCCAACTGGGCAAACCAATGCGGCCAGTGGGCTTCCGGTGTATCAGGAAAATCAGGTCAATGCTCTTTTCTACGGGGCAGATGCAGAAAACAAAAAGAAACTGGCCCAATATTCAGGTGGGGCGTTTCATTTGACCTCGAAATTCGACTTTGTCCGTGCAAAAAATACACATGATGGGTCAAATATTCCACGGATCTCACCTCCGAGAGTGAGTATGGGGATCGAATATGCTAAAGATTCCTGGTCTACTGACCTTGAAGCACAGTACGTCGGCCAGCAAACTAAGACCGGTTTGAATGAAACACGAACCGATTCTTATGCACTGACAAATCTTGGATTCACTTACGATGTCGTGGGTGATGAAAGTGGACTCAATGTATTTGCGAGAGTTAGAAATATTTTTGATGTGAACGCGAGAAACCATGTTTCAACTTTAAAGGACATTGCCCCTCTGCCAGGTAGAAATTTTATCTTAGGGGCGCAGCTGCAGATTTAGCAATGAAGAATAGAAAATATAGTTTTTTAAATTTCATGTCTCTCAGTTTCATCATGCACTTGGTGTTCTTTTTTATTGTTTTTGCCGTTATACCAAAATCAGAAAAATTTACGACTATCTCACTTCAAACGGGGGCGATTGGAGTCAAGGCAGTTGGTATGAAGGGCACAAATGGTCTGGCCGAAACGATCAAGCCTCAAACGGTTATTAAGGCATCTCCACCAATTAAAAAAAATAAGTCTGAGTCCCTTCCAATATTGTCATCTTCCAATCCTCAAAATTCTGCAGGAGAAAATTCTCAAGCTGCAAGTTCTACTCAAGGGGGATCTGGTTCAGGATCCATGAATGGGGGATCTGGTAATGGAGGCGGAAAGGAGACACCTTTATCTCGTTATGTTCAAAAGGTTGTTACTCTGATTGAGAGTCACAAAAGTTATCCGTCACGGGCCCGGTCCCTTGGTCAGCAGGGAACTGTCTCCCTTAAAATAAAATTGGATCACGCAGGTAAGCTTCTCGAGATGGATATTCTTGGTGATCCTCCCTATAAAATTCTAGTGAATGCGGCCAAAGATACTATCTCTTCGATTGGTAATTTCCCTTCCATGCCCGATGATGTGACCCTAGATACTCTGACGATGAATGTGCCGATTCGCTACGAATTAGTGGAATAGAAATTCACGAACATTTTGAACAGATACCGGTGAACTCAAGAGAGTGTTCCATATCCTTAAACCCAAGTTTTGAGATCATTTTCTCAAAAATGTGCAAATCACACTTCTCTATCAAGGAAATGCTATTGCACTCACGGCAGCGAACATGATGATGGTGATGATCCGCATGTTCTTTATCTTGAAGGGCGAGTTCAAACCTTGAAAAATCTTCTCCGAGATTTACCTCGTGAATCATGTTTTTTTCTTTAAACTGGGCCATGCTCCGGAAGACGGTCGAGATGTCGCAATCGTTTTTTAGGGATTTGTGGATTTCAATCACTGAGAGTGGCTTAATGGATCGTGAGAGGGAAACAAGAATACTGACTTTAATTCTCGTCCGATTGAGACCATAGTCAGTCAGTATTCGCTTGGCGCTGGCCTCGTTTAATTTATGATCACAGCAACTTTTCATCCTGACATATTACCAAAAAAAAACTCGGCCGTAAAACCAGTCCTAAATTAAAAGCCGCAAATTGAGTCAGCGAGTTTTTTGAGATACCTCGTTGCACGGCTTAGATTCCTATAATGAGACTCACAATCCTTGTCTTCATCCAGAATGACTTTTTCACCACCCACATACCCATCAAGCAACATGATTCCAGCATCACAGCGTGTGCCTTCCTCTTTTAACTTACCCTTTTGAGCAATGAGGTTGAGTGCCTGGATGAGAAATGTTTTATCAATTTGAACTTTAATATCTTTTGAAGTTTGAGGATTTTGTCCTACTCGCTGGGTGATCTGAGCATGGCCTTCTTTAAATACTTTGCAGTCTTTGACAAAGCTATATTCCGGCTGCACGTATCCACTGGACACAAATTTAGTGAGGATTAATGTTCCTGCAAAAGTGGGTGTAGAGATGATGAGCGTGAGTAAAAGAATTTTAAGCATATTTCCTCCTGGGATTATGTCCTTAAATTACGGATTCATTTTGAGAGTGTGAATTTAATCTTGTCTTAAATTATCGAAACCCTTGGGAGCAGAGTAGAGAGGAGTGGGTCAATTTCCAAGGATAGATCTGAATTTAGCATTAAGTGTTTACATCAAATTTCTACAATCATATTGTCCATTTACGATCAATTTAAAGGAGACCTGAATGAAAGCGTTAATGACCGCAGGATTAGTTTTGATAAGCCTCGCTGCCACAGCAAAGGTGGAACTCATGGCCCGTAATTTGAAAAGTATCTGTAAGATCACAGATAACAAAGTTTCTATGACTCAAACTTTTGGTAAAGAAAATAGCCTCGGCTTTTCTGAGAGTTGGAATATTTCAACAACTGGTCTTGAAAATGTCATCTCGATTGTTGAAAGAACGGCATCGGCCCGTCCACAAGGTGACGATGACATAAGCTTTAACATGATCAAAGACGGAAAAACGTTTGCAGTGAATCCTGACGATGCTCCTGAGAGTATTAATCTGATTCGTTTTATGGTTCGCGCCTGCCATTTCTAAAATAAAAATGTATCGAAGATGATGATAATTCCATCATCTTCGACTATAGTTTTCTGATGAACTCTTTTGAAATTGCTTCACGCTCACTTCGCGCCAATATCCTGACTCTTCCTTCTGGCAAGTTTGTCACGGCCGGACAAAATCAATTCCTTACTCTGTGGACCCGAGACTTCTGTCACGCAGTGAGGGGCCTTCTCGTTTTGAACGAAGATGAGACCGTACGAAATCATCTGACGTTCCTTTTGAACTCTTTACGTGCCGATGGTCTTGTCCCACGAGTCGTCGATAATCGTTTGGTACAACTTCGCGTCGCCTGGCAAGCAGCTAGAAAACTTTTGCCGTTTCTTCCCAAACTAACCTTCAAAGAACCTCTGAAACCTCAATACACTGATGAGCATGGATCCTGCGCGATTGATTCTAATCTTCTGGTGCTCATGGCGGCCTTGAGATTGAAGGACAGGCCTCGTGGAGAAGAGTGGTGGAGCGAGCACAAGACCCAGCTCGAGCGCGTCTTTCATTATTATGATGATAAGTTCAAAGACGGTCTCATCTTTCAGACTCCTTTTGCAGACTGGCAGGATTCGGCCAGCCGAGAAGGTTTTACTTTTCTAACCAATTTTTTTTATTACTCCGTAAGTGTGCGGATGGGTAAGACCTTCGATAAGCAGATTTTAAAAAATAAATTTTTTGATAAAAAGAATGGTGTCTTTAAAACCATGGTAGGAAGTGACATTCTCAGTGTTGATGGAAATCTTTTTGTCCTCGAGCACCCAGATTTTCTAACGATCTCTGAAAAGAAGGCCCTTTGGGAAAATCTCAAGGCGACTCCACTTTTAAATGATGGCATTGGGATGTGTTCCTACCCAGATTATGCTCGAAAGGATTTGGCGTTCCATGTAAAATTCGCTCGCTTGGATGCTTATCATGGACACCTCGCCTGGAGTTGGCTCATGGGGCTTGGACTCCACGTTTGTCGATTAATGGAAGATCGTGAGATGGAGAGAATGCAGAGAGAATTGATTGATCGGGTGCTGGGCCGGGATGATGAGGTGCTAGAGATCTATATCCCTCAAGACCAGTGGAGAGGTTGGGAGTCCTGGCTTGTAAGATCTGAGAGACCATTTGCTTGGGGGGCAGGGTATCTAGTCGAATCACTCAGCTAGGTTCTGTTCTCATCTTCTCTAGCTTTCCATTCATTCGAAGGTGAAGTCGGAGGTTTATGTTGTGCTCTATCAATTCCATTGAAATCTTCATCGGTCTTTAAAATCTTATTGTCGCGATAAAGATCTCTTAGGATCACGTGAATCATCTCCTTACTCTTATTAGTTTTAGAAACTATAATGTCTTCAAGCTTCTTAAACCTTCCGTTTGCTGCCTCTAAGTCATCCTTGGTTATTTCAGGAAATCTTGCTTGAAGACTCGCAAGGAGAAACCCCCATCTTTCATTATCTGGATAAAACATGTGACCTTCCTTATTTTTTATATCTCATAACGTCCTTCTTGATCTTTCGATCCTCCATTTTTTGAGAATGAATACGAGGACTAGAGTCAACATGAGGGTTGGCATTTCGTCTTTCCGCCAAAGGAGCATCCAATCCGTTTGTATCTCTGTAAGCATCAGTAGCCCCTGAGATAGGATAGGACTCTGTTCCACTCATGGTGGGTTGAGGGGCCGAGCTTGTTCCAGTTCCGTAGGCGAAAGCATTGATGGATATAAAGAAAAGTGTAGCGTAAGTAAGTTTCATAAAATTCTCCTTATCTAAGAATAAGTCATCTCAAGGTATCATCCAAGGTACTGCGATTGATTTTAGGCCAGGTTTTAGGTTCGAGTAAAAAAATCGAGAGTTAAAAGAGAGACTAGAGCGATCAGAAAGAAGATCAATCCGAGAATAATTGTACCAGAGCCTTTAAGATTTTTAGCATGCATGAAGATGCATATTATTATAGCCGCCTTAAGGGTACCGATAGTGAGGCCTCCAATCATTCCAAATCTTATAAAGGCACTCAGGGCAAGAAGAAAGATCAGTGAAACATAGGCCATTATGTATTTTTTTACATCAGTCATTTTAAATTCCCCAAGTACAGAAGTGGGTATAAAAAGACCCAGATGACATCTACAAAGTGCCAATAAAGACCCGCGACTTCAAGCCCAGTGGGATCATTGAAGTCGTAGTGCCTGCGGTATACTCTCGTAGCGACAAAAATTAAGACCATGATCCCGATGATCATATGGAAAGCGTGGACTCCGGTCATGATGAAGTAGAGAAGATAGAAAAGTTTAATACCTGGTTTGGTATGAACTGAAGTGAGTTCGATGAAGTGATGGACGTATTCTTCGCCTTTGATTCCGAGAAAGATGACTCCAAGAAAAATACTGATGGAAAGACTTCCAAGAGAAAGAGCAATTTTTTTTGCTTTATAAAATGCAAGGGAGAGGGCCACCGTAAGACTACTCGTAAGAAGAATAAAAGTATTTATTGTTCCACTCCAGAAACTCATATTCAAAGTCGCCTCATGGAAGGCTTCCTGGTTGAAATGCTGGTAGATCATAAATGCAATAAAGATTCCCAAAAAGAGACAAACTTCGCTGGCAAGAAAAACCCACATTCCTATGACATCAATTTTTTTAGTAGTCATAGGCCATCTCCGGAACTTTGGGTTCAGTCAGAAAATTTTCTGTTGGTGGTGGACTCGTTGTCTCCCACTCAAGCCCCTTAGCATCCCATGGGTTATCGATACACCCTGGACCATAGCGGAAAGACCAAGTGAGATAAATAAGAGGAAGAAGGAATCCCACGGCCAAAATAAGCACGCCACAAGTGGAGATGATATGCAAGATCTGAAACTCTGGTGCGTAGACATGGTAGCGCCTCGGCATGCCCAAGAAGCCTAGAAAAAATTGAGGCATGAAGGTTACAACGAAACCAAAAAATAAAGTTACAGCAGCGACCTTGCCCCATTTTTCGGGATACATTCTTCCCGTCATTTTTGGCCACCAGAAATGAAGACCACCTAGGTACGCCGTAACCATTCCCCCCACCATGATGAAGTGGAAATGAGCGATCACAAAATAAGTATCATGGACGTGCACATCTATGGCGAGAGTGGCGAGAATGAGTCCCGTCAGACCCCCCAGTGTGAATAGGAGGATAAAGGCGAAAGCGTATAACATGGGCGTGGAAAAAGTAATGGACCCTTTGTAGAGAGTTGCTATCCAGTTAAAAACTTTGATCGCTGAAGGAACTGCTACGAGAAAACTTAAGATGGAGAAAGCGAGATCAGCAAAGGCCGACTGGCCACTGACAAACATGTGATGTCCCCAGACAAGAAACCCGAGGATTGCAATTGCAACACTCGAATACGCAATAAATTTATATCCGAAGATAGGTCTGTGAGAAAAGCACGGCAAGATTTCACTCACCACTCCCATGCCCGGAAGGATCATGATGTAAACGGCGGGATGTGAATAGAACCAAAAGAGATGTTGAAAGAGAAGTGGATCTCCTCCGAGTGCCGGATCAAAGATTCCAATACCTGTCACGCGCTCAATCCCAATTAAGATCAGGGTCATTCCGAGAACGGGAGTGGCGAGAAGAAGGATTAAGCTTGTGCCGTAGATGGTCCATATAAAAAGCGGCATTTTAAACCAAGTGAGCCCCTTAATTCTTAAGCGGTGAATTGTCACAATGAAATTTAGACCAGTGAGAATTGATGAGAGGCCTGCGATAAAAATTCCCACGACGGTGAGGATCACATATGAATTGGAATAACTCGTGCTGTAGGGAGTGTAGAACGTCCAACCCGTATCAACACCACCGAGGACAAGCATGGCAAAGGTGAAGATGCCTCCGACCAAGTACATGTACCAGCTCAGAAGGTTTAATCGCGGGAAGGCGAGATCTTTTGCTCCAATCATCAAGGGAACAAGAAAATTACCAAGGACATTGGGTACGGCGGGGATGAGGAAAAACCAAACCATCACCACTCCGTGAAGTGTGAAGAGGCGGTTATAGGTTTCGCTTGAAACAAGATCCGCCGCAGGAGTCAGAAGCTCAAGTCGAATCAGGCCAGCAGCAACCGAACCAATAAAAAAAGCAAGTGTCACTGATATGAGATACAAAATCCCAATACGTTTATGATCCGTCGTGAAAAACCAGGATTTAAGACTGAAATCACAGTTAAGATAGTTTTTCATGGGTATCCTGCTCTAAGAGATTTCATGTAAGTCTGCAGAGCTTGCATCTCTTCTTCCGGAATGAGACCTTCAAAGGTCGGCATCTGTGGCGAGAAACCCTTAACGACTTTGGCATTCGGATGGAAAATAGATTCACGGATATAATTCTCATCAGCGGTGATAACTTTCCCATCATGAAGAGTCACTTTACTTTGATACAAGTTCCAGAGTGTCGGGCCTGAAAGGTTTTCATCCAAAACATCTTTTGGTCTGATCGAATGGCAAGCATTACAACCGTACTTGGTGAAAACTTTTTGACCAGCATTTAAATTTTGCGATCCGCTCGACCAAACTGGCCTGCTTTCACGCCAGGAATCGAACTCGATCTTACTTTGGATGATAACTTTTCCAAGCATGTATGAATGTCTCGCCCCACAGTACTGAGAACAATAAATCCTAAAGGTCCCAGTTTTATTCGGAGTGAAAATAAGTTTTGTGTAGCGTCCTGGGAGAAGATCTTGTTTGATCCGAAAATCTGGAAGGAAAAAGCTGTGGATCACATCTTCAGAAATCATGATGAGTTTGACTGGTTCGCCCACCGGAAGATGGAGTTCGTCGATTTCCTTCTGACCTCCAGGATGTTGAAACTTCCACATCCACTGTTTTCCTGTGACAAAAATTTCCTGAGAGACTGCTTGGTCTTCATGGGAATTACGATAAAGTTGAGCACCCCAGACAAAAAAAATAAGAAAAATCAAAAGAGTTGGAAGAGTCCAGCTTAATTCAAGTTTTAAGTTTTTCAGAGGAGGCGAAGAGCGATCAATCAATTTATCTTTCTTATACTTTAGTGAGAGGTAAAGCATGGCCGCAACGATGCCAAAGAAAACAATTCCGCATACAAAGATAATCGCGAGAAAAAGGGTGTCTACTTCTCGACTAAGATCAGAGGCCTCAAAGATCATGCTCTTCTCCTTTTTTGGCCAAGAAGGAGTAAGGCAAGAGCAACAAGTGTGAGAACTCCACCGATTCTCAAAGAATTTACAATCACTATGCCGTAAGGACTCATTTCTGGATCATAATGGAAACAATAGAGAAGGAGCTCTTCGACAAAGTTCCCCTTCGCTCCAGAGGCCGCCACTTTTAGCGCACTTTTAAGATTCTCTGGGGTGTATTCAAGTCCCAGGATGTAGCTTGAGACTCTGTTATCTGGTGTGAGAAAGATAATACCCGCGGCGTGAGCATACTGCTTTGATTTCTCATCATAGCGAAAATGAAAGCCCAGCTCAGACGCCGCTCTTTGGATATTTGCTTCATTTGAAGTGAAAAAACTCCACATAGAGTTTTTATTTAAAAGTCGTTTATCGAGAACGGATTTTTTAGATCTCATGTCTTGCGCCGATTCCTTCGGGTCGATACTGAGGACAAAGACGTTGAAGTCAATCCCCGGGGGCATGCCGTTAACTCCCTTGATAAGTGAGTTCATGACCATCGAGCAAAGAGTCTTGCAATCACCATAGGAAAAAACAAAAATCGAAGGATGTTTATTTTTTAGGTTTGCCACTTGTCGAAGCATTCCATTCTCATCTTTTAACGTAATAGTTGAATCAAGTGGGGAGCCTATTTTTTGTTCAAACTTAACATCTGTAAGTACCTTTGGTGTCCCATGCCCAAAAGATAGAGTCGCCAGTAAGATGAGAAGAATGGCGATCATTTTTTATTCTCCTTAAGATAAGACTTCATCGCGTCTTCGATAGAGATGTGACCTGGGCCACTTGAGTAAAGACGTGATTTCGCTAATGCTTCAAATCTTTTTACATCTTCTCCGGTTTCAAAACTAATGAGGCTTCGATCGATCCCAGGCCTTGTAGGATTTCCGGCATCTGGAATAGATTTTTTATTTGGAAAAATGTTAAGACTTAAGTTAACGGTGGCGACTACCATGAATGCTAGAAGGCCAAGAGAAAATAAAAACTTAATTCCAAAGTCTTTCATTATTGCCTCACTCTTTTAAAGAGCTGATACCAGGCACTCACTAATACCAAAGGCAGAATGAGGTCAAATCCACTCACACTGAGTTCAGTTCTTGTGGGTGGCAGAAGGACCCAGATCGTATCGATGCATCGACAGACGAGGATTAAGATCGCTATTTGACTCAACCTCTTTCCATTTCTTTTAATTTTTTTATTAAGTAGCAGAAAAAAAGGAATAAAAAAGTTTCCAAAGGTCACAAATATAATGGGCCAGTCCCAACCTTTTTCAAACCGGATGAGATAATAATGAACTTCCTTCGGAAGGTTTCCCGACCAGACTATCAAATACTGCATGAAGGCGAGATAGCACCACATAAGAATGAAGATAATAAATAATGAAGCGTGATCTCGATTAATATCAAAAATGGTTTTTGGCCGCCACACAAGAAAGAATGCATAAGACGTTGTCGCCGAGCTTAGTATCCAGATGAGAGCATAAGTTGTACTGATCCACTCAGGATCACGGGCCATAAACCAGTCTATCGCCATCAAGCTAAAGGACATGACATAGAGACATAAATTGAGCGCACTTTTATTTTTGGAACGATCCGTTCTGAGGATAAACCGAGTGATCAAGGCGAGAAGTAAAAAATAGATAAATGAGCGAACGGAAAAACTCCATGGATTGTAGAATCCGGTTTTCCAAGCATATTTAGAATTATGAATCCACGGGTATAAAGTCTTTAATCCAAAGCAGAGTGGGATAAAAGTTATCGGGAAGAACCAATAGGTGCGAACCATCCTTTGCAAGTAGGGACGTGCCGAATTTCCCCATTCTCCACCGGTTAGATCGTGGATCAAAATAATGGGTATCGCCCCCATGGGAATTTGAAACAGAAAGGCCCAGATCCAAAGATAACTTTCAAAGAACGAAGTTTTCATTTCTTCATCCCTTGTGCTTTTGGATTTTGGCTGATCTGGAGGGCGCGAACATAAGAAACGATGTTCCAGCGTTCACTTTCAGAAATTCTGTCTCCCAGTTTTTTCATGCGATCTTTACCATCAGTGATGATCGAGAATATGTCTTGATCAGAGAGTTTTCTCACCTGGTCAGAATGGAAACTTGGGGGTGGAGAAAATCCATGAAGAGTGACAATCCCTTTTCCATCACCCAAGACGCCGTGACAGACCTTACAATAAATATCAAAGCGCTCATGACCACGTCTGAGACTCTCCAGTGTAAGTGTTGGCCTTACGTTTTCCTTCACTCCATCTTTTACATAAGAAAAGGTATCTTGAACCTGATCCGGTGTGGCCTCGGAGTAGACCTTGATCTTAGGCTGATGGTTCATAAAGGGTTGGCAGGCCGTGAACAGGAAAATAAAAAAAAGAAAGATTTTCAAG
>JBBQGK010000103.1:0-12739 GCA_038322885.1 Bacteriovoracales bacterium | reverse complement strand
AGTCCGATCTTGGAGAGATAAACTGGAGTCTTCATGAAACCCTCTCTCGTCCTCGCTTTGACCATCATCTTCATCATTTCTTCCTGTGCCTCAAACCACCATGAAACCTCAGAAAAAATGCGCGTTTTTGTGACTGCAAATAAACATGAGAGAGCTCTCGAGCTGCTCAAGAAAAGTGATCTCGCAAAGGACGAAAACTCACGCCTCCTTTATCTCTTGGAAGTTGGTCTGCTCGAGCACTACCAGGCCCATTACGATGAATCCATTGAGGCCTTGAGTGCCGCTCAAGATCTGATTGAGGTTCTCTACACTGCTCGCGTCTCGAGCAAACTTAAGGCCGTTTTAAGTAACGATAATGCCGATGTCTACTACGGCGAAAAATACGAAGCCTCCCTGATCTATTTCTATCTCTCACTGAACCATTATATGAAGGCCCAGTCAGAAATTGATCCGGCCCAGAAAAGATTTTCACTTGAAAAAGCCCGGGCGCAAGTTCTTGCTTGGGATTCCTTTTTGACTGAAATCAAAAATGAGCGCTTGGGACAAGCACTCTTTAAAGAAGATCTTCTCGCAAAAACTTTTGGGGCCATGGTTCATGAGTCTCAGGGAAATTCAAAAGACGATCAAATTGCCCTTCAGCTCTACCTTGATGCCTCAGATGTTTTTTTCAAAAACTATAATCTCTTTCCGACCTTCAATGAGTCTTTTAAATCTTTTAGAGAAAACTTCGCGAATTTTCCTCAAATGGATCTTTCTCAAGTTGCGGGCCAGTATGTTCTCGAAACGCCCCACAACCAGGCCTTCAAAAATTTCCTAAAGTCTAAGGTGACAAATCTCACGAATAAACTAAAAGGCTTGAAATCTGCGACCGCGAACATTACTTTTCTCGTTCAGGATGGTTTGATCGTCGATAAAATTGCCAGAGAATATTCGGTACCTCTTGATCTGTCGGTGGAGGCGGGTGTCGCCTATAGTTTTGGTCTTGGAAATTATGTTAGTTTCCAATTACCTGAAGTGACTCCAGCGCCAGTTCTCGAAATGGGAACTCTTGAGGCCATAAATGATCAAGGTAAGATCGCAGGCTCTTCTCCCCTCTCAGTGATAGCACCTTTAGGAGAGCTGGCCGAGCAGGCCATCAACGAGCATTCAAAGGCCATGGCAGCAAAGACTGGTGCTCGAGTGATGGGTAAATACATCGCGGCCCTTCTGACTGCGAATGCAATTTATCATAGTGGATCAAATGGAAAGAATGCGGGCATGGCGCTCATGCTCGCCACCATTGAATACAACACCGCCATCGCAGCGATCAACATGTCTGAAAAAGCTGATCTTCGATTTTGGAGCACACTTCCCTCAAATATCCGAATGGGAATGCTGAATCTTCCAAATGGCCATTATCAGTTTCGAGTGGTTTACGGTGAAGCGAGTTCAGCCAGAGTGGTGAGCTTGGGTGACCAAACGGTCACTGCAGATCATCTAAAATTTGTGATGAATAATCATGAACACAAATCTCCTCAGCGTGAAGTTGCGAGTGTTTCTAATGAGCCGATTTTAGTGACTCCCGAAGATAAATAGTATTTAGAATCACTTAATACCATGTAGAATCTCTGCACGCAGCGCACATCCCTCGCCCTTGAACACTCACATTGATAGAAATTCATTCTTATTCAAGTTACGGGGAGATTTTCCATGAAGATGGCAGCACTTTTTATTATCATTTCTTTGCCGGTGTTGGCAGATAACTGGGACTCAGACAACGATCCAAGAATTTTTGATGGTAATTATGAATACCACTTAAATGCGCTTCCTTTGAAGGCCGTCCTTCCATTGAATAAAACTCCATGGGCGAGTAGTTTCTGGCCTCGCAAAAAAGGTGGCATTAACTATCGCTGGAACACGGTTAATCCAACAGGATATATAGTTCAGCCGAGCCGGAGCGCCGTTAAGGGCATGAGTAAAGAAGCTATCGCGATGCTCTCACCTGCTGAAAAATTTGATCTTGTTCAGGCCCATTATGATTACCCACTAAGCTCTCGCGTTCTTGCCAACGCGAATCCAAAAGCAAAAGACTTCGAGGGAATTTGTGACGGTTGGACGGCTTCGGCGATTCAATTCTCGGAGCCAGCTCCAGTCGAGGTAACGAACCCTGACGGAATCATCATTCCTTTTGGAACAGCAGATGTGAAAGCTCTCATGAGTTACGATGTATCAATCAATTTCAAACCAGGTGCTCTTGCTCCAGCGTTCGTCGGTGGCTATTGCTCAACTCCACTCGGGATGAGACTTGGTCTCAGTAACTGCAGAGATATTAACCCTGGTGCATTTCACGTGATTCTCGCTAATCAGATTGCACTTAAAAAACAGGCCTTCGGTGTTGATATCGATCCAGGAAAAGAAACCTGGAACCAGCCCGTCTATGGATTTGAATATGAGATCCGTGGAATGACAACTGCCGATCACGCTGCACGTGCATACGTTGTTCATGCTAAACTCATGTACGCAGAAGATGATCCTGATGCTCCAAATGAGAAGAAAGTTTTTACGTGGACTCCAACTGTTGGGACTCCCGATTATATGGCCTCTGTCATGGAACTTGACTACATTCTTGAAGTCGATGGCGCTGGCAGAATTTCAGGTGGATCATGGATCAATGGTTCAAAAGGCAATCATCCGGATCTCTTCTGGATGCCAACAGCAAAAATTGAATTCACCCCAGAATTTCGTGATGTCTTAAAGCAGATTTATAAACCGTCTTTCGAGTAAGTTTTGATTCTGGGGAGGAGAAATCTTCCCCTCAATCTATTTTAAAGTCCACTCGAGAAACTTCAGCACCTCGTTTACGAAATTGATCAAGCAGCGAATCTTTTCCTAAGATATCGAGGGCACCGACCGCTATAAATAAGTTCTTCGCTTTCAACTTTTGCAATTGTGCGATCCACTCATCTCCTTTCTGACCAACGAGTTCCACTTTTTTAACTTCCCCTTTATTTTCCAGAAACTTCGCCTCATCACCTTGTCGATAGTCTTCGTGATATCGATCGAGTTTTTTGATGGCGGCGGGGTTAGCAAAACCAAAGACCCCTTCGAGGTAAGTCAGTGCACTCTGCTCGAAATTTATATTCTCATCGATGATTTTTTCTGTCGTATCCCCCAAAGAAACGACGGGAATTTTTTGTAAGCGCGCTTCCTTTAAAACATCACGGTCAATACTTTCTTCGAACTCATCACTCATGGTCATGAAGTAGTAGCGACTTCTTAAGCTGAACGTTCCAGGGGCAAAAAGATAATATTTTCTCTGCTGAACAAAATGATTGGTCATGATTCCAACGAAGGCCGGATGAATTTTTTCATACGGGTATTGAATACCGGATTTCAAAATGAAGTCGGTGGGTTCGGCCTTGTTCATCATGAAAGAAAGCTTTTCCCAGGCCTCAGGAGTCAAACGCTCACGCAGTGGATATTCATCTTTTGCGTGGGCCCACATGTAGGCCTGTCTTTTCTTTTTGAGGAGAGCATTTATTTTAAGCCTTGAAGCCTCATCGTACTCAACGACAATGATTTCACTTTGATCGAGATCTGTTTTAACCTGCGCGGGCAAGTCTTTCAAAGAGACACCAAGATGCATTGTTCCTAGTACAAAATAATTTTTACCATCGTATGAAACTTTGTAATAAAAAGGTTTTGATATTTTATTGTGAGAGGAGCAACTGAGGATCAGAAAGGAGACAAGCATGATAATTTTCATGCCCAAAGTATGTCACAAACTTGTTTGAACCCACAATAGGATGGAGTCTTTAGCTCGCTGAACTCGAAATCTCTTTGATTCGCAGACTTACGTTTTCTCTACAGGAGTCTAAGTAAGGATAAAAGAGAAAGTATTTCACCCATCTTTCTTGAGCGTTTAGCTTTAATTAGTAGAGATTAAAATGTAATCACACGTTGCAGATTTTTATTTTTTAGATTCTCGCGATAATTATTCGATGAAAGAAATTAAGCGTCGGTACCTTAGAAATCCATTCAATCCTGGGACGTGGGTAAGAATCATAGCGGATGCTGATGCATCCTACGCTCGTTCGTTTTTGATCATCGATATATCCATTGGTGGCCTGGGACTCATCTCAACTAATGCTACCGAGCTTAAAGTTAAGGACCACTATTACATCCTCGATGTAGATGGGATCCCGTTGCCAAAGAAAGTCAAAGTTGAAGTTGTTTACGTCCAATCTATCGCCGGTCCAGAGAACAGATTTAGGGTAGGCTTTGAATTTTTAGAAGTCTCAGAGATCAACATCAGATAATGGTTCTAACATTTGACGTTCCAACGCTCAGAGAGCGATGATGACTCATGCAAACTCAAACTCATTGTCCCCAGTGTAAATCAGAAAACATTTATTTTGATGGGGCCCTATGGATCTGCCCGGATTGTGCTCATGAATGGACTCAATCAGATACTTCAACTGAGGCAAGTGCTCCCGACACGGCCATTCGTGATTCTAATGGAAATATACTTTCAGATGGGGATTCGGTGAGTGTGATCAAGGACCTTAAAGTGAAAGGCTCGTCTTCAGTTGTAAAAGTTGGAACCAAAGTGAAAAATATACGCCTTGTCGTTAGTGATGATGGACACAACATCGACTGCCGCATAGAGGGCTTCGGAGCGATTACACTTAAATCTGAGTTTGTGAAAAAAGTCTAAATTATTCTTTTTCTTGGCCTTGTCCTTTCATCTAATGGCTTCCCCCACTCCGTATTTTTGAGGTGCTTGAGAATACAGATTTTCGGCATTCGGAAGCCAACCCTGCAAGGCTGATTTTCGATTTGAGTCACTGGGATGGGTCGACATAAATTCAGGTGGTGCCTTTCCTTTATTGGCGGCACTCATTCTATCCCAAAGTTGAATGGCCTCGCTTGGCTCGTAGCCCGCCTTCGCCATGTACTCTTGTCCGAAGTGATCGGCTTCTGACTCATCTCCGCGAGAGAACTTCATGTCAAAAAACTGCAAAGCAAATCCGGCGGCAGCTCCACCGAGACCTGTCAGTGTTTTACAAGTACTGGTCTTGCAGAGTAGTTGTCCACCAACGACTGCGGCCCCTCCGATCACCAGTCCTAAGATATTTTCTTTCATAGCACGGGCGTATCTCTGTTTTCCGTGTCTTCTTGTGGCATGGGCAACCTCATGACCTAAAACTGCTGCGAGTGCTCCCTCGGTTTGAAGCACCGGCATGATTCCTGTGTAAACCGCGATCTTCCCGCCGGGCATACACCAGGCATTCACTTCATTACTTTCAAGAAGAACATACTCCCATTGAAAATTTTCTCCTGAAGCTTTCGCAATCCGATTGGCCACACGATTCACCATCGCCGTCCACTCAGCATTATTTGAAATTTTTCCTTTCGATATGACCTCTTTGTAGGCCTTCGCAGCTTCAGCATTGATTTCTGCATCCGAGGGCCCCTTGGTACCCGGTACAGATGAACAACCGACTAAAAAAATCAAAAGAAATAAATATTTCACATCACACCTCTATTTTGGGGATTTTCTCAATGAGAGTAGAGTCACGTCAATGCTAATCGTTTGCTTGCTCACAAAGTCATCAGCTAAAATTTGATTCAATCAAGGTGGGTCAAATGCAAAATCAAAAAATTGTTTTTAACGATGGTCACTCAATTCCTCAGCTGGGCTTTGGTCTCTGGCAAGTGACAGAGGGAGCAGTTGATGTTGTTTTAGAGGCCTTGAAGGTCGGCTACCGCTCAATTGATGGTGCGCAGATTTATCACAATGAAAGTGCATTGGGTGAGGCGATCAAAAAATCTGGTATAAAACACGAAGAACTCTTTATTACGACAAAAATTTGGAATGATGAACAAGGAAGGGATAAGACCCTGCGCTCTTTTGACGTCAGCATGGAGAAGCTTGGATTAGACAAACTTGATCTTCTTCTCATCCACTGGTCTTCTCCTCACCGAAATCTTTATACTGAAACATGGAAGGCCCTGATTGAAATCAAAAATTCTGGACGAGTGAAGTCGATTGGCGTCTCCAACTTCCATGAAGATCATTTACTGAAAATCATCGATGCAACTTCAGTCGTGCCGGTCGTAAACCAGATCGAACTCCATCCTTATTTCCAGCAAAAAACTCTTCGATCATTTCAGGAAAAACTTGGCATCAAGACGGAATGCTGGAGTCCACTTGGTCAAGGGCACGTGATCAAAGATCCCATGATTAAAAAAATTGCTGATAAATATAAAAAATCTCCAGCACAAATTATCATTCGCTGGCACATCGACATGGGATTCATTGTTATTCCCAAATCAGTGACCCCTTCGAGAATTAAAGAGAACTTTGATGTCTTTAATTTTAAACTCTCACCCGAAGACTTGAGTGAGATTGAAAAATTGGACGACGTGAACGGAAGAGTAGGTCCCAATCCGTCCACCGCCGCTTTTTAATTAATGATTTAATTCGTCTGGTAGGTCTGTAACTTTCCATAATATTCCACAGGCCATGGGGATACTCTCCTGTGGAGTCATATTGCCTTCACCCGCGACAGTTGGCGGAAGTATGATGTCTGAACTCACTCCCTGAACCAAGACTACTCGTCCAGGAAAGGTAATACCCTCATTGATACCTAGTTTAGTGATGTCATCACTCGAATCATCATCCGGTCTTTTGAGATCAGAGAACATGCGATCGAAGCTCGCACTCACTCGGTAATGATAACTTCCCCGAGAAGAATTTCCTTGAGGAAATCCATGGCCTCCGCGCGATTGAGAATCAAGATTTCCATCAAGAGGAATGGTGATCATCCCGATGGCGATCCTAGCTTCCTGAATATCGATGTAAGCATCGTGATTTAAATCGTCGCTTAGGTTTGGGCATCGACGACCGGTGTAAATGGCCTGCCTCATCTGAGTCCCCTTAGATCCAGTTTCCATTTTAACCATGGCCTTGAATTCATCTCTATCTCTCTCGACCGCGGCAATTCCTACTCTCATCAATTGAAGATTGAAATTTTGTGGCCATAATTCTGTCGAATAGATTCCTTGAACGTTGGAGCCATCAGGCATAATGGTCTCATTCTGATTAACAAGATTGTTCTGAGAGTCTGAACTTGATCCTCCTGAACTTTTTCCACCACACGAGACGATGAGTAAGAGAAATAAAACCGAAATAAAATGTGAAGCGGGCATT
Source organism: Bacteriovoracales bacterium (assembly GCA_038322885.1). Lineage (GTDB taxonomy): Bacteria > Bdellovibrionota > Bacteriovoracia > Bacteriovoracales > Bacteriovoracaceae > Peredibacter. The sequence continues at coordinate 5,544 of JBBQGK010000103.1, read as the reverse complement.
GATCACTCCTTTGAAAGTAGGCAGGTTGACCTATCTTCTAAGGTTTCAGTGTTTGAAGTCACCTAAAGCCATCCTTGAAATTGAACTGTGAGGTTGCCCCCTCTTTCTTACTTTTTGCGGGGACTTTGTGACCCTAAAAGCCAAGTTTTTTGAACTTCTCGAGTAGATTTTTTGAGAATCTAGAAAGATTCATAATAATTCATTACTTAACCTAATATTAACACCTTCTCATTTGACGATCTGGAGATAAAACGTATAAGGTAGCGGCATATATACTATTAGCCGAGCTAATAGATAAACATGAGGGCAACTTATGAAATGGATTTTGACAGCTTGCTTGTTTTCTACTTTTCTTCCAAAGGCCCAGGCATGGGGTCCTCAAGGTCACATGATAGTGGCCCAAATTGCTGAACATAAACTCACTCCAAAAGCATTAGCAAAAGTCAAATCTCTTCTTGGAAGTGGCCTCACAATGGCCGACGTTTCAAACTGGGCAGACTCGATCAAAGGGCAGCCACAATACGCTAAGACCAAAGGTTGGCACTTTGTGGACATCCCAGATGGCCAGACTTACGAGAGCATCACTCATCAACCTGACGGTGACGCAGTTACTGCGATAAATCAGATGATCACAACTCTAAAAAGTGGTGCATCAGACACTGATAAGCAAAGTGCACTTAAGTTTCTCATTCACTTTATGGGTGATATCCACCAACCCCTCCACGTAGGTCGTCCTGAAGACAGAGGCGGCAATACGATATCTGTAAATTTCGAAGGTCGAACTGCAAGCCTCCACCAGCTCTGGGACAGCGGTATGATTACTAAGCAAAACCTTGATGTTGATCAATACGTTCACTATCTTGAAACTCAGAACTACTTTCAGCCTGCAGAAACCGGAGTTCCGTTTAAGCAAATCATTATTGAGGATATGAGTGCTCGCAAGAACATTTATAACTTCAATGGCTCTACCTCTAGTCCAGTGGCAATCGACCAGGCCTATATGAACCTTAACGTTTCAACCATGAATGCTCACATGCTTCTTGGTGGTAAGCGCTTGGCAGAGGTTCTTAACTCTATTTTTAACTAATCTCTGGTTAAAACTTCGAGTAATTCAATTTCAAATAATAAATTTGAATGTGGACTGATGAGAGCACCGACTTGTCTTTCTCCGTACGCCAAGGCCTCTGGGACAAAGAGTTTTCTCTTTCCGCCTTCTCTCATTCCAATCAGTCCCTGGTCCCAACCCTTGATCACTCGACCCGTACCGAAGACAAATTGAAAGGGCTTTCCACGATCCAGAGAGGAATCAAACTTTGTTCCATCTTCGAGTGTGCCCGTGTAGTGGGTTATGAGAAGTGCACCTTTGATGGTTTCTTTACCTGTGCCAATGACAATATCGGTGATTTTAAGTTCATTCATCATTTGACTATAGAACAAAGAATAGTCATTGAGATGTCACGCAGTTTCATGAGTTCTCTCTTCGGTTGATAAATGGCTCACTTTGAGGAAAGATCATTCATGGCCAATTTTAAAGATTTATTTTCCATTCAGGCGAAAGACTACGCTAAATATCGACCTACCTACCCTCATGAACTCTTCGATTATCTTGCGGGAATCACCCTGAACAAAGATCTCGCCTGGGATGTTGGTTGTGGAAATGGCCAAGCAGCAATTGAACTCGCCAAAAATTTTAAACGGGTCATTGCCACTGACCCGTCTGAAAAACAAATCCATGAGGCCACTCCCAAACACAATATTGATTACAGGATTGAGTCTGGAGAAAATCCAACAATCTTAGATGGAGAAGTGAATCTCATCACCATAGCCCAGGCCTTTCATTGGTTTGACCACAAAAAGTTCGCAGAGGTTTGTAAAAGAGTTGCAAGACCTGATTCTCATCTCGCCGTCTGGACATACGCGAAGGCCACGATTAATCCTGAACTCGATCTCGTTGTGGAGAAACTCTATACAGGGATCTTAGAAAATTACTGGGAGAAAGAGCGCAAGCTGGTAGAGCAAGGTTACCGATCGATAGAAATACCTTTCGAAGAAATTAAAACTCCCACCTTTAGGCTTCAAGTTGATTGGAGCGTAGAACAGGTTCTGGGTTACTTTAAAACCTGGTCGGCCATGCAATCCTTTTTGAAAAAAAATCCTCCAGATTCCATCATTGAGGCCTTGAGAGAGATCGAAACTGCCTGGGGAAGTGAACCCACTCGAAAAATGGAATGGCCATTAAGTCTAAGGGTCTGGAAAATTCATTAGATCGTTTCGTATTTTCCCATGACATTCATTGCATAAATTTTTGGTTCAATTTTTTTTGAGAGAAAGCGAAGAAGAGCTACTTCTCCCATGTTGTAGGCCGCAAGAAATCGCAATCCGTTTTTTGGGGAGAAGCGTTTTTTTAGGTAACTTAAATATGCCACTCCGAGAGAAATATTATAAAGAGGATTTCGCAGAGACCTTGCTCCTTTCCATGGAAGTCCCATGGTTTTAGCAATCCATTGAGCCGTTGAGGGGCGAAGTTGCATCAAACCTACTTCCCCTACTGGTCCAATGATAAGTGGATTAAAGCGGGATTCACTCGCTATCACCGCCGTGATGAGAAGCGGGTCCATTCTATATTTGAGTGATTCCTTAACTACGGCATCAGCGATGATGCGTGCCTTAGAAGAAAATGTGGCAGGAAGATTTTCTTCAAAGGCATGATGGATCTTTTCTTTCGTCATCTCACATTCAACTCGCCCTTGAATAGTTGTCGTATGGGGATTTGCGCTCAGGCTCAAAAGCCCGATGAGAAAAGAAAATATAAATGGTAAGAATCTTTTTTTTGCACTCATCTATGAATCATGAGTTCAAGTCGAGTGCCAATTAATGTTAAATGTTAAGTCTTCGATAGACGGAGGGACCCTAAGAACCCTTGAGACACACGGGGGCAGAAATCCTCTTGTTTAAAATGCTCTATGCTTCAATCTCTACGAGTTTAGGACTTAGTATCTTTATAAGATCTATGGGTGACAGCCCAATAAGATACCCTCGCTTTCCCCCATTAATATAAATTCGCTCAAGCTCCATGATCGATTTTTGCATGTACACCGGCATATTTTTTTTTGTTCCAAAAGGAGAGGTTCCTCCGATCAAGTAACCAGAATGCTTGTTCGCCACTTCCGGATCGCAGGGACTCACCGTTTTAACATCCATCACTCTCGCGAGTTGTTTCGTTGAAACCTGTCGATCGCCATGCATGAGCACAACGAGCGGAAATTTTGATTCAGTTTCCATGATGAGAGTTTTGATAACAGAGTGTTCGTCGACTTGGAGTTCACGGGAGGATGCTGAAGTTCCGCCCTTCTCTTCATATTTATAAAGATGGGAAGTAAAAGCGATCCGATGCTCAGTGAGCATTCGAATCGCCTGAGTCATCGGTAACTTATCGGATAGCACGTTCGTAATTGATAAGATGATCAGTGAACTTATCTTTATCGGGATGATCAGAAACGATCGCCGAGATTTGCTCGACTGTGTCGAAGGTATTCTTCAAACGAAGATCTTCAATCTTTTTTATATCCGCTTTAAGAATTTTTACGCGCTTTGGGTTTATCTTTCCAGAAAGAAGTTCCTGGATTAAAACCGCGCGATACTCGTAGGCCTTTTCTGTAAGCTCAATTGAGCGCGCCTTGTTTTCATCAAGAATCTTCCGGACCTGACTCTTCTTATCGGCAGGAAGATTGGATTCTTCAAAAGCATGTTGAATGGTTCCACGAAGGGCCGTCACGTCTTTTACATTCGATTGGACTGCTTTTTCTTCGACAACTTCTTCTTCCTTTTTAATTTCAACTTTACTGGCGCAAGAGGCGAGCATAAAAGTAAGTAGTATGACCGAAACCAAAGTCTTCATAAAAATCTCCAAATGATGAGTTAAGAATATTTAAGAACAATTTTCGGGAAAAGTTAAGGCGAATTATTGCCCTTTATCGAGCATGACAGCGACTTGTAGCCCGCCACTGCTGACATTGACCTTAAGTCCCCGATTGGTAGCTCGAGACATGAGGCCACCGACTTCAAATTTATTAAATTTTCCATCTTGCCAATCGTAGTGAACGAAAACTCCTAGGTCGGAGATCGCGCGTTTGCGCCGGGATAGGATCCCATTCACGTCAAGAGTATTGAGTTTTGTCTTCTGCTGGATCACCCATTCATGCTCTTTGTTGGCAGGAATTTTCTTGAGACGTTTCAGGAGGTCCTGGTCCATAAAGACCTGCTGACCTCCAAAACCATCTGAGTGCTTGAGCACAAGCTCTGAGCTGCGAGTGAGGACATCTTCTCTATTACCTTTCAATGAGAACGCTGGAAGGATTGAGTTTTTCAACGTCTCTGAACTGCCAAAGAATTTTCTTCTAAGGGCGGGGTCACTTAAGAGAAGAAGAATTGTTTTGGACGCCACAAGCCCAGTCAGGAACGATCCATACTGAGGAGTCTTAGCGCGGATGATTTTGCGGTAAAGTTCCTGGTCACGTTTGAGATCAGCGAGAGTAAAAGCGAAACTCATGTTCACAGCATCGGGATGAAGATCCTTTCCTATTTTGATTTTACCGTCGTTAAAGCTAAAGAGATGCTTTCCTAAGAGGGGAAAATCATCATCGATTTTACTCTTAAACTGGGTCGGAGAAACAAGGTGAAGCCTGCTCCCCATTTTTTCCGCAGTTTGCTTCAAGTACAACTCATCCCAGTTATAGCAATCATATTGGATGCGAGCGATATCGCGCCCCAAACGATTCATATTCCGAACTTCCGCAGCGGCCGTATCAAGCGAGATCACGCGTTTTTTAAGCTCTGGCATGAGGTCCAAGAGAGTTGATTGAAAGAAGGTCGAACGGGCAAGACCATCGAAGCCAATCTCGTTAACCTCCAGAAGTTTAGGCGGGTGATAAGCATCAGGCTTGCCGACAATGGCCATATCAAAACGAAAACTTCCGATAAGCCGCTTAGGTTGATGCTTCAGAACTTCTAATTCCTCGACAAGAAAATCCCTAATGGGTCCCTTGGGTACCATCGCACGTATCTCATTGGGTGGAAGCGAGAGCACTTTCATAAGAAAAGTGGTTACGTCTTTCGCCGTTTTTTCAATCACCGGAAAATAAGAGGCAGGAAGTAATCTTGGAAGGATAGAAAAATCATCGTCGTTTATACCGTCGAGGCCCGAGTCCGCAAAGGCATTCCAGATAGCAACTTTGTGATCGGGATTATCGTAGTCTTCAAAAATCGGTTTAATCAGACGGGAGGGAGTTTCGTGGTAATAATCTTTTAAGTTCATCCATTGGATTATAAGGCCCGAGACTTATTTCACCTAGGAGAACATTCTCTGACAAATTTCATCAGCAATATTTTTGGGCTTACCTCTTGCGATGAAAAATTCATTGTCGCTATTGGTATGGGAAAGGCCCACGGCAATGGCGTCTTTTGGGCAAAGATCCATACAACTCGTGAGAACGGCCTTGGCCTCACCCTTGTGGCCATTTTCCTTGATTATTTCTTTCAGGATTT
>JBBQGK010000102.1:0-12914 GCA_038322885.1 Bacteriovoracales bacterium | reverse complement strand
TGAAATCCTCTGAAACTCTTTGAAGTCTCATTATACACTCTGGGCCATCAGCTATAAAGCATTTCCTATCTTAAATCGGCTCGATATACTGGGGCTAAAAGATGTGATTAAATAAATAAAATTTACGACAGGATTTGTCAATGACTTCACGTAAACTACGATTTGTTACTGCCGCGAGTCTCTTCGACGGACACGATGCCTCGATCAACATTATGAGACGACTTCTTCAATCCAAAGGTGTTGAAGTCATCCATCTGGGTCACAACCGCTCTGCTCTAGAAGTTGTTGAGGCAGCTTTATCTGAAGATGCTCATGCCATTGCTCTGAGTTCTTATCAGGGCGGACACATGGAGTATTTCACTTATGTGAGGGAACTTCTGGATCAGGCCGGAGGAAAAAACGTTCGAATTTTTGGCGGTGGTGGCGGCGTGATCACTCCTCCAGAAATTACGGAACTTCATACTCGTGGGATTACTCGTATCTATGGACCGGCCGACGGAACTGCCCTAGGTCTCAACGGTATCATTGAGGACATGATTAACAAGTGTGATTACTCGACAATTGATGGAGTCGATTTCAAGGCCTTGAGTACAAAAAAACTTTCTGCTTATGAAACTGCGAAAGTGATTACGTTCCTGGAAGACCGCCGGGAAGCACCCTTTGTCTTTAATGCTAAAAAAGTTCCTGTTCTTGGGATCACCGGAACTGGTGGTGCAGGAAAATCTTCTTTGATCGATGAACTCCTTCTGCGTTTTCACCGCTATTATTCAGATAAAAAAATCGCTCTTGTTTCGGTTGATCCGACGAAGAAAAAAAACCAGGGTGCTCTCCTTGGAGATCGCATTCGTTTAGGATCAGCGGTTTATGGAAATTTTTATATCCGCTCGCTTGCGACCCGCGATTCTTCCAATGAACTCTCTCCTGAAATTCGTAAAGTTGTTGAATTTTTAAAATCTCAAGACTTTGATCTGATCCTTGTGGAAACCTCCGGCATTGGTCAGGCCTCAGATGAGATTACAAAAGTTGCGGATAAAACTTTGTACGTGATGACTCCAGAATTTGGTGCCGCTACTCAGCTTGAAAAAATCGAGATGCTTGAAGTCGCAGACTTCATCGCCGTCAATAAATTTGAAAAGCCTCGCTCAGAAGATGCTCTCCGTGACGTGAGAAAACAATACCGCCGTAATAAGCAGCTCTTTGCAAATCATCCTGGCTCCCCAGCTGATCATGAGCTCCCGGTTTATGGAACGATGGCCTCAAAGTTCAATGATGTTGGAGTCAATGCACTTTTTGCTGACATGGTTAAGTCCGTTGGTTTCACGCATAACAAAGAACTCGATTTGGTAATAGCGGAAAGGGCCCCTCAGAAAAAACAATCTGTAATTCCTGCGGCCCAAACAAATTATCTTCGAGATATTTCAGATACAGTTCGCAAATACAATGCTCGCGCCCTGGAATCTGTGAGTAAGCTTCGTCAGTTTGAATCTATTGAATCGGCTTCTAAATTGATGACAGACGTTCCCGTTCTTAAAAATAAGGCAAATGAACTATCCAAGAGTTTAACGACGGAACTTAAAGAGGTTTCAGATTTTGATCAAATCATTGATCAATATGCAAGAGGCGAATATACCTATGTCGTTCGTGGAAAAGACATCAAGGTGCCTACGAAGTACGAGTCACTTTCTCACATGATGATCTCTAAAGTTGGTTTTCCAAGATTTCACTATGCCTCGGATAAGCTGCAATTCATTCGCTCACAAAACCTCCCTGGCTTCTATCCGTTTGCCGGTGGAGTCTTTCCTTTTAAACGCGCCGATGAAGATCCAAAGCGCCAGTTCGCCGGAGAAGGTGGGCCTAAGCGCACGAACGCACGCTTCCACTATCTTTCAAAAAACGATACCGCTAAACGGCTCTCAACTGCTTTTGATTCTGTAACGTTGTATGGAGAAGATCCTGCCACTCGTCCGGACATTTATGGAAAAGTAGGCGAGTCTGGTGTTTCGATTTGTATGCTGGATGATATGATGGAACTTTATAAAGGTTTTGATCTCACGTCTCCCTCGACATCGGTTTCGATGACAATCAATGGCCCGGCACCGATCATTCTTGCCATGTTCATGAACACTGCCATCAACCGCTCTCTTCCTGAAAGCGAACAGGAAAATCGTGAGAAAATGGTTCAGGTGATGCAACAAGTGCGGGGAACAGTCCAGGCCGACATCCTAAAAGAAGATCAAGCGCAGAATACTTGTATTTTCTCTCTGGAGTTCGCCCTTAAGATGATGGGAGATGTTCAGGAGTTTTTCTGTAAGAACAAAATAAAAAATTATTATACGGTTTCTATTTCTGGTTACCACATTGCCGAGGCAGGAGCGAATCCAATCACTCAGCTTGCCCTCACGCTTACAAATGGTTTCACCTACGTTGAATATTATTTGAGTCGTGGAATGAAAATTGATGATTTCTGCGAAAATCTCTCCTTCTTTTTTTCTAATGGTCTTGATCCCGAGTACACAGTATTAGGTCGAGTCGCCCGAAAAATCTGGGCCGTATCGATGAAAGAGAAATATGGTGCATCTGATAAGTCGCAAAAATTAAAGTATCACATTCAGACTTCTGGTCGCTCGTTGCACGCTCAGGAAATTGACTTCAACGACATCCGCACCACTCTGCAAGCCTTCATCGCATTGTCTGATAACTGTAACTCGCTTCATACCAACGCTTATGATGAAGCGATTACCACACCGACCGAAGAGTCTGTTCGTCGCGCGATGGCGATTCAACTCATTATTAATCGTGAGTTTGGGATGAATAAAACTGATAATCCCATCCAGGGTTCATATATCGTTGATGAACTCGCCGATATCGTAGAGGAAGCCGTTTTGACTGAATTCGAGAGAATTTCTGATAAGGGTGGAGTCCTTGGGGCGATGGAGTCGATGTATCAGCGTGGAAAAATTCAAGAAGAGTCGCTCTATTATGAGACATTAAAAGATTCGGGAGAGTTTCCGATTATCGGTGTGAATACTTTTTTACCTGAGAAGTATCCTGAGTGGAAACCGATAGAACTTTCTCGCGCCTCGTCTGACGAAAAAAATGATCAAATCAATCGTCTCAAAACTTTCCAAGATAAGAATAAGGCAAAATCAGAAGAGTGTCTTAAGCGTCTTCGAGATATCGCTCTTACCGGTGGAAACATTTTTGAAGAACTTCTCACTACTGTTCGTTATTGTAGTTTGGGTCAGATCACATCGATCCTGTACGAAGTTGGCGGTCGCTACCGGAGAAACATGTAATGACAAAAATTTATACAAAGACTGGCGATTTAGGCGAGACCGGATTGGTTGGTGGTAAAAGAGTTTCTAAAGCCGATTTACGAATCGATCTTTACGGTGAGGTTGATGAGCTCAATTCCCGTCTTGGAATGGCCTGCTCGTATCTGGTAAAAAACTCAAAGTTTAAATCAAAAGTTGATTTTATTCATATCATTCAATCGGCTTTATTTGATCTTGGAAGTAATCTCGCATGCCTTGAAAGTGATCGCGATCAATTCAAGCTTCCCCAACTCTCAGCTGCCCTTGTGTCTCAGATGGAATTAGAGATAGATCAAATGGAAAAAGTTTTACCAGTTCTTCATAATTTTATCCTCCCCGGTGGAGGTCAGGAAGTGTCTGCTTGTCATCTTTGTCGCACGGGTGCTCGAAATGTAGAAAGGAAACTCATTTCATTCCAAAAAAGTTCTCAAGAACATTTACCGGCGAATAGTCTGGAATTTATGAATCGCTTATCAGATTTTTTCTTCGTTCTTGCGCGTTTTATCGGCCACGAACTGGGCGAAGCTGAGATCGTTTGGAAACCGTCGCCTCATTCTCCTTGAGAGTTGTAAATTCTTTCAATACCTACAATTTTCTCACCAAAACTAAATTTCATCACCCGCATGCTCACGAAAAAGTAAGTGCCAGCAAACAAGATTTCTAAGCCACAGATAAGGTTCAACTTTTGTTCCTGAACTTCTGTTGCAGAAAAACCAATGAGTGATATTCCCCCATTACCTTTGATGGCATTATTCACAAAGAGAATAGGGACCAAGATTATTCCAATAACAATCAAAATATCTAGAATTTTTGAAACATTTGAGAGGACTTGATAACGGTGCTTGATTTCGTCTTTTGAAAGCATGATTTGGGTTCGGGCCTGTTTTCTTATAGATATTTCCCGAGCCTGGTTTTGAGTATTTGCATAATGTGATTCAGGATTAGCGCGGTTATAGAGTTGATTTTGAAAACGTGCCCCCGTAAAATCCATTTTAAGCTCGTATTCCATTCTCGCTTTTGCTGGCCCTGGGAAGGTAAGAATGTCACGAATCTTTTGATCCATTTTCTTTTCATCAATTGTAACAACTGTGTCACCCATCTTGATTTCATCACCGAGGAAAACTTCGGCAACCTTAATGCGGATGCCATTTAGGTATGTTCCATTTTTTGATTCGGTATCAACAACTTTCATACCGTGTTTTTCAAGGAAGACCGTGCAATGAATGGAACTCATCTTTTCATCTGAGATTTTCATTTGTGGTTTATTTCCTCGACCAACCATAAGTCTTGAGCCTTGTTCCATTGGCACATCAAAGACCTCTCCGAGGCTACTGAATTTTAGAATGACTTTCAAATAAACTCCCAAAATGGCTCATGATAGATGAAATGGCACTTATCTTTTACGGATTGAAGATACAGGTGAATCTTTGGCGAAAACTGAAACTCTGGAACTGAATAGAGTCCCCAGAGATGAGCCGAAATCATAATATCTTTTATTGAGAGAGTATCTGATTCATAAAAAAAATTTAGATTATTCTCCAAGTTTTTGATGATCGGATTAATTTTTTCAACGAATTCTTTTTGATTTTTTAAAAGCTCGCGAAAAGGACCACGCTTTAATTCTTTCTTTGTCTGGAAATAAGCTCGAGAAGCTTCGTTGAACTCTGGTGAGTAAATCCAGAAAGGCATAGCAAGCGAGTGAACGAGACTTCCAACCTCGTTCATTAGACCTTCGAACTCTTTAAAAGATCTCTCAGTTTTTAATCCTGAGATATTCAGAATGTTTTCCTTATCTAAGCTCGAAATAATGTCGAGACTCTCTCCCATCGCTGATCCATTAATGACCATGATCGGTAACATTTTTTTCCCGATGAGATCATTGGGTGTTTTTTCATCGTCGTAGGAAACAACAATGGACCGGTACTCAATACCAAGAAAACCCAGCGACATGCGCACGCGGACGCAGAACGGGCAGTGAACATAATGGTAGAGTGTCGGTGTCATACCCTATTATTATAGGGTTAAGTTGCGACTTTCCCAAGGACTAGGTGAAGGGGGCATGCATTCCGGTTGAAAACATGGTAAATTAGCAGTACAAACGGGCCACTTAACCGTAGGAAATGATTTATGGAACATGAAATTATCTCGATTACTGAAAAAGCTTTAGAACAAATTAAGACCATTGCTAAAACTGATAATGCTGATGGCTCAAAAGGTTTGCGCTTGGCCGTGACTGGAGGGGGTTGCTCCGGGCTTTCTTATAAAATTGAATTCGCTGCTCCCAAGGAGAAGGATAATATTCTGAAGTTCGGTGACATCAAGGTTTTAATCGATCCTAAATCCGTCATTTATCTCAAAGGAATTGTCCTAGATTTTAAGGACGGACTTACCGGCAAAGGTTTTTCGTTTGATAATCCAAATGCCAAAAATACCTGCGGCTGTGGAGAGTCCTTTTCTCTTTAATCATGAATTCATACCGCTATTCTGCTGGCCAGTTTTCTAAGCTTTTATTCACAATCAAGCTATCAGGCAATGATGTTGAAGAATTTCTTCAAAATCAATCTACCTCTGATGTCTCATCTCTGATTGAGCGTACCTTTCACTTAACTTCATTTTTGGATCCGCAAGGAAGAATTGAATGTTACGGATGGCTGCTTAAAGATTCAGATCACTATCTTTATCTCGTGCCTGAAAAACTTCGCGATGAAGCGATTGATCGACTTAACCGCTATTTAATTTCGGAAGATGTCAGTGTTAATGAACCACGTTTAGAGAAATGGACCGTTGTAGTAGGAGCAAAGGCAAATTTTTTTGCTGATGCTTCAGATTATAAGGGTGTCATGTTCGCAGATTCAGCGATCCTTTCGAGATCTCCAAAATTAACAGAGGTGATTTCTGAAAATGATCTAGAGCTCTGGCAAAATTTAAATGGCTGGCCATCTTTTTCGGGTGCTGACTTTAAGAAAGAACTTATTAACAATACGCTCCTTTTTGATCTCTCAGTTTCATCAAGCAAGGGCTGCTATCCCGGGCAAGAAACGGTCTCGAAAATTGCCACTCGTCGTGGAGCAGCTTATGCTCAGGTTCTCCTTGAATCTGATGAAGCCGTCGCTCCTGGAACTATCAGTGTCTTTGATAACAAAATCGGCGAAGCTCTTAAAACGTTTAACTGGGCCCAGCACTATTACCTAACAGCGTCTGTTTTACGTGACTTCCGGGTGGAAGGCATGAAAATTACCGCCACTATAAATTCTCAACATAAACAGTTTGTCGTTCGCTATTTTCCTCTTCTCTCGGGTAAAAACTCAGATAAAGCCGAAGAATTATTTTATGAAGCGACTGAGTATTTTAAGAAAGATGATAATGAAAATGCTGAGAAGTGTTTCAAAATGGCGATTGACCTTGATCCAAACCACGCAGATTCAATTGAGGCCTTGGGGGTTCTCCTTGGCCGATTAGGTCGTTTTCAGGAAGCGATCGATTGCATGCAGAAATTAAGTGAAGTGAAACCTGCCTCTGTTCTTGCTCACACTAATATGTCTGTCTATCTCATGAAGCTCGGGAAAATTACAGAAGCCGAAGAACATAAGTCCCTTGCCATGGTGAAGTCCTTCCAAACTTTTGGAGAGGAAGCTAAGCTCAAAGAAAAATTGGCCGAAGAAAAAAAACATAAAGCTGAAGAGTGGACCAAACGCGAATTCATGTTCAGACAAGTTCTCGAGATCGATGCTGAAGACACCCTCGCTAACTACGGAATAGGGTCTATCGCAGTAGAGAAAGGGGAATGGAGTTCTGCTCTAACTCATTTGAAAAAAGTTATTAACGTGGATCCTAAATATTCTGTTGCCTACCTAGCTCTTGGTAAGGCCTACCAAGGTCTCGGTAAAAAAGATCAAGCGAGAGCGACATACACTGAAGGAATAAAGGTTGCTGCTTCAAAGGGCGACCTCATGCCTGCCAATCAAATGCAATTCGAACTAGATCGACTTTAAGTTTTAAGATATTTTTTTTGAGCTAATTTCAATTCGGTCTTCAACGTTTTCAAATCTTTCTTATGAATCTTTAACTTCTTTTCCCAATCGGGAACTTTGGTTTTCATCCTATGCAGTAATTTTCTCTGCTCCGATATCAAGCACCATCCCTTCTTATTAATGAGGCCTTCATCAAATGCACTCTTCAGCTCATGATAAGTAAATTCAAGCATGTAAAATTCTTCAACCGCCCGCCAGTGAATTTTTTCTTTTTCAGCAGCCGAGAACAAATACCAAATTGAATCCTGATCTTTCGCCGAGGCGAGATCTGAAAATAATTTAAACGCCCAGAAAAAAGTAAAGTATGCGTGATAGATGCCGCGCAGAGGTCTTAGCGTTCTTCTCCAGGGACTGTAGTAAATACTCTCAACCGGCTCTGAAATGAGCTTTTGATTGTTAAGGTAAAAATTTAAGTGATGATGCCCATTTTCGTGAAGGAGATCATCCATCAAATCAACAAAGTCTCGGTCATAGAGATTGATCATAGAAACACCAGGTAGTTCCTGATGAGAGTAACTTACAAATTCTTTCTGCTTTATCGGTACGATGGTATCGGTGAACGCAATAAATCTCTCCCATGATGTGGGCGAAAATTTACGAATCACCTTCAAAGAAATCTCAATTCTTTGAGAAAAAATTTTCATCTCGTTCATTGTTGAAGTCATGAGCTCAAGCTCTTTTCCTTCAAGGTGCATGGTGGTTGCAAGTAAGCGCGAAAGCTTCCCCTTTTTCAAGACGTCACCTAGTGAGGCTTGGGCCCGGTAAGCGCGATTAACTTTCTCAGTTTTTAAAATATGATGATTTCCGAGGGAGACCAGATGAAGATCCAACGACTTTAAGGCGATTTTTGAAGACTGAGAAAAAGACGTCCCTTGATTCAAGGAGCGTAAAAATACATCTGCAAATTCACTTTTGTTCCAGTGTTCAAACACCTCATCTTCAAGCTCGCCAAAACTTTCTTTGGATAAAGCTTGCTGACTTGTTGAGAGAAATGAAAAGACTTGTAGTTGCTTTAAAAAGAACCATTTTAAAGAGGAGAACTCTGTTAATTCACTCCTGTGTTCATCAACCCATCCACCCAGTTGAGTTTTAGGTAATTTCTTTAATTGATTGAGAATGACCTTTAATTCAGTTTGATAATTCTTCAGGAGATTTGTTTTGAGGTTTCGATAATGACGGGGGGTAAAAATCATAAAAAGTGGCTGGGAAGGAGAGACTCGAACTCTCGACCAACAGATTAACAGTCTGCTGCGCTACCAACTGCGCCACTTCCCAACTTATAGACCTTTAAGGTCCATACTTATAAAACTCATAAGTTTTATTGTCCAGAAAATTAATCACCTATACCCCTTACGAAATCAGGCAATTAAAAAGCTCAAGTTTTGCCATTAATTGACCGATACAGTCAAAGATGAAGAAGCCCTCTTTTGTGCTTCAGGCACTAAATATATTAAGCCTAGAAACAATACTAAAACTAACGAAGGTTATTAGATTGAAACATGGACAGCTGAAAAAAGCCGCTGGTGAGGAATTAGTCTCTTGGGAGCAAGAAACTGCTCCGATTCCCCAGCCTGAGGGTAAGGTTTTACAGATGGGTAAGCGAACCACTGGAGGTCTTGCTCCTCTGGAAGTTCCACCTTCGGATGAAGAGATCAAAAAGCAAAAAGAAGAAGAGGATAGGCCCAATCTTCTGACCTCAGATGTTATTCTCTGGCAAAGAGAAATAACCCGCGAGACTGGCGAGGCCGTTCATAAAATGGATGCCGTTAAGGGTTACAGAAAATCGACTGAAATGTATGTGGTTAAGACCATGAGCGACGAAGGCAAAGAGAAGATCCGATTTGCTTCGACTGACGGGATTCTCGTTAATAAAAAGCAGGCTTAAGAAAAGGGAATTGCTGTTATCTTTTGAGGAAGCGTAATACCCAAATTTTTCACCTCTTGTGGATCAAGCGAAACTTGTCCATCTCCATAAACTTGTAAAAAAGTTCTTATCGCAAAAAAATCATGTTGAGGGTGCTCTAGAGAAATGATGACCTCTCGTGCTTTGGACTTATCAAAACTTTTATTCGTTATCAAAAGACCCGTAATTTTTTCTCTTATCGGTTTAATATCTTTTAGGGCACAACGGTAGTGTGGACCTCCATCAAAGGGATCAACTTCTTTTGTATATTTAAACCCAATGCTCTCGAGCATTTTCTGAACCGGTTCAGTTTCTTTTCCAACTTTCCCAATAGACTCTCTTGCGTCCATTGGAAGGAGCGTCTGATAAATGTTTTCCGCTGGAAACAGACTCAGAATAAATTCTTTATTGCTTCGGCTCAAGACATCCGCTTCATGATAATTCATGTTCAAAAATCTCCGTCCCACGGCTTCCCACAAAGGAGAGTTTCCAATCTTGTCAAAAGGGGGAAGGAGCTCGGAGTGGACCTGAGATTTAAATCTTTCAGGTTGAATTCCCATGAAAAGAAAACGCACAAAAGAAAGTTGTTTGCCGAGCTTCTGTTTGTGCCCCCGGAAAGTAGGATTTAAAATGAGTCCACCAATCTCAGTTGGTCCGTTAGTATCGAGACCGAGTTTTAGGGTACCGTGAACAAACCCTGTGTTTATTGTTTGTGAAAACTTCGCTTCTTGCCCTACAGTCAAATAGAAGTGAGGCTCATTTTCAGTCCCGTGCTGTCCATGGATCATGGACACTCCGAGGATCTCTTTAGTATCCGTATCTTCTAAGACAAAAATATAATAATTTTCAGAAAGATCAGAACTGGGGTGATGAAAGCTTTTCATCGAGCTCTCAATCTTTGAGTTGATCAATTCTTCATCCGGAGGAAGATTGATAAAGGTCATGATGTTACTTAAGTCAAAAAGGGCCTTGAGGTCCTTGGTCTGAACAGATCGTAAAATAAACATTAATGCTCCCGAATCACCGTTTCGATTTTTTCCAGAGCACTTAAAGGAAAGGTCCAATTCAAATTCAAGATGAAATGGTCTTTAGTGAGAGAACCTTTGAATCCATGCCCTTCGAGCCATTTAGCCTCGAGTTTCAAAGGATAAAATCCTGGAAAGTCTTTTCCATTTAATAATTGATATTTCTCAAAAAGGGTATGAAGTCTTTCGTGAAAGCGGGTCCATTTACCAACCGGGCCCCAAAGTTCTGGACTCATGGCATAAGTTAACCAAATTGGCAGAGTAGCTAGGTGAGAACCAGAAGATTTTCCCTGCTCAATTGAATTATGAGTCAGCGCAACAGTTCCGAGAGGAGGAAATTCAAATAGGGAAGGGGTGTATCTGTGACTTAAAATTTCCGAAAAAACTCTCACTGTTCCAATTCCCATGAACTTAAAATCAGGATGATATGTCCTGGCTTCGACTGAATTTTTATAAAACGCAGCCTTCCATTCAGGATGAGCAAAAGATTCATTTTCAATTTCGCCGCTTGCAAAGCGTAATTGGGCAAGAACAACCTTGGGATGTTGCACATGATATAAGGGGCCCTCAAGACTAAAGACTAGGTTGTTTCCTAAAGATTTTTTTTTATCTTTTTGAATGACTTCAAAGACACGCTCTTCCATGGTCCTTGGTGTCATGAAAACCTCTCGTCTGTTCTTGATTTATTTTGCATGCGTGAGGGATAATGGCCCATACCTTTTGGAGGATACTACTATCACGGACATCTTGAAAACCTTCGAGGCGTATTATCAAAAAAACGACTTCAAGAATGCTCTTAAGACTCTCTCAGATCATCCCGAGAGTCTTCCTTCTGGTTTATGGCATTATAATCTCTCCACCGTCTACGCGAAGCTTGAAAATTGGCCACTGGCACGGTTTCATTTGCTCGTTGCCACTAAGGAGGGTGTCTCTGTTCCAGGCATCTCTCAAAATCAGACTTTAATTGAAGAAAAACTCGAGGTAGGAAAGCTTGAGAAATCACTATCCACTTCTGATTATCTCTACAAGGCAGCCAAGTTTATCACAATTGGAGAGATCACTTCTTTTAGTCTCGTTTTCTTGCTGATAGGCTTATTAATCCTCAAAAAGAAACCTAGCTTCAAACGCTTTTCCATCCTCTTAATTTTAACTTTACTGCCTTTGTCATTTTCTTTAGTGCTAAAAAAATACCCAGAAGGTATTGTTCTATCGACTGAAAAAGTTTTAGACGGGCCTTCTGTTATATTTGGCTCTGTCGCAGACATTCCGGCCGGAATCAAAGTCATCACAACTGGTGATGGAGATTGGCGAGAGATTTTGTGGCCATCCAGATTTCATGGCTGGATACGAACGAGTGCTTTAAAAGAATTGGAGTAGAGATGAGTTACGAGAAAGACCAGATGGAAAAATTTATTCGAGGCGAAGGCGGCCCTGATAGACTTGATATTCCTCTTTTAAAGTATATGTGGGACGCCAGTCCCTTGGCATTTATGACAACCAAGGAAAGTTACCATGAATACTTTAAAAAAATTTCCGTCCTTCAATCTTTTACTGATAACGAAATCAGATTGTTCACAAAGTTTTTGCATCGCCGAGAGTTTGCTGCCAATGAAGTGATCTTCCGTCAGGGTGATTCTGGTTACGGCTTTTATTTTATTTTTGCTGGTTCGGTGAATATTTATGCCAATCAACAAATTCAGAATGAAGACTTGGGCGATCTCATTATCCGTTTAGAAAAGAGACAGTACTTTGGTGAGATGGGACTTTTAGAAGAATTCAACCGCAGAAGTGCGACGGTTGTGGCCGCTGAAAATACGGTTCTTCTTGGTATATTTAAGCCGGACCTTGAGCGCATGCTAGAAATCTTTCCAGTACTCGGAGCGAAGTTTCTTCGCGAAACAGCTCTTATTATGGCCAATCGGATGGGACAGCTCACGCGTGAGATCATTGCCTTGAAGAAAAAAGTTAAAGAACTCGAGCAGAGGGTTTGATGAGAAATATACAGTCCGCAAAGCTTTATTTGTTCTATTTTATGCTTGTGACCATAATTGTATTTGCGGTTCTCTTTCCTCGCCTGACCCTGCCATTTGGATTTGCCTACATCATCTATTTGATGTCAAAGCCACTCATGATGATGCTGACGACGGGAAGTAAAAAGCAAAGACTATTCTATCTCGTCCTCATTCTTACTGGTGTGACTTTCCTCTTCCTCCCACTTTTTGCCACCCTCTATAACGTAGAAACAGATCTTGGGCATCTTTATCAGCAGCTTCCAGAAGTGCAAAGAATCCTTCAGGATAAGTTTTTTACCTTCAAGGTCGAGATCTTTGAGCGCTTTGGTGTCAAAATTAATATGGATCCTGTTACCTATCTGATTCAGAAGATGGAAAAACAGGGAAGTAAAATCCTGGTGCAATTTCCAAATTACATCTCAACTATCTTTGAATGGATTCTTCTTGTTCCGATGTTTCTTTTTTTCTTTTTTAAAGAATCAAAAACGTTTAGTTCACTTCTCA
Organism: Bacteriovoracales bacterium; assembly: GCA_038322885.1. Lineage (GTDB taxonomy): Bacteria > Bdellovibrionota > Bacteriovoracia > Bacteriovoracales > Bacteriovoracaceae > Peredibacter. The sequence continues at coordinate 125 of JBBQGK010000102.1, read as the reverse complement.
TGGACACTATTCCCAATTCCATCTTCGAGAAAGCCTATGTGCTCTTTACCCAATTCAATACAAAATTTGGTGAATACATCATCGCAAAATTCATCGAAGCCGCGATCATCGGAACATTAATTACG
>JBBQGK010000101.1:0-13211 GCA_038322885.1 Bacteriovoracales bacterium | reverse complement strand
GTCAGTGGTCTTCATAAATACTCCTTTGAGGTTCAACGAAAGGAGTTGTGCAAGCTGCAGGCCACAGCATTCTACGTGTACTCGACTAGATATCTTCGTCGAACCCATCTCCGAGGAGGCGATTTGCCTCAATCGTCAGGTTGATATTTTCGCGAGTTAATTTGTAGTGATAGGTTTGGGATTTGTATTTTACTTCCTGCCAGACGGGTTCAAATTCCGCCCAATCATCGTTGGCAAAAATTTCATCGAAGAAAAGTCCAGCAACATCCATGAAGTCACTCTGGGTTCCTTTCACATGCGCTTCGGTGTTCATTTGTTCTGTTTCGCATGAAAGAAAGCACGCAATAGGAGCTGCTGCAGAATCTTTTTCAGAAAGGTAAGATACGATCACAAGGAGTTCTTCAGAAAAAATCTGACCATAGACATCGAAATAGCGGCCTTCTTTTGTACACTGAGTTTTGTATGTATCGTTTAAGAGAACAGCTACACCCTCAGACCAATCTTGAGGAACGCTTTTTCCTGACTTTGAAGATGCCTTTCTTGCGAGAACCATGACCACCTGCCGTATGAAGGGATTTTTGCTAGTAATTTATACCCCCTTTCATTAAAATATTTAGGTAAGAAAGACAATCTCTACCTCAGACAAGGAACCCTTTATGGCCGTTTATATTTTAGGTGGTGCCCGTACCGCATTTGGCAGTTTTCTTGGCAACTTATCTCAAGTTCCGGCACCTAAATTAGGTGGTGCTGCCATTGAAGGTGCCCTACAGAAAGCCAACATTGAAAAAAGTAAAGTTGATGAAGTTTTTATGGGTAACGTTCTTACCAGTGGATTAGGACAAGCACCTGCTCGTCAGGCGACTCTCTTGGCCGGCCTAGGTGAAAATGTTCCTGCAACTACCGTCGGAAAAGTTTGTGGTTCAGGACTACAGGCGATCATTTTTGGTGCGCGATCAATCATGACTGGTGATAACCACGTTGTGGTTGCTGGGGGAATGGAGAGCATGTCGCTTGCTCCTCACGTTTTGATGAATTCTCGTGCTGGATTTAAATTTGGTCCGACCGAGATGAAAGATTCTATGCAGTGGGATGGTCTTTGGGATGTTTACACTAATCGCGCCATGGGAAGTTGTGCGGAAGAATGTGTGAAAAAATATCATATGTCTCGTGAAGAGATGGATGCTTTTGCGATTGAATCTTTCAAACGCTCTCAAGCTTCACAGAAAGATGGTTTATTTAAAGATGAAATCATCGCTGTAAAAGTTCCTGCGAAAGGTGGATCCATAGATATCGTTGAAGATGAAGGACCTACGAAAGCAAATTTCGAAAAAATGCCGGGCCTAAAACCAGCTTTTGAAAAAGATGGCGGGATTACGGCCGCGAATGCTTCTTCTATCAATGATGGAGCAGCGGCGGTTGTCCTCGGAGGAGATGCTTTTGCTTCTCAGGCAGAATTCAAAATTGTTAGCTGGGCGAACCACGCGCAAAATCCTACATGGTTTACGACAGCACCAGTCGAGGCCATCAAAAAGTCTTTGAAAAAAGCGAACCTGACAGTTGAGCAAGTTGATCTTTTCGAAATCAATGAAGCCTTTGCTGCTGTGACGATGGCGGCGATGAAAGAATGCAATATTCCTCACTCAAAAGTGAACGTTCTGGGAGGGGCCATCTCTCTTGGACACCCTATTGGTGCATCAGGTGCCCGCATTGTGGTGACCTTGATGAACGCCATGAAAAAGAAAAAAGCGAAATATGGATGTGCTGCCCTTTGTATTGGTGGTGGTGAAGCTTTAAGTCTTGTGATTGAGAGAATCAAATAATGACTCAAGAAACGACTCAGGCAAAATCAGGACTTCGGAATTTGAAAGCAGGGGACATCCTCTTTAATGAGAATGATCATTCTGAATCGCTTTTTATTATCCAGAAGGGTCAGGTTCGTTTGTACCGTCCAAAGGGAAAAGGCTTCATTGAACTTGCCGTACTTCGCTCCGGCGAAGTGATTGGAGAGATGGCCTACTTTGATGATGACGGGTCTGGCAGAAAGCGCTCTTGTTCTGCCGCTGCTTTGACGTCAGTAGAAGTGATAGAGATCTCTTTTATTGCTTTCGGTAAGACTATGTCGTCTTTGAATCCATGGTTTAAGACGATCATCAACACCTTGATCGCGCGTCTCCGGAAAACGAACTCACGCGTACGTGAGTTAGAGGATAATCAAGCGAGTGGCTACGGCAAAGGTGTCGGTTACGAATTTTTTAAGTCTCTTGAGGTCATGAGAATTCTGGGAACATTTTTTCTCGTGTTTAAGGCCCATGGGGAAGCAAAGTCACAGGCCATGGCCGTGAGCCGAAAAACTATGACTTTATACGCACAAGATATGTATCAGATCATGGAGGCCAAGCTTGAGAGCATGATCAATCTTCTTTGCTCATTAGGTTGGATGGAAATCAAAGATGATGAAGAAAAGATGCCTAACATCCTTCTCTTGAAAAACACTGAGGCCATTCGCCAACTTTTTATTTTCTATAACTCAGAGAGACATCTACAGGACAACAAGAAGTTACAGATCTCTGAGAAGTGTGAGCAAATCATCGCGAAGATGCTCGAGAAACTGACTACTAATCCCATGGTAGATATTCCGAATTTACGAAACGTCGACGATACACCACCAAAATTTACAAAGTACTATGTCCTCACTCCGATTATTGAAGATTTCAAGCAAAGAAATATCAATATCAACATCGATCATCTCGACGATGGAAAAATTCCTGGATTTTTTGGGGAAGTCGTCATGAAAGACGGCGTCGTTCTAGTCGAAACCGACATTCCGAAAATTCAGAAGATGTATCCTGTTATCAGATTTATGAGTGCCATTAGAAAGTTGAATGCTGAGAAGGCCACATTTTAGATCGCAGAACCTAAATAGCTGACTTCGACCTTATCACCCGACTTATAATAGTTTGCCTGACCATTAAACTGGATAAAGAATCCCGATCTCATGATGGCAGGTTGATCCCCACCATCGCCAAGAACATACTCAACTTTGATATTAATCGGAGTTCCTGGATTTCCGAGGTAGCTCCATCCATTAGTCGTACTGTTTGCGATGGTTATACCGTTTCTTCTTACGACAATACTTGCAGGCTGAGCAGGTTGTGAGATTGCAAAATAACCAAAGTATTCTGTCTTAGAAGTTGATCTGACAGAAACACAAGTCGGATACGTAATCTCATTTCCAGGTGTGAACATGATCAAATGTCTTGCCGTCGTAGGTTCGCCAGGAGTTGGAAGAGTTCGGGTGTTGATCGATGTTCGGGAAGAGTTAGAATAATATTGGTACTTATTTGAACTCATTAAACTGTAAGCAGACCCTGAGCTACTACTCACATAAACCTGAATACTATTTGGATCAAAACTACTCGAGTCGGAAAGAGTAATTGGCCAGTACTGATAGGTATGAGGAAGAGTCACTTGTTGAATAGAATTATTTACGGCCGTGAAGATCGAAGAGATTCCGTTCCCGCAAAGGTCATAGGCATCCTGAGATGACCCTGAATCAGTGGCGCCAGAAGTTCCGTAAAGATCTTTGGCCATCTTGACGTATGAGTTTCTCGAATCAAGCCAGCCTGACTGACATGATGACTGAGCCGTCACGGAGAATAATCGAAATTGTTGAGAATTCAAAGATGCCTTGAGAGACAAGAGTGATGAGCGACGAGCATTGTAGGTTGAAGTGTTTGTTGTCGTCATTCCGTTACCACCTGGAGAAACAACTTCAACTTCTGTATCACGACCATTCGAAATGATGACTGTTAAGAGATAGGCACCATTACGGAAAAGTGATGTGCTTGATCCCATATTAGCATTGATGAATTCATAAGTGCGACGAAGGCCTGCTTCTGCATTTCCGCCAGACACGGTGTTCGTGAAAAAATTAAACTCAGACGAGGAAATGATCTTCTTGCCAGCGGTTGCTGAATCAACAGCATCGCTTGAATTGGTCATATATTGAAAGTCATTATTTGGTGTTGAGTCACCTGGGATAGGAAGAAGTCCAGTCCCCACAACTCTGTAATCAAATTGTGAAGAAATTTTATCAACTGTTCCTTTAATTGCATTTTGAATGTCACCGGCCACGTAATATGTGCTCGTAGAGTTATCTACAACATAAAGAATGTCGACTTTAGGTTTGATGAGAGTGAATGATGAGCACGTTGACTGCTCATATTGTGTCAGACTACTTGCCTGGCTGCTCGATGACTGAGGAGTTCCCCCGAATTGTTCTTTTCCGCAGGCCATAAGGGCTAGAAGAAGAAGGGGAGCGAGGTTTTGTAATGTCTTTTTCATATTTCACCTAATGGTTTTCTAGACATCATTTCGGTGATTAGCTTTCAAAACTTTAGACAAATAGGTGAGTGAAACTCAAGGTCTCTGGTAAGCCCCGGAAAATCTTGCCTTCGCATAATTAAGCACTTGTTTTGAGTTAGAATAATTATAAACATCATTTCAATGTGTTGAGGTTTTATGGCCGATAACTGGTATTACGTCCTTAAAGGTAACAGACAGGGTCCTGTCGCGATCGAAGTTTTGCAAGAGATGGTCACAAAGACTGAGCTCACTCTCGCAGATTTTGTATGGAAGAAGGGTTTTGAGAACTGGAAAAAGATTAAAGAGATTGAGGAGCTTCAGCCAAAGATTAAAGCTCCTCCTGCTCCAACTCCAGCACCCACTCCAACTCGTGTCGAAGCTACCCCAGCTGCTGCTCAAGTCCAAGCTCCAGTGAAAGTGGAAGAAACTCAAAACATCTCTCGCCTTGAATTCAAGGAAATGAGTCTTAAGTCCCTAGGTGAAGAGAGCCGGGTAATTTTTGTTCGCATCGGTAGTGATAGAGGAGAAGATCCGGCAGAGTTCGGACCTTTCACGTTGAAACAACTTAAGCAACTTTTCAAAGAAAATCGAATCAACGGAAAGACCTATGTCTTTACCGCTGGAATGAAAGAGTGGAAATTTCTCGCTGATTTTTCGGAGTATCAGGAACTCTTTGCTGAGAAAGCACCTGTAATAAAGGACGACGAACGCAGGACTGCGATCCGTAAGCCTTTTCTTGCTCGCCTCCTCATTCAAAACAATCGAACAGTTTATGAGGGCATTTGCCGGGACATTTCTATTGGAGGAATGCAGATCTTAACTGATGACTTTAAAGGTGCATTGGGAGAAAGAATCAGCATTAATATTCATCCGGAAAATACTGAATACCACTTTACGGCTTCTGGCTCAGTGGTGCGGATCCTTGAAGGACATTCTGGTTTTTCTTTTCGATTTGAAGGTCTCAATGAAGAGGCCCGTCGTTCGATTGAAAAATACATTCAAGAAAATTAAAAATGGAATCATCACGGTCCTCAAAATCTGAAGACCACTCCCTCCTTTCAAGTGACGGAGAATCCTCTCTTTTTGTCAGAAGATTCTGGCGGGGAAAACCGCGGATTCACTTTATGATTGTTCATGGAGCTCTCGAACATTCTGGTCGGCATAAAGATCTAGTGAATTTCTGGATGAGGACTTATCCTGATGTCGCAGTGACAGTTTTTGATCACGTCGGACACGGTCGCAGCGGGGGAGCGAGGGCCTTTGTGAATTCTTTTAAGACCTACGTTGATGACTTCATGAAAGTCGCAAATTTTGCCCAAGAGCAGCTTCCTGGTGATATTAAAACATTCATATGTGCTCATAGTCTTGGCGGTCTCATCACCCTCACAAGGCTTTTAGATTCAGCTTACGGATGGCATTTGCCTCTGGCGGGGGTTATTTTCTCCAGCCCATGCATTCGCCCAAAAAATGCTTTTGGCATTTCAGTGGATTCACTCGTTAATAAACTTGACCGTTTCCTTCCAAATTTACACCTTCCTATGATCTACAAAGGTTACGACCTCACCCGAGATGTGGAGAGAGCAAATGACTTTGATACCGATCCACTCATTCCTAAATTTATCACCGTCAGACTGGCGAAAGAAATCATCGAGGCGAGCCATAAGATCATCGGGCTCTCTTATTATCTGAAATATCCTAATCTCTTTCTCATTGCGGGCCATGATTGCCTGGTGGAACCCGAAAGCACCGTTCTTTTCGCACAAGGGATTGATAAGAAGTACACGACGATCTTACAATACCCTGAAGACCATCATGAGTTGTGGAATGAAACTAATCGCATGGAGATTTTTGAAACCATGAGAAAATGGGTCGATAAGCTACTCAAGGAGAAGACGTGAAAAAATTATTGTGGATGATTGTTCTCTTCCTTTCGGGGTGTGCTGCTTATAAAAGTTATAACCAAACGACCACCGGGGTTGTCACACTCCGCGGGGGAGTCTACCAAAAAGAAACCTGGGACAACGCTCTGAATCTTCAAAGGATGAGCTGGTACCACGGAATGACTCTCTATTATGATGCTCTTTTTTGGAAGGCCGATTTAGATTCTCCATTCTCTCGTTGGTTTTCTCCGACAGAAAAAGAGTTTTTCACAAAGTGCGAAAGCTTCGTAGTCACTGCTGGTTATAGTGCCGATCCCACAAAAATCTCCCACGTTAACTTCCGTGAACAGATGAAGCTCAATGGATATGACGATGTCGTACTCAACAATTTCTCATCCTACTTAAAGAGTCATCCATCAGCTTCGGACTGGCGTCTTCAGAACTACAAAATTCTTGGATATTGTAAGCGCTCTCCAACCCGACTAAACACCTCAAATTTAGCCATCAATTTCCCTGGTTTCAGGAACCTCGAGATTGATCTCTAATAGTTTAAGTCATCAGAACTAAAGATATTCATTTTTTATTAATATCAGACTTTTCGCTCTCAAGATTCTCTCGCACATGCCGATAGGAACTTGAGGCATTATGAGTGAATTGAAGTTTCAACGATTCGGAAAGTACCTAATTTTGGACCACCTAGTTGATGGTGGAATGGCCAAAATTTGTCGTGCTCGCTACCTTGGCGAGCAGGCGAACAAAATGGTTGCTGTGAAAATGGTGCAACCGCAGTTCTCGAATGACGAGGCCTTCGTTCGTATGTTCCAGGATGAGTTGAATATCACGTTCGGTATGCTTCACCCAAACATCATGCAAGTTTACGACTATGGTAAAACCAATGGTCAGCTTTATACAGCGATGGAGTACATCCATGGTGCAAACTTAAAGCAGTATCTCGATCGTCTTAAAGAGCGCAAGGTTGTCTTTCCAGTTGAGATCTCTTGCTACATTATTTCTCAGGTGTGTCTTGGTCTCCACTACGCACACACATTCACTGATAAGTTGTCGGGGAAACCTTTCAACATCGTTCACCGTGATATTTCACCTCACAACATCATGCTCACCTATGATGGTGCGGTCAAGGTGATCGACTTTGGTATCGCAAAGGCCAACACAAACTCTGAAGCAACTCAGGCCGGTACGATTAAAGGGAAGCTTACCTATCTTGCTCCTGAATACCTTGATGGGCTTGAACTTGATGCCCGCTATGATGAATTCGCTGTAGGTATTACTTTGTGGGAGCTTCTTTGCTCTCGTAAACTTTTCCAGGCCAATAACGACCTCGCCGTCTTGAAACAGATTCAGGCCTGCAAAATCATTCCTCCTTCACAGATCAACCCTTCGGTTCCTAAGGAGCTGGATGCGATCGTGATGAAAGCACTTTCTAAAGATCGTAATCACCGTTACGAGAATCTCGATCAAATGAACCGTGCTTTGGTGAAATTCCTCTATTCAACTTATCCTGAATTTAATGCTTCGGATTTGAAGACCTTCGCGGATGATCTCTTTAAGAAAGAGATTACGGAAGATCAGACGAAGTTTGTTGATTACGGAAGTATCGATATCATTCCTTATATCGAAGATCTTAAAAAAGAAGAGAGTCGTACAGGGAAAATTGCCCGCAAAGAATCTGATGATGCAAAGAAAGCCGCTGTTCCAAAAGAACGAGTGGGTACTGTTCGCATGATTGAATTAGAAGTTGATACCGCTGGAGCTACGTCGATAAATCTCGATCGTCCGTTGTCGACCGACGAGAAGAGTGGAACAAGAAAGTTTGCTAAAGATAAATTGCAGTCCGGAAAGTTACCTAATTCATCACTCAAGACCAAGACAGTTCAGTCTGGCGTGTTGAAAAAAGGTGAGAAAGATAAAACGAACAGCCGCTTGATTCAGCGTCCGAGCACCAATGAAAAGTCGGAATCGAAGAGTCAGATACCCATGTTACTCGTGGTCGCATCAATCTTTGGATTCTGCTACTTTCAGGGCAACTTAGTTGAAGAGTACGTTGGTTTCAATCTCAAAACGTTAATTCACGGCGAAGCTCGAAAACCCGCCAGTCAGCAGCCAGCGGAGACGAAGTCCGAAGGTACTGAAGCAGAAAATGAAAATCCCGCTACCTCTGAAGGTTTCGGCCGAGTCATCCTTACAGGCGTTGCCGTCTCGATGGAAGTTTTTGTTGATGGAAGCAAGGTTGATTTTGTTGGTTCTCCACTCAAAGTGGCCTTAGGTCACGAGCAAACTTTGATGGTGAAGCAAAAGGGACATCTTCCTTTCACGAAAAAATTTAGTCTTACTGCCGATAATACTTCGATGAAAATTGATATCCCGGAACTCGAGCGCTCCAAAGTGGGAATGCTTACGACATCTCAAAACTATGCCGCTGGATCCAAACTGATTTATTCTGAAGCGGGAGAGCAGATTGAAAGAGATCTTCCTTTTTCAAATTTGCCAGTCTCGGAAGGAACGTATCAGGCCAAAGTTGTGAATCCAATTCTTGGAACAGAGAAGAAAGTTGAGTTCATTATTGAAGAGAACAAGAAGCACTTCTTAGAATAAGTATTACTCATTAGAATCTTCAAACCGCTTGGACTGCTTGAAGCGGTTAACCTTACGCATGTTGAGTAGCTTGATAATTTCAGCTGCAGTTTCTTCAAGGGCTTTTCCTGTTACGTTAAAAACTGGCCAGCGCTTGTTCTCTGCAAAAATTCTATTTGCCCACTCAATCTCTTCAGTGACCTTGGACATATCCGCATAGTCCCCCTCGTCATTAGAGAGACCTAAACGAGTAAGACGATTCTTTCGTATCTGGAAGAGAGCATCTGAATCAATGGTAAGACCAAAGACTTTTCGTTGATCAACTTGAAATAATTTTTCTGGCAACGCCACGCCCATCACGATGGGAACATTAACGGTTTTGTAGCCCTCGAGAGAGAGATACATTGAGAGTGGAGTTTTAGAGGTTCGAGAGATCCCCATGAGGATCACATCGGCTTCATCCAGAGAATTGATGTTTCTTCCATCATCATGGTTAAGAGTAAATTCGATCGCCGCTACCCGTTTAAAATACTGATCATTTACTGCGTGTAAAAGTCCCGGCTGATAGTTAGGTTCAGCTTCAAAAAAATTTGAAAAAGTAACGAGAAGTGGTCCCATCACATCGACTGATCGCACGTGATCACGTTTTGAAAGATCGGCGATGTAAGCACGCAATTCAACCGAAACAATAGTATAAACGACTATATCGTGGTGGATGGCCGCTTCTTGAAAAATGGCGTCTATTTGTTCTTTTGAGCGGATATTTTTATAGCGAGTAAAAAAAATTTCCTTGTCTTGGAATTGAGTCATCGCGGCGCGAGTAATGGCCGACGCTGTCTCTCCAGTACCATCTGAAATCACGATCACTTTTAATTTATCATGTGCCTGCATCATAGTTTTTATCTATCACTGTATAGTTTTGTTCTATTTGCCCAATTTCAAATTACCATTAAAATCAGAACTGATTCTATTTTACTCAAGAGGGAGATTAAATGCACCTAAGAAAAACTTTGTTCTCATTGATGGCCCTAGCATCAATGTCGGCCTATGCAGAATTCAAGGCACTACCTACTCAGCCGCAAATTCCTGCAGATAATCCACAAACTCCGGCCAAAATTGAATTAGGTAAAATGCTCTTTTTTGATCCTCGCCTGTCGATGGATGGAACAATTTCTTGTAACTCTTGTCACAACGTCATGCTACACGGTGGTGACGGTAGACCAGTTGGTGTGGGTATTCATGGTCAGCGTGGAGGAAGAGGAAGTCCTACAGTTTGGAACTCGGCTTATCAAACGGTTCAATTTTGGGATGGTCGAGCTGCGAGCCTAGAAGATCAGGCCTTGGGGCCTCTAACAAATTCTATCGAGATGGGCATGACATCGCACGATCTTGTGATTGATCGTATTAAGCAAATTCCTGGTTATATCCAGGCATTCAAAAAGGTTTTTCCAAAAGATCAACACCCGACAATTAAAAATGCTGCGAAAGCAATGGCTGCCTACGAGCGCACCTTGATTACTCCAAATTCTCCTTTTGATAAATATATCAAAGGAAATAAAAAGGCGATGAATGCTCAACAGATAAAAGGGATGAAGCTCGTCGATGAGATCGGATGCACGAGCTGTCACACAGGTGAGAATTTTTCTGGTGAAGGCTTCAAAATGGGTGAAGGAAACTATCAGCCGTTCCCTCAAATTCCTGGTTCAAAATACGACAGCATGTACGACATCTTGAGCGACAAAGGTCGCTGGGAAGTAACTAAAAAAGATGAAGATAAGAATTTTTGGCGAGTGCCTAGCTGGAGAAACGTGGCGATCACAGCCCCGTATTTCCATAACGGAAAAGTTAAGACTCTTGATGAAGCTGTTCGGGTGATGGGTAAAACTCAACTCGGGATGGATCTCAATGATTCTCAAGTCTCAGACATTGTCGCTTTCTTGAATGCTTTGACTGGAGAGTTTCCGAAACAGTCGATGCCAATGCTTCCTAATACGGCCAACATGACTTTGACTCCCGATCACTAAATACGTAGAAGGGCCTTAGGGCCCTTCTACGTATTCAAAAACTCAGCAACACTACGTTCAATTTCTTGATTTTGTTTTAAGGGATGAAAGAGAATCTTCGTTAAATCTTTTTTAAACCAGGTCCTTTGGGCCTTGGCAAGTTGCCTGGTCGAGATCACAATTCTTTCTTCGCACTCATCCATGGATTTATAAACACCAAAAATATAATCGAGCATTTCTTTGTAACCAATACTCTGAAGAGGTTTCTCAAGACCAGTAAAGCCAAGGGATAAAAGGTTTCTCACTTCTTCCTCAAGCCGCCCGGCCTCCAGCATCTTTTTTGTTCTATTGGTGATGATCTCAAGGTGCTCTTCTTTCGGTAAATCTAGATGTAGATGATGAATGTCCCACTCATGAATGGAAGCCTCGATTGATTTATTAGATTCATCTTTTCTCATCCTCTCAGCAGAGAATGGGGTTTGATGAGTCCACCAGTGTTCAACTGCCCGGCGAACGCGGTAGTGATCATTCTCATGGTAGAGGACCAGACTAGTGGGATCATTTTGTCTTAGGATTTTAAGGAAAGGTTGGATTCCTTCGCTCAAATAAAGCTCATTCGATTTTTTTAAAACATGCTCCGGGGTAGTCGGAGAGTTATACATCCCTTTTAAAACCGCCTGAAGATAAAAGCCGCTTCCTCCAACAAGATAAGGAATTTTACTTCTACCGTGGATCTCTCCAATGATTTTAATCGCCTCTTCAGCATAGCGAGCGGCATTGAGGGGATGACTTATGCTTGCAACATCAATCATATGGTGAGGTATATTCTGTTGCTCTTCAGGAGTTGGCTTAGCAGTTCCAATTGAAATTTCTTTGTAAAGAAGAAGTGAATCAAAGTTCACGATCTCTCCGCCAAATTTTGTCACAAGTTTTAAAGAGGTATTCGTTTTGCCACTCGCAGTGGGGCCGGAAATCACCACAACTTTCACTTGAGCTTTTCCTGTAGTAAGGATTTAAGATCAACCGCGATTTTTTTTTCAATTAGCACATTATAGGAAAAGAAATCGACCATCTCCGTCCAAGTCGATTCAGACCAATCTCTTGGTGAAATCACCACTGAACGAGAATCTTCCTGACCCAAAATCATCGGCATCGTTTCTCTTAATGGAAAGCCATTCATCCATTCTGGAATTCCTCGGAGAACGAGGGTCTCTGCACTCAAAAACTCAAGTTCCATGCCACTTGCCGCGAGCTCCAAAAGCCTTTCGTTAAGAATTTTCTTTGATGGATACGGCTCACTCACGAGCAAGGGAATCGTTGCAGAAAGAGTTTTTAATTTCTCCTCTACATAATTAGTTAAAAGTTTACGGACGTTAAACGCCAACGTGATTCCTGAAACTTCAGTAATAAAAAAATTCCCTACCCACTGTAAAGTTGACCGATGATCTTGCAGGCCATGAGGAGAGAAGACCCCTTCCATGTTGTAATCATGCCGTTGCTGCATCAGTGAGTGCTGCGATTTTTCTTCAAAATTAAACTCAGGATGATCTGGAGACTTCACTTCTACAGGACCCTTTGACATTGAAGTTGTTGCAAGCTCTTTCACTGTCGAAGTCAGAAGACTGATCATTTTAGAAGAATCAAGACACTTGATGATGGTTTTATTAGGATGAACATTCACATCGATTGAATCCGCTGGGAGCCTGAAGAAGACAAGATAATGAAAATCATCCTGGCCTAGGATACTTAAAAGAGCATTTGAAAGCACTCGGTGAAGTTGCTTATCTAAGACAAGCCTCCCATTGATGTAAACATTCTGCCACTTTACTTGCGTCTTAATATGCCCTGGGATGAGATATAGGGAGAGTTCATTATTCTCATAATAGCGTTCCTTAAAAAGAATCTGTCCTTTCGCTTTCGGTACCATACTAACAAGACGTTTATCGAGACTCTCTTCGCTGGGATAAATCTCTTTATCTCCGTCATCGATTTTTACATGAAATTCAATCTCTGGATGAGAGAGGATGAAGGCAAAAATCATCTTCTTTAAAAACTGTTTTTCCGAATTTCCACTTTGAATGAATTTCAGACGTGCCGGCGTGTTGTGGAAAAGATCCTGAATCACTATCTCCGTCCCGTGATCAATTCCCGGTATGGTTCTTTCTTCGTGAAAAAGAACATGGCCACCATCTATTCGAAGTTCTGATCCGAGGCTAACGCCTGAGACTTTTGAGATACACTGAAGTTTTGATACGGCCGCAATTGAGGCCAGGGCCTCTCCTCTGAATCCATAAGAATGGAGCCGGTAGAGATCTTCAAAATTTTTGATCTTGGAAGTCGCGTGTCTTGAGAAGGCGAGAGGGAGATCATT
>JBBQGK010000100.1:0-13533 GCA_038322885.1 Bacteriovoracales bacterium | reverse complement strand
CTTTGTCATCGTGGGGCTGTTTTATTCATGGCCCACGAGGGGAAAGATCATTGAAGAGTCTGTCTCCACTCAGTTTACTGAATACAAATATCTCGATGCTTTTGAAAAGACGGTTTTGTTTTTAACAGTGGCCATGTTTTTTACCAGTATGCCGAGTTTTCCTTTTTTAAGTAACCTTGAGACGTTCAAGCTCCTTGTAGATCCAGATGAGAAAATGAATGGCCAGTTGTGGAATTATCTCTACATGAATTTCTATCCTTTCCGTAGATTTCCGCACTTGATTAATCTCGGTTGGAGCATGCATTTTTATTTTATTTCTTTGAGTCTATATCTCATCGCTTTCTATGGGATTTTGCGCTTTTTTATTTCCCGGAGATTATCGATTCTTGGACTTTTCGCTCTTGTTTCGAGCTGGTCATTTGCGATCTTTATGAAGAAGGACTTGTACTCGTGTGTCACTACGACTTACTCAGTACTTTGGGTTTGGTCAATTTTATGGTGTGTGAAAAGTTCAACGTATCGCTCGGGCCTGATGTATGGCCTTCTCTGTTATGCGGGTGTGGTTTTAAATTATAATTTTGTATTTCTTTATCCGATCGGACTCGCCCTTCTCTATTTTTTCTTCTTAAAGGAGAGTACGGATTGGTACCGTATGCAATTTGTAAAATACACCACGCTTGGTTTATTTCTCATCTTGATTACACTCATTACCAACATTGATCTGCGCTTCTTTGACGAGGCCCTGAGCTTTAGGCAGCTCGAGAAGTACTATGCAGGCCTCATGTTTAGGAAAGCCTTTTATGGTCTTTCTGTGATTGGGATCATTTCGCTTTTAATGATGCTCTTTAAGCCTAAGAGCCGAGTCTTTCGAACTCTCACCATTGACCTGAAACGATTGAAAGAACTTTCAATCCTCGCTTTGTGTATCATCGTTGTGGGCCTGGTAGTGGATGCTGATCTCACAGAGAATTTTGGGCTACTTTGGTGGGTTGTGTTCTTAAGTATTCTCCCTCTGGAATGGATTTTTCAGTCCATCAGCAGACTTCGTTCCCGAAGAAATTTTATCTACATGATTTACGTTATGGTCTGCTTGCTTGACTCCCATTTCGAGGGACGAATAAGAATTATGTACAATTTTTTCCAATCCCCTCCAGACGTCATTGAGATTCTCAAGCGCTAAAATCACCGGCAAATCTGACCGATTCACTCTTGTTAGTTTCGAGTTAAGAACTTAATTTTACTTACATATTGAAGAAACACGATGCAGGAATTTTGGCTTAGAGATAAAATAGTTACAAGAGAAGAAGGGGAATGATTTCCCTTCATCGGATTCAAGGAGGACTTTTGTACAAGGCACCCTTAACCGCTTCTGTTTTTAAAGATTTCTCAGCTTGCTACCAGCATTTTTCAGCACAGTCTTCACCTCAATCCGATCAGGCCTTTGTTTACGTCGATGCCCAGGGCATGAAAGTCATCACCAATGTGGTTGAAGATGATCATTCTGCTGATGGAGTCTTTGCTCTTTCTGTGGCGCAGGATGGTTTTGTTCAGATGTTGGCACTCTATGAAGTAGGGTGAATAGAATTTGGGGAAAACCCCTTGTCAATATCCCGACACAATTTATTTTTAAGGGGAACTATCAGTTCCCCTTTTTTTATCTTGTTGATATTAATGATTACGAACTTGCGTGGAATGCTGTGTAAGAGAATGACACAACAAAAAAAATTGTGGATAACCGGGAAGTAAATGTGGATAGAATTGTGAATGCCCACCAAAATTTAGCTGACTTTTTAAAATTGCGCCTCGAGGAAATTTACAAAATCTTCACACAAAACACAAATCCAACAGTTACTTACAAAGCAGATCACTCACCTGTGACTCAGCTTGATCTAGCTTTGTCTCAGTATTTCGAAGATCTATTTTTTCAGCATTATTCTGATCTGACTTTCTATTCAGAGGAGAAATTCTCCGAATGGAAATTTCCTTTGATCGCCCTGGATCCATTAGATGGAACACGAGAATACGTGAATGGTAATCCTGAGTGGGCCATCTCAATCGGACTCTTTGAGAGCGAAGATTTTAAAGGTGAGGGATGGGTTTATAATCCTGCTACTCAAGAAATATTCGATCACGGATTGGTAAAATCATTTGAAAAAAAATTATCTTATCGAGGAGAAGTTTCGAAGAGCGAAGCTCGTGATAGTTTTTTTAAAAATATCCATTCAGAAAAATTTCAGATCCATCCCGTAGGTAGTATCGCCTATAAACTAGGAAGACTTTCAAAACATCAAAGCGACTTTGTTGTGAGCCTAAGGCCAAAAAATATCTGGGACGTCGCTGGGGGTACTCTACTTTGTCATCAGGCCGGAATGAAATTTTATTCGCAGGGAAAAGAAGTGACGATGGTTCAAAAATCTTATGCCCCTCCTCTCATTTGGTGCCACCCTTCGCTTTTTTTGGAGCTCTCAGCCCTTTTTGTGTAAAATCGCAAATATCATTTAAGACGCAAAGGTCACACTGGGGTCTCCTCGCGATACAAGTTCTTCTTCCAAGAAAGATGAGTAAATGTGAAAGCATGGTCCAGGTTTCGTTTGGAAAAAGTTTAATCAGGTCTTGCTCAACTTTTTCCGGTTCAGTTTCTTTCGTGAGGCCTAGAAGGTGGGCCGTCCTTTTCACATGAGTGTCCACGACAATTCCCGTGTTGATGTTAAAGGCATTTCCTAGAACAACATTGGCAGTTTTTCGACCGACTCCTGGTAGTTCGATCAATTGCTCCACCGTTTGTGGAACATCACCCTTGTATTCACTTACGAGCAGCTGGGCACAACCGATGAGGCTCTTACTTTTATTTCGAAAAAAATTGATAGATTTCACAAGTTCTTCCACATCTTCAATCTTCGCCTTGGCCAATTTTTGTGGAGAAGGGTATTTTTTAAAAAGGGCCGGAGTCACCATATTCACTCGTACATCAGTACATTGGGCCGAGAGAATCGTCGCCAGCAGAAGCTCAAAAGGATTCGAATAGTTGAGCTCACAGTGGGCATCCGGGTAAAGTTTAAGGAGACGGGCATAGACCTCAAGAGCTTTTTCAGTTTTTTTCATAGAAAGAGTTTATCAAGCTTGCTAGAGAGAGTGTATGGGGAATTTTAAAGTCAAAGACCATTATTTTGAGAAGGCGAAAAAAGATAACTATCTCGCTCGCAGTATTTATAAATTAGAAGAGATTGATGAGAAGTATAAGATCCTCAAGCCTGGCATCAAGGTTGTAGACCTTGGTTATTTTCCGGGTTCATGGATTCAGTACACAAGCCAGGTTATTGGTGACAATGGTGTGGTCGTTGGTATTGATATTCAGGCCGTGAACAAAAAGCTTGTGGGTGTGAAAAACGTTCGCGTTTATCAAAAAGATATTTTCGACATTCAGGATCTCTCTCAATTAGGTGTCGAGGATCAGTTTGATGTGGTTCTCTCGGATATGGCACCAAGCACAACTGGAATAAAGTCTCTTGATCAGGATCGAAGTTTAAATCTGGTTGAATCAGTCTTTGAACTTCTTCCGCGTTTTTTGAAGAAGGGTGGGAACTTCGTGATCAAAGTTTTTGACTCACAACACGCCCAAAACTATCTAAAAGAGCAAAAGAATCTGTTTAACGAATTCCATTACTTAAAACCAAAATCTACCCGAAGTGTCAGTAAAGAATTTTTTGTCATTGGAAAGAACTTTAAGGCATAATGTTTGAATGGTTTTCAAGGATTTAAACCGCAAAGCTTTTACTTTGTGTGGCCTCATTTTATTGGTCAGCGCACCAGCGTTCGCTAATCTCAATTTCATCAAAGACAATACGCTCTTTGTATCTCCAACGGTTACGACGACTCCTGTTGAAGAACCCAATACTTCTAAAGAATGGAATCAGATTCTCTCTAAGCATCAGAGCTGGATGGATCAGGTAGACTACGATAGTTCGCGCTACAATGTGAAATATGCGTTTAATGAGGAGCTTGAAAGCTTCATTAAAAAGCAGTTGGCGCTTTACCGGCCCGACTATACTTCAGTGGTCGTAATGGACAATGAAAGTGGAAATATTCTGGCGGCAGTTGATTACGCACGACAAAAAAATATCTTTGGGCGTGACATCGCTTTTAGTAACTCGCACCCGTCAGCGAGTATCTTTAAGGTCATTACCGCTTCTGACTTAATTGAAAACACTCATATCAAGACAGATACTGAATTTCACTTTACTGGCCGATCGACGACTCTCTATCGTCACCAGCTAAAGCAACCAGGCAACCAGCGTTGGGTCCGTCGTTTGGATATGCAAAAAGCTTTTGCGACTTCAAATAATGTGATTTTTGGAAGAACGGCGATCGAGAATCTAACTCCTGCTGGTTTAAAGAAGATGGCAGAGAAGTTTGGGTTTAATAAAAGACTTGTTGAAGGCGTGAATCTTCCAGCCTCAGTTTTTAACATTGCTCAAGATCAGTACAATCTCGCTGAGTATGCTTCGGGATTGAACACAGATACTCAGATGAGTCCAGTTCATGGAGCCGTGATTGCTTCTGTAATCGCCAACGGTGGAGTCCTTCGATATCCAGTCGTGATCAAGTCTCTCGAGGGAATTAATGATAAGAAACTTATTTATCCTCCTCTAAAAAAGGATGAAGTGGTTTTGACTCCTCAAACGGCTGAAGATTTAAGAACTCTTTTCATGGCCACTGTCACTGAAGGAACTGCTCGCTCATCGTTTCGTCGAAGCCAGTATCTTTTAAACAAACTCGAGATTGGTGGGAAGACTGGAAGCATCACGGGTGGAGAGCCTCACGGAAAGCGCGACTGGTTTGTGAGTTATGCTAAATCGATTGAAGAAAAAAATGATAAGGGTATTTCAATTTGCGTGATGATCGTGAACCAGAAGAGATGGTACATCAAGTCGCCACTCCTTGCTAAAAACATCATGGAGTTCTACTACTCCACGCTCTATCCTCTCAAAAAATAAAAGGACCTCCATATGGACGAGAATTCAACACCGGATAATATCGTAAAGGTCGATACTGTCGTAGATCCTTTATCTGCAACAAGTATTGCTCCGATCATCAGTAAAAAAGACAAGTTCATTAAAGAGGCTAAGTCGTTTGTTGTGATCATCCTTTCGGTGCTTGCGTTTCGATCAGTATTGTTTGAACCGTTTAAGATTCCGTCGGGCTCCATGATCCCGACCCTTCTCATTGGTGATTTTATTCTTGTGAATAAGTTTGCCTACGGATTCAAAGTCCCTTTTAGTGACTGGTTCACTGACCCAGTCTATATCACAGGCCCATCAACTCCAGAGAGGGGAGATGTGATCGTGTTTAAGTATCCTAAAGACACAAATCTTAATTACATTAAGCGCGTAATAGGCCTGCCGGGAGACACGATCGAAGTTATCGATAAGGTAGTTTATGTAAACAACAAACCGATCGAAACAAAAGATGTGGACGGCAAAGAGATTCTTGAAGATATGGATGAGAGATATAAATCTTATCAGTTCCGTTTCATGGAAACTAAAACGGGCCAAGCCACTCACGTCACACAAGTTGATATGGGAAATGACTACTTTGCTAATTACTATAAGTTCACAGTTCCGAAAGATAATTTTTTTGTGATGGGTGATAACCGCGACTTTTCGGCTGACTCGCGTCGATGGGGAACAGTTCCCTTTGGTCATATCAAAGGAAAAGCGATCTTTATCTGGTTCTCTCTTTCTGTGCCGTGGCCCGGAAGTGAAGATGAGCAAGAGTCTTGGAAGTTCCGGCCTTGGCGTATAGGTAAACTCATCCACTAATCGAATGGTGTTATCGGGGGCACGCTGTGTCTCCGAAAGACTTCGATGCAATCTTCATTGTTGATCTTGAGGCAATACGGCAGAATCACTTTTGCATTTATAACATCATAAACCACATAAATTTGTTTTCGGTAAATTTCAGTAACCTTTTTGAGTTCGATGTTTGCCTCCTCAAAACGTTTTTCTTTAATAAGGAAAGCTGTGAGATAGGTAAGTCCCATTATATCGATACGAGATAATTTATTTAAGATTCCTCTTCGGTCCGCAATAGGAATTGTTTCATCGTAATACATGATAGTTGATTGCAAGTAGAGTGCCTGCTGCATAGATATTCCGGAAAAGTTGTTGTCTCCGATACAATTATATTGTCTGACGTAATCCAATGCAGACTGAGGTGCTTTTTCAAATTCATTATGGTGAAGTCGCACGGTGCTCAAAGCCGTAAGACAGCTTGGTGCGTTTGAAAAGCTTTGAGTGATCATATTTCTTTTTGAAAGCCATATGATTGATTCATGAAAACTAAAGATCGATCCAACACAAATTAATACATATAAAAATTTCTTCGAAACCACGTTTATATTCTGCAAGATTAGGAGGAGAGCTCCCAATGATGGAATAAGCAAATAAGTATCTTGCATCATTTCTGGTTGAGTAAGAATTGGGATAAGGGGGAATATAAAAAATAAAATCCATACGGAAGATTCCTTAAGTCTTTTAAATTTGTATAGGGTGAGAAGTACAAGAAGAATGATCAAAATACCTAAAAGCGTGGACCAGTGACCGAGCGTAAATTGAAAGGAAGGAAAAAACGGGATGATCAGGTCAAAAACATAATGCCCGAGGGCCAGTATTTGATCCGCTGGTTTAAATAAAGTGTCCGGTTTGGGAGCAAAGTGGTGAAGATAAACTTTGCTTAGACGGTAGTAGTGGTTGTTCCAAATTCCGGTGATGAGAGAGATCAGGAATAAAAAGGGAAAAATAGTGAGAAAATCTTTTTTATTATTTTTTTGTTCAAAAAAAACGAACACCAGAGCCCAAAGGGTCCAGAGAATTCCAATTGGCTGAGATAGCATAGCGAAAAGAAATGAAAAAATAATGATGATTTTATTTCTCAGTGAGATATTAGACTCATTTAAAAGCAATCTCTCAGTAGCAAGAGCGATGAAGAAAAACGACATAAGATGTTTTCTAGCCATTCCCCAAATGATCGTGGTTGAGAAAAGGGGGTAGACGGAGAAGGCAAAGATGAGAAGAAAGATTTTTCCTTTAGATATGTCAGGGAATCTTTTTCTTATGATATTCATGATGACCATACAAGTTGCTAGCCACCAGAAAAGATTCTGGAAGACAAAAGTATTTAGGGAGAAATGATCAAAGAAAAAAAGATCTACATAAAAGCTTAAGTCTCGCAGGGGCTGGACATCAATCAATTGAAGAGTGCTCATTTTTTGGAAGTAATCTGAAAGTCCAGAGACCTGTTCAAGAATAGGGAGGATAAACTGGGCATCTGGATCGGCTTTTTTATGTGCTACGACAATCGGAAAGAAACAAACGATAAGGAAGCCGAGAAGGCTTGTGGGGAGAAAATATTTATGGTGAAAAATCTTTCTCATACTAACCTTTTAAAACAATCTTTGTTTCACCATCATTTCCGTTTTCAGGTGGTGCCCCCATAAAATCTTTGGATGTCTTCAAATACTGTCTCAGCCAGTTTTTAAGAGTTCCTTCTCCGTGACCGTGGATCACATTCAGATAAGGGATATCTCCTCGCAATAAATCCCCGAGTGTTAGATCAACGAGATTTTGGAATTCGGAGAGTCTCATTCCTCTGGCATCGATCTCTAATTGAGTATCACTACTTTTTTCAAAACTTACTCGCACATCTGAGCGAAGAGGGGCCTTGTTTGTGTGGCTTAAAGTGTCAGCAGGAACAGTGAATTTAATAGGTCCCTTACCGATAGTGACTTCATTTTTTCGGAGATCGATACTCACAACAGAGAATTCTTTTTTTAGAGTCATAGAGAAAACAGTGTCACCGGCCTTCGTTAAACGGATATCTAAGTTTCCCGCCAAGGGTTGGGATTCAATTTCAGGGGTCTCTCCCGCTAGTCTTGAGATCTGATTTTTGAGTTGATGAGCGCGCTCATCAACTTTCCTGACCTTGGTAATCTCCTGACGACGAGCTTCTTCAACCAAGGAACGGGCCTCGAATAAAATTTTATCAACTTCGGATTTTGCCCGTGCGAGTTCATCTCTCAAGCGTAGATTGAGAACTCCTTCCATCGCACCTTTTTGATTTTTTAAATCAATCTCTAGTTTTCGATTAGTATTTAAAAGCTGGTCGAGTTCAATCTGTTTTTGGGAAACTTTTTGCAAAAGAGTTTCGTAACTTACATTCTTTTGACTCATCTGCGAGAGTGCCTTGTCAGGCACATCTTTTACCTCTGGATGATTACGTGAGAGGATCCTGAAAATATCAATGGCCATTGAACTTCCAGGTGTTCCCCACTGAACCTTATAAGTTGGACGCATTTCTTTGGTATCAAATCCCACGTGAGCAGAAATATAATTTTTATTCTGGTGAACTAAAGTTTTAAACATTTGGTGATGGGTAGACACAATAATGTGGCAGCCAGCTTTTTGGTGGAGCTCATCGAAATAGGCCATTGATAAAGCCGAGGCTTCATCGGAAGAAGTTGAATTAAAGATCTCATCAATGAGAATAAGATTTGTAGGAAGTATGTTTTCCATGAGGCTGATATAATTTTTAACTTCGCCAGAAAAAGAACTCAGACCAGACTGGAGATCCTGGAGATCATTGCCGAAATAAAAAAGTCCCTGGTAAGGATACATTTCTGCCTCTGAAGCGGGCACAAAAAAACCGTGATAAAAGAGCATGTAAGAGAGTGCGATAGATTTTAAGAAAACAGTCTTACCACCCGTGTTCGGACCTGAAATGACGATCCCATAATGCTCCTTCGAGCAGTCAGCACTATTTGTGACAGGATTTTTAATCAAAGGATGAAATAGCTGACTGAAGGCGAATCCAGGTGTTTCACGAATCCGCGGGCATTCAAGACGATGATCTAGAGCGAATTGAGATTTCGCGAGATAAAAATCCAGAGTCTGAACAAATTCATAGGATGCAAGCGAGAGAGGTGAAAAGGTGTGAAGGTCATGTGAGAACTTCAACGCCAGTTTGTTTATGATCTCATCAATTTTGGCTATGAGTTCGAGCCGCCGATTACAATTTTCTCGAACTTCAAAAGGTTCTACAAAAAGCGTCTGGCCTGAGTCTGAACGAGAAACGATGAGCCCAAGGTCCGAACGGTAAGAATCGGACCTGACAGGTACAACGTAGCGATCGTAATGCACATCATAGCTGTTGTACTGAAGTAGTTTTTGGTTTTGTGGTAGATTGATCCACTCCTGAACACTCTTTCTGATGCGCTCTTCAAGTTCTCTTAAACGTTTGTTGAGTTCCGCCAACTCAGGATGTCTTTCAAAATGCACTTCCCCGTCTTCATCGACTAGATGCCTAAACTCACGCAAAAACTTTCTCTGGAGGGTTTGGAAATCTAGATTTTTTAAAGTTTCAAATTCAGGTATTTTGAATTCCGGAAGATCCTGCTTCATAAAGATTACTGCCTCAAGAAGGAGTGTGACTTTATTTAACTCCGTAAAATTCAGAAAGCCTTCTTTCGATAAATGCAAAATGAATTTATGTAAGGATGAATCTTGAGGTAGCCGACCCATGACTTGCCGAACCACCTGACGATATTCGTCTTTGAAGATCTTCAAATAGAGGTCGGTATGAGCAAGCTCCAGTGCCAGTTCGGCCTGTTCAGTCAGAAAAATTCGCGAGACAAGATTTTTCTTATTGGATTCAAAATAAGCGAACTGGGATATAATCTGTGAAAGGACATTCCACTCAATTTGTGAGTGATGCACTGAGTGCTGAGTGGAAATGAGATTGATCGTCATATGATCCAATATTATCTTGATTTAGAAACGCAGGTCAAAGCTATCGATGAAAAAAATCTCGAGGGCGGACAGATTCAAAAAATTTACAGCACTGCCTGGTATATCTCTCTCAATATCCGTACCCCTGGAAAAAGCTGGAGCTTATACCTAGGTCGAGGTGGAGGCCATGAGGGTGTTTGGCTCTCAGAATCCGCGCCACCAAGTCCACTCAGGCGAAAAGATAACTTCCTTGAATATTTTCGTCATCACCTGAGCTCCTGTGCTTTTCTAAGTCTTGAGCTCGATCCCCATGATCGAATTATAAATCTATCTTACCAAAAATATGGAAACAAACAGAGTCTACTTCTATTTTGGAAAGCGCGAAAACTATATTTTGTTCACCATTATCAAGAAAAACCCGAGACACCTTTTAGGCTTTTACTCAGTTGGAGGCAAAAAGCAGTGGTTCCAACCGAAGATTTAGTCGATCTCTTTTCATGCTTTGATGAGATTGGAAGAAATGTAGACCTCAATCATGAATCAAAAAATAAAGAATTTTTTCAAATTAACGATCTCTTGCTTCATGAGCTTGAATCCTCGCAGATGAAAAAACTTGGGCAAAACCCCAATTATCTCCAGCGTAAAAAAGAAAATATAGAGGACGATCTGAGAAAGGCGCAGCAGTGGCAAAAGCTTCAGACTATTCTTGACCAAGGACAGTCACTTGATCAGTTTTATGTTTTAAACGTCGATGATCAAAAGATTAAGTTCGAAGGTGAACTCAATCCCTATGAGCGTAGAAATCTTGTTTTTCAGAAAATTAAAAAACTTAAGCGGGGAGAGGGTATTTTATCTGAACGGCTTCATGCGGTGAATGATCTACTTGAAGGAAAACCTAGAGAAGAAGATAAAGTTGTTTCTACTTTACCCATCGTTAAACCTATATGGGGAAAGGAAGATATTCCGGAACCCTCCAGTAAAAAAATTGAAAAAGAAGATTATCGAATTTTTTCTTTCGAGAAGTATCAAATAGGAGTGGGTCTTTCTTCGACTGGAAATGATCAGCTTAGGAATAAATGGGCGAGTAGGGATGACCACTGGCTCCACCTTGAAGATGGAAAAAGTGCTCACGTTGTTATCAAACTTCAAAGCGGGTGCATTCTAGAGTCTGACATCATCAATGTAGGTGCTTCAATACTTGCCTATTTTTCTCACTTTAATGCAGATTGGGTCCCCATAATTTTTACTCAGGTGAAAAATTTGAAGGGTGTTTCGGGTGCCGCAGGTATGGTAATATATAAAAAAGAAAAACATCTCCGCTGCCTGCGGATAAACTCTGGACCCTGGATTTCGCTATGAAAATTATTTTTACTCTACTTCTGGCTCTTTCAACTTTTGCAGCCTTCGCCCAAGATCCTGAAACTTACTTCACGCTTTTTGATAACCGCGTTTATTCCCTTAAAACAAAAGGGATTAAAGATTTTTCCGTCGACTTAGTCAGTCCTAAACTGACACAGGAAATCAACGCAGCTGGAACTTTTGGAAAACTGAAAGATCTTCACTTCCGTGTTTACTGGACTCTTGCTCCTGAGAGGTTGGACATTGAAGTTATGGGAATGCCAGAAGGCTTTAAAGAATTCAAAGAAGAACTTAAACTTAAAGTTTTAAATCTCATGGATAACATTTTACCTCTTCCAATCGCTTTAAAATTTGCAGGATATAAGGCAATCTCCAATGGGCCCAAGCAGTACCTCTTTCAGGATACGAGCGGGATTAGCGACGTTCCGTCTTATACGATAAAATTTGATGAGCAGGATAAACTCATCGATATTACCGGGAACAAACCCATTGGAACCTTAAAAATTTCTCCAACCTTTGAAAAAGATAGTTTTACAGATGGTAAGTGGGCCCTGAAGAAACAAGTGACCACATTGACCGAAGGTGGACAAGAAATTATCACCGTTAAAACGATTCAATACGGCAAAGAACAGGGGTTTACCGTGGTCAAGTCCGTCTCAATGACGACAGAACAAAAATTTTCAAATCCGAAGCTTAAACCTGTTTCGCAAAACGAAATTATTGAATTTAAAAATTACAAGCTCAACTCTAATGAGGCGACTAATTATTTTCAAAAAGATAAAGCTGTCGAGTAGTGGCCGATCAAAAAAGTCAGCTAACAACTTTTTAACTAGATCCCTTCTTTGTAGAGCATCGTCTAAGAGTTATAATAATCTAATAACTTGAAGGGGAAATGTGCGCTTACTTGCTCTCGCGAAGAACGGACTGAATAAACTACGTTCTAACCAGTTTGAATTAAAAAGCAGCGATCTCGAGGATTCACTTAAAGCGCTTCCTCCGGGTGAATGGTTTTTCTTGAAGTCGGCTTCCGGTTCGGAAGTTTGGTTAGCGTTTGGGAATTCACTTATTGATGAAAAATTCGGTAGCATACAAGTTTTGAAAGTTATGGATCCCGAAGAGATTAAAGAATTTTCTATTGAATCTCATGTGATCAAAATCTTAAAGTTGGCGATGAATAAAAGAGAGCGATTCCAGGGCTATGAAAAAAGTGGCAGACTGTTTTACGGACTTAAAGATGGCTTGCCGGGTCTCATTATTGATCAATTTCAAAATGCTGTAATAATTCAGATCAATACCGCCGGTGTAGATAAATACCGTGATCTCATTAAAAATGAAATCTCTCGCCTTACAAATAAGAAAGCCTATCTCCTTGATAATCAAAAATACCGCGAGAAAGAATCTCTCCCGACCTATACGAAGGATCCATTGCCAGATATTCAAATCGAAGAAAACGGGCTTCGTTTTCACTTGCGATCAGAGGTGATGCAGAAGGTTGGTTTTTATTATGATCATAGAGAAAATCGCAGGCAGATGAAAGAGATTCTGGGAAGGCTCTCAAAGAAACCCAAAACGGGTGTTGATCTCTTTTCATACATTGGTGCGTGGGGAATTTCGTCTCTGAGTGCAGGGGTTTCTTGGATGAGTTTTGTGGATCAAGGGGATCTATCTGTTGAGGTTAAAGCTTCATTGGATCTCAATGGGTTCTCTGATCGGGGAGAGTTTATTCGCTCAGATGTATTTAAGTTCCTTGATGATTGCATTGCTAAAAAGAATAGTTTTGATCTTGTCTTGTGTGACCCACCGGCCTTTGCGAAAAGTCTTTCACAAAAATCGGATGCACTCACGGGGTATACTAAACTTCACCGGAAAGTTTTCAAGGTTTCTGCGCCGAGGGCATTAGTGGCTTTTTCATCTTGTACTCACTACATAGATCACGACGAATTTCAAAAAAATATCCTTGATGCCGCTCAAAAAGAAAATAGAAAAGCTCAGCTTCTTTATGTCGGGCTCCAGGGTTGGGATCATCCAGTTTCAAACTTAAACGAAAAATCAAACTACATAAAAAGTTATTTTTATATTTTGGAGTAATCATGTCACTACAAGAAAAAATTCAAACTGTACTCAAAGAGGCCCGCACAAATATTTTTGGTCAAGATGAACTCCTGGAGAGCATTATTGCGGCCCTCGTCTGCGAGGGGCATCTATTGATCGAGGGTATGCCTGGCTTAGGAAAAACTCTCAGTGTCTCGGTCATGAGTCAACTCTGCGACCTTCAGTTTCAGCGCGTTCAGTTTACGCCAGATCTTCTTCCTTCGGATTTGATCGGAACGATGATGTTTAATCAGGTGAAACAAGAATTCAGCACGAAATTTGGACCCATATTTACCCAGTT
>JBBQGK010000099.1:0-13647 GCA_038322885.1 Bacteriovoracales bacterium | reverse complement strand
TTGATGTTATCGTAGAAGATGATCAACTCTCTCTTGCAATCGGTAAGCGCGGACAAAACGTTCGACTCGCGGCCATGCTCACAAGCTGGAAAGTAAACATCATTTCTAAAGTTAAACTTCAAGAGCGTGTGAAACTTGCTGTTGAGAACCTCATTCAGCTTTCAAACATCTCAGAAGCGACGGCTCAGGTTCTTGTCCAGAAAGGAATCATGTCCATCATCGATCTTTCTGCTGCAACTCCAGAAGATGTGGCCCGCTACCTTGGTAAATCAGTGGCAGATGCCAAGCTCATGGTTGATACTGCGGCAGCTGCTATCGAGGATGAAACGATCAAAACGGATCTTGGTGAAAATGCAGAAATTATCTCTGCTTCAGCAGTTCCGAATCAGTCTGGTTTCAGACGTTCAGAAAGATCTGAAGTGAGAGGGAAAGCAGAAGATATGACGAAGTTTTCGGAAGCTGAAAGACGCTTAAGAGAAGAGCTTGCTGCTTTCAAATTGAAATAATAGATTTTAACGGATTGGAGATAAAAAAATGGCAAAAAAAGTTTACGAACTTGCCACAGAAATTGGAGTAGGTGCCCTCGACCTCGTTGAGAAGCTGAAGAAAATGGGTTTTAACGTACGAAACCACATGGCCAGCCTCACCGATGAAGAAGTCGCTAAAGCACGAGCTGCTTACGAAACTCCTAAACAGAGTGCCGGTTCACCGATTAAAAAAGCTGTCGTTAGAAAGGTCGCTAAAAAAGAAGTTGTTGAAGAAGCAGCTCCTGTTGAAGCGGCACCAGAGCCTCAGGCAACTGCAGTTGTTCAAGCCCCTCCTGTTGCGGCCTCTGCACCAGCTGTGGCGGTATCTGCTGCTCCAGCCGCTCCGGCGGTCGTGATGGTGAAGAGAAAGACGAAGGCGCAAAAAGAAGAAGAAGATAAGAAAGCGCTTGAAGCAAAAGAAGAAGCTGCTGCTTTTGCGGCTGCTGAAAAACATGCTCGCGAAAATCCAGAGCCGATGCAAGGTACAAACCTTCTTGCGAAGGGCAGAGATCCTAAGAAAGATTACTACGAAGAAAAACGTCATAGTTTCACTCCTATTTTTACACCAGAAGAGAAGAAGAAAGAGCCAGGTACTGGGACGTCATCACGTCCAGAAAATCGTTTCGCTCCTCCTCGCGCACCTGGGGATCCTGAAGAACCGGAAATGTCTGAAGAAGACAAAGATAAGAAACGCATGGGTGATCTTGCCGCTATCATGGGCAAGAAAGCTGGTGCCGGTAAGAAGGATCTTACAGTTATCCGAGCTGATGAGGAGTTGAAGTTTGCTTCAGGGCTTGTTGGTAAAGCGATTTACTCACCAGCGAAGAAGAAAAAACTCTATTCTGGTCCATCTCAAAGGACAGTTATCACTGAAGTAAAAGAATCTAAACGTGTGATTGATATTCACGGAATTACAACGGCTGCTGAGCTTGCGCAGAAATTGAGCCAGAGATTTGAAGCTTTTGCTAACCGTTTGCTCGAACTTAATCTTCTTGTTAAAAAAGATGATTACATAGGTGTTATTCTCGCTGGAGAAATTGCTGCTCTCTACAACTACCGTGTTGAAGATGTTGCTTTCAGCGAAGACGAGCTCCTAAACCGCAAACCCCTTGAAGATAAGTCTCACTTGCCAGTAAGAAACCCGATCATCACGATCATGGGTCACGTAGATCACGGGAAGACATCTCTTTTGGATTACATCCGTAAAGAGAAAGTGGCTTCAGGCGAAGCTGGTGGGATCACTCAACACATTGGTGCTTACTCAGTTCAGGTCGAGGATTCTGTTCTTACTTTCCTTGATACTCCTGGACATGCGGCCTTCGGAGCGATGAGACAGCGTGGAGCTAACGTCACTGACATCGTTGTTCTGGTTGTTGCGGCCGACGATGGTGTTATGCCTCAGACAATTGAATCTATTAAATATACTAAAATTGCCAACGTTCCTGTGATTGTTGCTGTTAACAAGATCGATAAGGCATCTGCTAACCCTGATAAGGTGAAGCAAGGTCTTATGGAGTACGGACTTCAGTCTGAGGACTGGGGTGGTGATACGCAATTTGTTCACGTTTCTGCTCTCACTGGAGAGGGGATTGATAACCTACTTGAGGCGATTCACCTTCAAGCTGAGATCATGGATCTGCGTGAAAATGACAAAGGACCTGCTGAAGGGATTGTTATTGAATCAAAAATCGAAGTTGGTCGTGGGCCAGTTGCGACTATTCTTATCCAAAAAGGGACTCTCTCTAAAGGGGATTCAATCGTTGTTGGTGAGACTTCAGGAAGAGCTCGCTCTTTGATGGATTTCTCTGGAAAAATGTTGAACACAGCTGGACCTTCTACACCGGTTCAAATTCTTGGACTCGAATCAGTACCATCACCTGGTGATATCTTGAACGTGGTTAAGAATGAGCGTGAAGCAACGAAGATTGTTGAAAACCGTATCAATGAAAGAAAAGCGTTCTTAAATGCTCCGCTTGAAGAGAAGAAAGTAAGCCTTGAAGATTTCTTCGCAACTGCTCAGAACAATTCTGAAGCTGAGAAAAAAGTCTTGAAGCTTGTTGTACGCTCTGATGTACAGGGATCTTTTGAAGCTATTCGAACTGCCGTTCAGCAACTTGGTAACTCGGAAGTTTCAGTTGAAGTTATTGCTGGCGGTGTAGGAGCGATCACAGATAGTGATGTGAACCTTGCTGCGAACTCTAAAGGCTTCATCATGGGCTTTAACATGCGTCCGGTAACAACCGCTCGCAGAATTGCTGAAGAGAAAGGTGTTGATATCAAGACCTACTCTATCATTTACGAACTCATCAATGACGTAACAATGGCCTTGGAAGGAATGCTCACTCCAGAGTCTGTTGAGAAATACATTGGACGCGCTCAGGTTAAAGAAACATTCTCGATTCCAAAAATCGGTACAGTTGCTGGTACAGCAGTGATCGACGGGAAGATTGAGCGTGGATGTAATATTCGCCTTCTTCGTGAAGGTAAGATTATCCACGACGGAAAACTTTCAACACTCAAGCGCTTCAAAGACGAAGTGAAAGAAGTGAAGAATGGTTACGAGTGCGGTATGGCGCTTGAAAACTTCAATGATGTTCGTGTGAACGATCTCTTTGAGGCGTATATCATGGAAGAGAAGAAGAGAACGCTCACTCAAGAAGCGACACTCTAAGGATCATCCATGGCAGGCCAACAAGGTCGGGGCAATAAATTTTCTAAGATCAAATACGAGGAAAGGTTCCGCGATGAGATTAATCTCGCTCTGAGAAGAGAATTCGCGGATCCTCGCCTTATGAATATTTCGATCACTCACGTTGAGTTATCTTCCGATTATTCTCACGCCAAAGTTTACTGGGACACTTTTGAGGTCGCCAAACGTGGTGACATTAAAGAAGCTATTGAGACAACCGCTGGTCGCATGAGAAAACTTCTCGCGGGTAAAATGGATGTTCGTAACACTCCAGAAATTCATTACATCTATAACTCTCAGTATGAAGATTCTAACAAGATCGACCGATTGTTAAATGATAGTTCGGATGAAGAAAAGTAAGCTTCCGGTCCAGTTTCCACCTCTCGTATTCAATATTTTTAAACCTGCACGGATGACGTCTTACGATGTGGTAAGACATTTCAAGCGCAATTTACCTTCGGGATTTGGAAAGATAGGTCACTTCGGCACTCTTGATCCCTTTGCTTCAGGTGTGTTGATGGTCGGCGTAGCGGGAGCATCGCGCTTAAATGAATTCATCCATGAATATTCTCCTAAGACCTACCTTGCGGTTGGAAAACTAGGGATTGAAACTCCAACAGGTGATTACACCGGTGAGATTATCCAGCGTGATGATTCTCCTTACTTAAAGCAGGAAATTTCTCGTCTCCCCGTTTCATTTCTTCAGGAAAGATTTGCGGAAAAATTTGTCGGAGATTATCTTCAGGCCCCACATAAATATTCGGCGACAAAGTTTCAGGGAAAAAATTTGCATCAATGGGCCAGGGAAGGGGTAGAGATCAAAAAAGAGCCAGTGATGAGAAAGATCTATTCTCTCAAGGTCATCAAGTTTGCTTTTCCTTATCTCTCTTTTGAAGTCACCGTGAGCTCGGGAACATACGTCCGAACACTCTTCACAGACATGTGTCATGATCTTGGAACTCTTGGAACCTTGGTAGCTCTAGTTAGAGAAAATATGGGAGATGTGAATTTCAAAAACTCACTCCACAAAAAGGATTGGCCTGATCAAGGAGCACCGGAAATTATGAGTCGGGGAGTGCCCATTGAGTCGATTCTAAGCTTTCCGAAATTCTCTCTCTCCGCAGAAAAATCACGCGCTTTTCAGTGTGGAGCTTTTTTGAAAACAAGTGAGCTTGAGATTCAAATTGATCAAAAAAACGTATCACCAAAATTTTTTTGGGTATTAGACGATCAGCAAAAGACCATTGGCCTGGCCGAACAGGTCACTGAAACTGAAATTCGTCCTAAGATAAACTTTTATTCGCCGGATCCAATTTAAGCGCCATTTCCTCGTAACCTTCTACCACTTTCTCCCAGCAGGCCCTGCAGAATTCATCAGAAGATTTAAAATTTTCGGGTAAAATTTCTTTGTGAACAATGATCCCAAGATGTCGGCCTGAATTAAAAAATCCCAAACGGCTAACTATTCCGCGAGTTCCGTAAACACTTGTTGGGATGATAGGAATTTTTGCACTGTAGGCAATCACCATCAAAGCACGTTTAATTTCTTCGTAAGGCTTAGGGTGACTGTCTTTTGAACGAGTCCCTTCTGGGTAAACCTGGATTCCCATTTTATCTTTTAGGATTCTATTCCGAGTTTGATCAATAATTTTTCTTTTGGAACCCATGCTCGAACGAGAGACCGGCATGGCGCCACAGATCCAACCCAAGAGTCCGACAAACGGTACATAGAGGACTTCTTTTTTCATAATGGGAGGGACCTGGTACATGGTCACAATCATGGGGATATCCATGTAGCTTTGATGATTGGCTATAAATAATCCAACGTCACCTTGGGCCTTGAAAGTAGGGTCTCTACGGTCTTCGGCAATGTCAATTTTAGCATTACAGGCGTATCGCAGAGCGTTTTTGGCGGCGAACTGCCAAAAAGGAGAGACCATTTTGAGTCGTTTTTTTAATCGGAAAGGAATGGCGATAAAGCATACGGGGACCAGCATAATGGCCAGTACGAGCGAAATGAAAAAGGCTTTGATCTGAAAGAAAATAAACATGGGCTTCATTGTACAGAAAAACTCGGTTGAGTTGCAAGGAAGGGATCGAGGTTTTTGTTCTAATATTCAGGAGTTTAAGCTATAATTTTTTTGGGAATAACGGATTAATAGGAGTCACTAGTGTCAACCAGCTTAATCGCCATGGGTGTCGCCATTTTTTTAGTGGTCAACCTGGTCGTGGGACTTGCAGGTCTCAGTTTACTTTTTGGAACTCTCGAAACCCTTTTTGGGAAACCAAGACTCACTCTTTTGAGATCAACTAAGAGTGGGAATTTTTTTGCATTTGGATTTAAGTGGAACTCAGCAAAAGAGCCCGCTCGTATCGACAACATCCGTCTTCGTCTCTTCAATCCATTTGGGTCTCCAACGCAAGTTGAAGTGAAAATGCCTTTCGAAACTAAAAAATCATCATTTGCTGTTGAAGTTAATATGGGCCCGGGCTTTATCGAACTTCTTGGTGCTAAAGGTTTTGATCTTGCCGTGGTTCAGGTTGAAGTAAGCTCAACTCTTGATGGAGTTTCATTTCAGTTTGATATGAAAGGTCCTAAGTTCAAGCAACTCATGACGGAAGCTCATCAAACTGTGGAGCATTACGATACTGCTAACAAACTTGGTGGAACGAAGGTCGCTTCTGGCCCACCAATTGAAATACCTGCTCGTAGCTTTATTGCTGATACAGTCCCTGGAAAAGGAGCTCAGCTGGCTATCCCAACAAACCCTGCTTTTGCTGCTCAATTTGCTAGCATCGGTGGCGGTACGGGTGCAGCAGCTGCTGGAGTCCCCAAAGAAACCGTTCCCAATTTCACTGTAGCGAAAGTTTGGATTGAGCCGGGGTGTATTGTTTGTAATGCCTGTGAAGATATCTACAAAGATGTTTTCGAAGTATTGGCCGATACCTGTATCATTCGTCCAAATGCTCCACTCGACGATGGTCTTCGTATGCAGGAAGCGGCTGAGGCGTGTCCGGTCGAAGTGATTAAATTTACCAAAGCATCTTAAAAAAAATGCCCTCTTTCGAGGGCATTTTTTTTTCTAATTCGTTAGTTTTTTACTGATCAAATTTTCTTTAAATATACCTTTTAAACCCTCTTCATTCTCTTTCCAGATATCCTTTAAGCTCTCGCGATGCTTTTTAAGCTCTGGGCATTCGAACGTTAGAACGGGCGCATCGTATTTTTCGACGGCAAAAGTTCCAAGAGATCCAGGCGTAGGGTAGCCAATATCAGAGGCGATTTCGTAATGATTGAACTTCGCCATGAACTCAGCGATGTCTTTGCAGTTACCGTTGTAATTTAGGATGGGCTTCCAGGTATGAAACGAAATGATCATGCCTGGTTTGTATTTATCTAGGAGCTTCACAAGAAATTGATTTTCAGGTTCTGAAAGCGCTTTCTGACCTGGGTTGTAGCGAGGCTGAGAATGGGCCGTGCTCCAGTCTTTAGTAGGGAGATTTCGGTTCAAGTCCACAGAATGCGCATTCACTCGAGACTGAGCTCTATAGCCATCAACATTTAAGATAGGGATAACCACGATAGGCATGTCTGCAATTGAGTGCTCGAGCTTGAGCCATTGAAAAAGTTCTTTTAGAACGTAGACGCCTTCAACTTCGTCCCCATGAACTCCGCCGATGAGGTAGAGGTACTTTGGCGACTTCTTATCAGTCTTAAAGACCGGGATGTCGTAGCCCTCTGCTGAAACACCACTTTCAATTTCCGAAAATATCATTTTGCCTCTCGATGAACATACACTGCTGATTGGCCCGGGGTCTCTTCAACTTCTATTTCCAAGCTTGAGAACGCGTAATTAAAACGGTCCGAAACCATCTTGCGAACTTGATCGCAGATATACATCGCAATCCGCTCAGAGCTTGTATTAAGAATCGGAAGCATGAGCACGTCAGTTTCAGGAATTGAGAACATGCTCTCATCCGGAGTGATGATGACGATGTTCTTTTTTTCAGAATAAATATTAAGATGTTTATTATCTTTCGGGATCAAAAGCTTATGATCCAGGCTATCGCAGATTTCTTTAACGATGGGCTTGATATCTAGGAAATCAAATACCATATCTCCGGCCAGGCTTGGGGCCTCGCCTTTGACTTGGACACGGTAATTGTGCCCGTGCAAAGGCTCACGAGAACCATTCTCGAAAATCATGAAATGCGAGGATGCAAAATTAAAGTATTGCTTATAAACTTTAATTGAAAATGGGAGACTCAAGCAGTGAACCTCATGAGTTGAGTTTGTGCCCATCAACATACATTTGCGTTAAAAACTTGGCAAAGGGAAACACCATTTGCCGCTCCCGGTTAAGGCCTTCCCATGAAGAAAAAGCATGCCCGATCCCTCCTGACGATCAAGAAATGGTTAGATACCAAAGGATCCATGAGCGAATCCCTTCAAAAAGCTTTTCGTTTGGTCGAAGAGGCGATTGATTTTATTCCAGAAGAGGATAAATCCGAAGATGGAATACTTCCTGCTCCTCAAGAAATTAGCTCAGAGCCTCTCACCATCGCTCTTTATTCGGATGGCGGATGCCGCGGAAATCCAGGACCTGGTGCATGTGCTTTTGTGGTCCAGGATCATGCGGGTAGTGTAATCGCTGAAGGGGTCGAATTTGAGTCCTATACCACGAATAATAAAATGGAATTATCTGGGCCTATTCTTGGACTTAAGAAACTGAAACAAACGTTACCAATTTCTGGACGAGATCCATTGCTCACGAAAATAAAAGTTCTCACAGATTCAAAGTATGTGGTGGATGGAATGAAGTCCTGGGTTGAAGGTTGGAAGGCGAGAGGTTGGAAAAAAGCAGATAATAAAGCACCTGAGAACATCGAACTTTGGCAGGAACTCGATTCACTCAAAACCTCTTTCATGCAAATTGATTGGGTTTGGGTCAAGGGCCATGCAGGACATCCGCAAAATGAATATTGTGACCGCAAAGCAAATGAGATGATGGATGCAAATCTCACTTAGTTTATTGGTTCTCTTTATTTCTTTTTCGGCACTGGCTGAATGCAAATTTAAAAAACATGTGACCAAGATTTTTTCGTTTTCGGGAGTGACTTCAATCGCTTTGCGTGAGTATGGGCTCCTGAAAAATCCAGTCGTCAAAGGGATTTCAGTTTTTAATCCAATCGGCAAAGATGAATTTTCTGGAAAGCGATTTCCTGGAGGGATTTTTCTTGCTCCTGGAGTTTTTCAGGAGCTGGCGGGCGGAGTTATTTTTTATGACGAGAGTCGGGAGTTGGAGCGCATGCTTAGTCCGATGAGTTCGGTTCAAGGTGTTGAGTTCAAAACAAGGAATCTGACACCTGTCGAAGTTTCAGGTTATGTTAAAGTACAAATCTCTCCTTTCATCGAGTCCTGTGAAAAAGAAGCAGATGCCTATATGACTAAGACAATGAAACTTGAACAAAAGTTAATGGGACTCTTCCCTAAATTAAAAACGGAAGTTTTCTATCTCGGCTCTGTTCTTGAAACTAATCCTCCGTCGATGTTGATGGTAAATGACGGAGTAGTGAAGCTTCTAAAAGAAAAAAAATTGATCCGCACTTATCCGTCTCCTCTGGCCTATGTGAGTTGGTCATCTAGGCTCATGCAGATGTTACCAAGAGATACAATTCATATTGGAGTGCTGGATTCAGGCCAAGATTTGATGAGGAATGTTTCTAGAAAAGGTAATAAGATAAATCTGACTTATCCGGGATCTCTTGTGCCTGGACTATCGCAACTCGAGGCTTGGGTCTATTTGCACGAGAGTATGAATGCTGGAATTTAAACTCAGTGATCCAAATTTTCTGGCCCATGTTGGTTGTGAGATTGATCTTCAAGTTAACAAAGGTGAGGCCCTTGTTATCTTTGGAGAAAATGGAGTTGGTAAAACCACACTACTTCGAAAGATCCATTCTCACTTTGACTTCGATCATGGTTTTGTAGAACAATCTTCCCTGGATTTTTTCTACGATAGAAGATTAACTAATATCAAAAATATTCTCGTCAATTCCTTGTCCAATTTGAATTTTCAGAAGTTCCAAGAACTGTGGCG
The DNA here is from genome assembly GCA_038322885.1 of Bacteriovoracales bacterium. GTDB lineage: Bacteria > Bdellovibrionota > Bacteriovoracia > Bacteriovoracales > Bacteriovoracaceae > Peredibacter. The sequence goes on along the minus strand of JBBQGK010000099.1, from coordinate 4,330 downwards.
GGATTTCCAGTTAGATAAAAAAGAAGACCGTCTTCTATCCCAATTATCCGGCGGAGAATCTCAAGCACTTAAACTCGCGGCCTCGCTTGCTACAGACCATGCCTTTTTTCTCCTTGATGAGCCTTCTCATTTTTTGGATTTGAAAAGAAAAGAGACTTTGAATCTCTTCCTGCAAAATCTCCTCAAAGAAGGGAAGTCTCTGCTCATCGTAGAGCACGATTTAAATTGGATTCCCAAGGAATGGGCAAGACTTGAACTCAAAGAATCTGATGGTACCGTCAGATTGGAGAGACGATGAGTTATATCCTCATCCGTCTTCTCTGCGTCTTTCTCTGCGGGGTGCTCGTTTCCCAGTGTGGAAGCTTGATTCAGATGAAGACAAGAAATATTCTGGCAAGCCCATCGACTTTGGGCCTAGATGGTTTGGCCGTTTTATGGATTCTTATCATTCATTCCTGCAGCGTTTTTTTGGGACTTCGGTCAGGCGTAAGCATTGGTTTAGGAATTGGAATATTTATTCTGGTAGGGCGCTTTTTTATCTATGCACTCAATCACCGAACAAAGTTTGAGCGGCTCATTCTATTAGGTCTCACGTTTAATCTGGCTGTCGGAGCAATCTTTTCTCTTTGGCAGTTTCTTTTCCTGGCCTTCAATCTCCCTTTTCCGATCGAGCTTTGGTTTGGTCACTTTCGTTTTGCGGATCTCCATGCATTATGGATCCTACTTCCTTTGGAAATAATTTTTGCCACTTCCTTATTTATGATCCGAAAAGACTTACGGCTTTATTCCTTAGGTAGGGGCCTCGCAAAATTGACACTCGCGAGGGAAAAAAGAATTTTCTTGATCCTGCTCATCCTCATATCTGTCTCCACCTACCTTGTGATTCAACTCTTTGGTGCATTTTCCTTCTTAGGCCTGATCTTTCCGATCCTAGCGCGTCGTTTTTGGTTCTCTCGTTTTGATTTAGATGGGGAATTGTTTTTGGGAAGTGTCATGAACGGCCTTGTTTTCATGCTGATCGATTTTTGTTGTTACTATTTTCCCATCTATGGCGCGGAGATTCCTGTAGGTCTTGTCGTGACGGGAGTAGGTGCGGTGAGTCTTAGTCTCATTTTATGGAAGTCATCTGATCGGGAATTTCTGGCAAAGCCAAAAAAATAGCGTTATTCTTTACAAGATTTTTTCACCAACAAAGGACTTCTATGAAAAAGACATTCGCGTTTTTGAGCTTGATCGTGCTCGCCGTTTCTCTTTCGTCTTGCAACTCTGGTTCAGATCCTAAAAGCACAAAGCTTGAGTCTGAAGAAGATAAAACTTTCTACGCTATGGGCTTCATGCTCGGTGGAAATCTTCAGCGTTTAACTCTTTCTGACAAAGAACTTGCTGCTCTCTACAAAGGGATCAACATGGCCTCTAAGAATGAAAAATCAGAAGTTGATATGGCCGTTTACCAGAACAAAATTCAGGAAGTTTTCAAGTCACGCATGGATAAAGTTGCTGTTAAAGAAAAAGAATCTGGAAAAGCTTTCATCGATAATTTCGTAAAAACTGAAAGTGCTACTCAAACTCCATCTGGACTTGCTTATAAAGTGATCAAAGAAGGAACAGGAAAATCTCCAAAAGCTGAAGACGTCGTAGAAGTTCACTACCACGGTACACTTGCTGACGGCACAGTGTTCGATTCTTCTGTTGAGCGTGGAAAGACCATTTCTTTCCCACTTAACCGAGTGATCAAGGGCTGGACTGAAGGTCTCCAAACGATGAAAGAAGGCGGAAAAACTAAATTTGTTATTCCTTCTGACCTCGCTTACGGCGAAGCTGGTGCTCCTCCGAAAATCCCAGGTGGTGCTACTCTCGTTTTTGAAGTTGAACTCTTCAAAGTAAATCCTCCTGCTGAAGCGACAGCTCCTGCGGCAGCAGCTGCTAAGCCAATGCCTAAGGCTAAGAAAAAATAATTCTCGATATTTTAGAGATCAATTGGAAGGCCCGGGTAACCGGGCCTTTTTTTTAGTCATAAATGACTTTTTAAAGATCGTAGCCAGATGCGAGATCTAAATCATTCCGTTAATGACCAAACTAAAATATCTAGATAGAACACAGAAATGATTATTGGCATTTCTCAAATTGCACTTATTGTTCGTGACTATGATGAGGCAAAAGATTTTTACTGCGGAAAGCTAGGCTTTATTCTTGTAGAAGATACACAATTAGAAACTAAGCGATGGGTAAGACTAAGGGCCCCCGGAAACCGGGGTTCAGAAATCCTCTTATCGAAAGCGGTTGATGAGAAACAAAGGGCACTCATTGGAAATCAGGCAGGCGGAAGAGTTCTTTTTTTTATTGAAACGAATGATTTCGACTTGGACCATAAAGAACTTACTGCTTTGGGGATTGAATTCACAGAGGGTCCATTTCATCAATCATATGGAAAGATTGCAGTATTTCGAGACTTGTATGGCAATAGGATCGACCTGATTTGCCCTAATCAAAGCGTTTTAAGGGCGCTGAACTCGGATTCAAATTCTTAAATTAAATCCTCTCACTAAGATTTCTTAAGACCTAAATTTTTTATGATGAAATAATCGACTCTGACCCTCAAAAAAAAAGGGCAGCTTAAAGCTGCCCTTCCGAGAAATCTATAACTTAAAAATTACTGCTTAGAAGGCTTGAACCAGCAAAGAGGACGGTTACCTTCTTTGAACCCATGAGCAGTTGTACAAGCGCCAACAGTTTCATCTGTATCAGAGAGGTTTTCATCGTACTTAACTTCACAAAGTGCACCTTGGAAATATGTATCAAGACGGCACTGAGCTTTTGGATGCGCATCATCCATAGCTGATACTACTTTAGTATCAGGCGTGTCGAATTTAGTATCAGGCAATTTGCTTAACACAGAGAAAAGGTTCGCCACTGACTTACCTGCCATACCCATACGGATACACATGTCAGTTTCAGCTTTGTCACCGCGTTTAGAAGCTGTACAAGATTCAGTAAGAGTCTTAGGAGCGTTTAATGAAGCAACGATAGTAGCATTATCTTCAGTCATGAATGTACGACGAAGACATTTAAGAGTTGCGAAAGTATCAGCTTGGCCTTCGTTTGAAGCCCACTGACTTGAAGAACCGCCGCCCCACCATCCGCCGCCAGATCCACCGATTTTTGGAGCTCCACCAAGGTGGTGACCAAGTTCGTGACAGATAACAAGAGACATACCATCTTCAGTGATTGTTTCGTGACGAGCGAGACCACCGAACATATTTACAGTCCAAGTTTTTCCAGACTGAGTTGCGTAAGCGTTTACTGTGCCGTCATCCCATTTACGGTTAACAACTAGTTTTGCGCCTTTTGCAGCGATGATTGGTGCATAAAGTTTTTCAACTTTATCAAGTGATGCTGTAAACTGAGCTTCTGTAAGTCCACCGTTTACGCTCTTAACGCCAACAGGAATGTACATGTTGTTCTCTGGAAGAAATCCGCCGCCGTTAGGTCCGCAAGCGAGAGAAAGGCCAGAAAGAGTTAGTCCTAATACCATGGACATGTTTTTCATTTGTTTGATCATGTAATCCTCCGTGATCTATAAACACTTTGGCGTGTTAAGTTTTTGTGAAGCCGGGTTATTGTTTCGTTTTTCAAAAAGTTCTGTCTAGCATGTTTTTAGGTGAAAATTAGTTTGTAAGTTTATGTTGGAACGGGATGAATGAAACTTTAATAAGACACAGGACAAATCATGATTCACTTTGCATTTTATGTTCCGATTTCTGAAGCTGAAAAAGTTAAAAATGCGCTCTTCGTTGCGGGTGCCGGAAAAATTGGAAATTATGATCAGTGTTCATTTGAAACAAGAGGCTTAGGTCAGTTCAGACCGCTTAAGGGAAGTGACCCTGCTCTTGGTCAAATAGGGGTCTTAGAGCTTGTAGAAGAGCTGAAAATTGAGATGGTTTTTGAGGATGAACTTTACCCGGAAATTGTCGCGGCCCTCATAGAATCCGACCCTTACGAAACCCCGGCATATTACGCGACGAAAATGCTCGGTTAATGTCGCGCCCATTCCTATAAGAAATTCAAAACTTCTCTCGATCTACCGATAAGACTCTAAGAACAAAGAGGTACCCATGAGGTTTGCATTTCTCATTCTTATTTTAAGTCAGGTTGTTTTCGCTCAAACGGAACAAACAAAATCTACTCCAATGCGGGAAATTTCCGTGATTGTGACGAAAGAAGGTTACTACCCTAAAAGTCTTTCTGTCTTTGAAGGTGAGAAAATTAAATTCTACGTCACTTCAACGGTGGAAGAGCCGAGTTGCCTGATCGTCGAATCACATAAAGTTTT
>JBBQGK010000098.1:0-13748 GCA_038322885.1 Bacteriovoracales bacterium | reverse complement strand
ATCAGGGATTCGACACAGTTGAGGCCAATCTTCATCTCGGCTTTCCTGCAGACATGCGTGACTACACCATGGCCGCTCAGATGATCCGTTACTTTAATTTAACAGGCATCAAGCTTCTGACGAATAATCCACTCAAGCTTGAGGCCCTCGCTTCACTTGGAATTAAAAACGTTGAGAGAGTTTCTTTGGAGATCGACGCTCACAAAGAAAATACAAACTACCTCTTCACGAAGAAAACTAAGCTTGGTCACATGTTGATCCAACACAAATTGCAGCACTAGGAAGATTTATGAAAATTGAAGGCTCACTCAACGCTAATAAACTTCGTATCGCAATTGTGACGGCAAGATTCAATGAATTTATCACGAGCAAGCTTTTGGGTGCGGCGATTGATTGTCTTGATCGTCATGACATCCAGAAACAGAACATTGATGAAGTTTGGGTTCCGGGAGCTTTTGAGCTTTCACTCGCTGCTTTAACTCTGGCTGAATCTAAAAAATATGATGCTGTTATTTGTCTTGGCGCCGTGATCAGAGGATCAACTTCGCACTACGACCTGGTTTGTAATGAAGCTGCTAAGGGCATCTCTCATGCTGCTCTGAAAACTGGTGTGCCGGTTATTTTTGGAGTTGTGACGACGGATTCAATTGAGCAGGCGATTGAACGTGCTGGTACGAAGGCTGGGAATAAAGGCTGGGATGCCGCTATGGCCGCTATAGAAATGGGGAATTTGATTCCCAAGCTTCAAGGCAAATAAACACAAAACTCTTCAAGACTTTCCACACCGCGCAATTACGAATTATAAATACTTGAAACTTGTCAAAGTCCTTTCGTCGCTCTATTATCCCGACTCATTTAAAGTACGAGGAAGCAGGCTCTGCCTTAACTGAAGGGTTTTACCCTTATTATTAACAATTGTTTCCTGCTACAGCCTAAAGGAGAAACTTATGGCAAAAATCAGCATGGGGCGTTCGCGCTTCAAAATTCAACGCCGACTCGGCGTAGAACTTCCAGGACTCGGCAAGGCCGGCGCTCTTGAAAGAAAACCTTATGGTCCAGGTCAGCACGGTATGGCACGTAAGAAGCTCTCAGATTACACTGTTCGATTGATCGAAAAACAGAAAGTAATGTTCAACTACGGACTTCGTGAATCACAACTCCGTAACTACGTAAAAAACTCGAAAAAAATTAAGACAGCATCATGGGTTGATACAATGATCATCGCCCTTGAGTCTCGTCTTGATAACGTTGTTTTCCGTATGAACTGGGCACCATCACTTCCGGCAGCTCGCCAGATGGTTTCTCACAAGCATATCAAAGTAAACGGTAAGACAGTTAACGTTCCGGCTTTCACAGTTAAGCCTAACGACGTTATCGAAATCACTGATACAGGTGCTAAGTCTGGAAACTATCTCCAGGCAAAACAGCGTCCACGTATCTCTTCAGTTCCTGCTTTCGTATCGAAAGAAGCTACTGGTGAGAAAGAAAAAGGTACTATGGTTGCTCGGCCTCTCGCTGAAGACATTCCATTTGCTTTTGAAAAACGTCTCGTGATTGAGTACTACTGGAAAGTTAAGTAATAAGTTCCAACAAAAAGGCCACCCTTGGGTGGCCTTTTTTATTTGTGCTATTTTTTTAGTTTCATCGCGTCTTTCAAATCATCCTCGTGAACCTCAATTGAAAACTTCGCTCCCTGCTCAAACTTGAAATCTTTCGGAAAGGCACTCTTTGGGACCATGAAAGTTTGTCCCATAGAATCAGTGACCTTAACTTCCTTCTCGTCGAACTTCCCGCCAATTGTCCCATTGATCCAAACAAGTGGATCAATTTCGGAGAATGCCGGAAGCGTGAAAAGGAGTAACGTTAGAATCAATATGAAATTCATTTTGGGACCGCTCCAGGAGCACCACTCAGGATATCTCTTACTTTCTCACTAGCGAAGTCACTGTCCTCATTTGCTGGTTTTCTTGAACTGCGACTATGATCTTTTGTGCAACCTTTTGCTCCCTCATCAGAATCAACCGTGCAGTAATGGGGACTACATGAGGCCATACGAATGAACTTCAAGTCAGGTTTAGATTTTCTCGTGCAGACGACGTAACCAACACATGTGTTACTGTGAGTTCGCCCGCAGGAAGGGGCCATTACGATTTTTCTCGGAATATCTTGGGACCATTTACAAGTCGAAGAGTCATAGTCGCGAGCGACTTGGGTATTTCCATTACCTGTTAATACTGCTGATCCACCAGTTAAAGGTGCAACTACAGGGGGAATCACTGGTTTTACGGTTGGAGCTGGAACTGGCTCAACACGAAGAGTAGCCGTCGTCTCGGCTTTTACAGGAATGGATGGAGGAGGCTTCAAAGCATCACGCTGGCTCGGTTTAAGCTCTTTACCTAAGAACGCTTTTGAGAACCTAATTTTTTGGGTGGGGTCCAAACCGGCCAAGGCATTCGGGTCGATTTTTGCTAGATGAGCTGGGTCTAACATTTCTAATTGATGAGTAGAAAGAAGACGCAATTTATCAATGGTAAAAGCCCCAAAAGTCTCAAGCGGGACCTCGTTAATGAAATCGCCAATCTTACTGATATCTTCAGACATTAAATCAACAACAGCTGCAGGAGCTAATTCTCGACTTGCCTCTAAGGTAGTTTTCGCTGAAGCAAAAAGCGTAAACATTAAAAGAACAATTATAGAAATGAAAGACCATTTCAAACCTATCTCCCCGATATTTTTGGCTATAAATCGTATCGGCACTTTAATAAGAAATGTTTAACCTTAGTATTCTACTACGACTTTTCTTTGGATTCGGCTGCAATCTGGTTGTGAATGTGTTCCCGGAAGGACTTCAAGGTATGGACGGACTTCTTGACGTATTCATCTGCTTTGCGAAGACGTGCTAACTCATCTGCCATCTCTGGATGACTTCTCGTTATGAGTTGAATGGCCCGCATAAGCGAGGCATCAATGATGGTGAAGTGGTTAGCGAGATCGTGAATGTATTTTCGAGTTTCATCGTAGACCATGCTACATCTTAAATGAAAAAAATCGAAAGCGACAAGTAAGAGAGATCAATCGCAAGAAAAGTTATAAAACTTTACGCGTAACAAAAACATTTTGTATAAAAAAAAGTTCGTTCCATAAATGCGAAATCAATCATAAGATATTCACATAAAAGGAATTTACGTATGTCACACGCCGCTAGTCACGGACATGATCATCATGTCGAAGAAGTAAGAAACGATCCTCAGTTTGGTTCTGCCTCAATTGGTAAGATTGCCATGTGGATTTTTCTTATCACAGATGCCATGTCATTCTCTGGCTTCTTGATCGCCTACGCAGTCCTGCGCTCGACTCAAGAATGGCCGCATCCAGCTGACTACCTTGGGATTAACCTCTCAGGATTTGCAACCTTCATTCTCGTTTGCTCTTCAGTATCAATGGTGCTATCAATCGATTCTTGTAAACATAAAGATCGTCAGGGCATGCTCCGATGGTTGCTTGCAACAATTGCTGGTGGAGTCTTCTTCCTAGGAATCCAAGCTTACGAGTACACTCACCTGATCCACCAAGGAATGACTCTTTCGAACTTTAATCACGGAACAAATCTTTTCGCTTCAACGTTCTACCTCGTTACAGGTTTTCACGGACTCCACGTATTAACAGGTGTGATCTATCTTTGCTGTGAGTACCGCATGGCCGCCCGCGGAGATTATGACCAGGGTAATTACAATCGCCTCGAGATCCTCGGACTCTTTTGGCACTTCGTGGATTTGGTTTGGATCCTTGTATTCACCTTTATCTATCTTCTCTAATGTTTAAAAAGTTAGTCCCTGTTTTATTGATGTTCGTATCTTTCGCTGCCTGGGCCTGCCCAGGTTGCGATAGTGCGGCAGCAACCAAAGCAGGACAACCACCGTGGACACTTTATATTTTAGGTGGATTTGTCTTATCTACCTACATTCCATTCTACATCTTGTTTCGTTCTGCAAAGAAATACGATCCAAAAAATTTAGTCGATGGAAACGAGTAATCTTCCTGCTTTCAACGCGACATTCAATCTTCTGTCTACAATTTGTCTGGGTGCTGGCTTCTATTTCATCAGGTATAAAAAAAATGTAGAAAATCATAAGAGGGCGATGTTTGCGGCATTGCTATTCTCTACCATTTTTCTTGGTGGGTATCTCACCTACCACTACCAGCATGGATCGCAGAAATTTCCGGACCTCGGATGGATTAAAACGCTTTATCTTTGCATTCTCATTCCGCACATCATTCTTGCTGCAGTTATGGTTCCGATGATTGTAGTGACCTTCTATCACGCACTCAAAAACAACGTCGAAAAACACAAGAGAATTGCCCGCATTACATTCCCCATTTGGATGTATGTGTCAGTGACTGGTGTTGTAATTTATTTAATGCTTTACCAACTCTTTAAGGTTTGAAAAGCGCATTGCTTCTTGTATCATTTTCTCATACAAGAACTGAGATAAAAATATGACTGCAACAACTGTTACTTCGCTTTCCATGTCAGAGAAAAAATCTAATGTGATCTTTGATCTCATTTCTTTAACAAAACCACGTTTATCTTCTCTTGTGATCTTTACCTGTGCGCTTGGTTTATTCCTTGCCCCGGGTGAAATTGATTTCACTACTGGGCTCATTGCCATTCTTGCAACCAGTGGGCTTGTCGGTGGTGGCTGCGCCATTAATTGTTACATGGAAAAAGATATCGATGCGATGATGGAGCGGACAAAAAACCGCGCTCTTCCAAGTGGTCGTTTGGCCCCACAATCAGCTCTAACTTTTGGCATCACACTCATTGTTATTTGCATGGCCGCCCTTTATTTTGCGGTTAATCCATTAACGGCAGCTTTGGGATTCACGGCTGCGATGATTTACCTATTCCTCTATACACCGATGAAGAAAAAATCTTCGCTTGCTCTCTTTGCTGGAGCGATTCCAGGAGCTATTCCTCCGCTCATGGGATGGACATCCGTCACAAACTCTTTCGGGACACTTGCCTGGGTTTTGTTCGCGATCCTTTTCATATGGCAATTGCCACACTTCCTTTCGATCTCAATTTACCACGCTCGCGATTACAATAATGCTGATCTCAAAGTTCTTCCAAGTAATATTGGAATGAAGCGGACGGTGAATAGAATTGTTCTTTATACATTTATTTTAATGGTTGTTTCAGTTCTTCCTTACACGATTGGGGCGGCGACTGAAACTTATAGAAATTTTATCTACGTGTTGGGTATGAGCTTTTTTGCTTATTCCTTTGTGGGATACCTTTTCGATGAAAAATCGTCTGAGTTCTTAACATGGGCCCGTCGTTATTTTTACGGCAGCCTTGTGTACCTCCCGTGCGTTTTCATTTTGATGATACTTTTTAGATAGGTTTTTTTAATAATTTTGTTAACAGTTTGAACTACTTCAAGGAAAGAATATGGGAAATTGGTTGCAACTTTCAATGCCTCCAAAAGACATCTCCACTAACGGTCACTTGATCGACGCCTTGTGGAACTACACAACGATGTTGTGTATCTTCTACTTCATTCTGGTGTGTATTGGTCTCTTCGGATTCTCATACCTCTACTCCAGAAAGCGTAATAAGACTCCGTACTACACATACGGAAACAAGAAACAGCACTTGATCTTCACTGCCATCATCGGTGCGGCTGTGTTTCTTACCATCGATTTGAACATCACACGCATTTCTAACAACGATCTCCTTGATCAGTTCTGGAAATGGCCTGACCCAAAAACGGAAAAAGTTCTCCGCGTAGAAGTGATGGCACAACAGTGGATGTGGTCATTTCGTTATGCTGGACCAGATGGTGAGTTCAACACTAAAGATGACGTGATCACAAATAACGATCTTCGTGTTCCTGTTAACACTAAGGTTCTATTTCACCTCACAGCAAAAGACGTGATTCACTCTTTCTTTGTGCCAAGTGTGCGTCTCAAAGTTGATACAATCCCAGGTCGTATCACCCGCGTTTGGTGGGAGGTTAAAGATCCAGGAAAATATGACATCGCATGTGCTGAAATGTGCGGAACCCATCACTATCTTATGAAGGCCCAGTTAACGGTTTACACTGAAGAAGACTTCAACCGTTGGATCGCGACTTCTGAACAAATTGCAATGAACACAAATGACCCTGACGACGTAAAACTCGCTTGGGGCTGGAAGTGGGAGAATTAGTATGAGCGGCGGTTTTAACGAAATCCATCCGGAACCAACCACATTTATCAGTAAGTATATTATTTCTTTCGATCACAAAGTGATTGCGAAGCAATTCTTGTGGTACGGAATTTTCTTCCTCGGCGTAGGCGGAATCATGGCACTTTTGATTCGCTGGACACTGGCGTACCCTGGAGTTCCATTTCCAGTTTTAGGGAATATGCTTTTCCCTGATTCGGCCGGAGTTGTTCCACCAGATACGTATGCCATGCTCTTCACGATGCATGGAACGATTATGATCTTCTACGCCATCACACCAATTTTGATTGGTGCTTTTGGTAACTATTGTATTCCTCTCATGATCGGTGCCCGTGATATGGCGTTCCCGATGCTGAACATGCTTTCATTCTGGTTTGCTTTCTTATCAGCGATGGCCGTTCTTGTTTCGCTTTGTATTCCTCTGGGTGCCGCGGCGGGTGGATGGACATCTTATCCAACCCTCTCCACCATGATCGGAAGTCCAGGAGCTGGTCAGACACTTTGGTGTCTTGCGATCTTTCTTCTTGGTATTTCTTCAACTATGGGTGCAGTAAACTACGTCACAACCGTGATCACACTTCGCGCTCCTGGTATGGGCTACTTTGATATGCCACTTACAGTTTGGGGACTTTGGTTGACAGCGATCTTGAATGCGATCTTTGTTCCGGTTCTTGGCGCAGGGGTAATGCTCCTCATGCTTGACCGAGTTATGGGGACAACGTTCTTCCTCGCTGGAGCAAGTGCAACTGCGGGAACTGGGGATCCAGTACTTTTCCAACACGTATTCTGGATTTTCGGACACCCTGAAGTTTACATTTTGATTCTTCCAGCTTGGGGAATTGTGAGTGATCTTCTTTCTTTCTTCTCAAGAAAACCTGCTTTCGGTGCAAAGGCTACGGCCCTTTCCATGACAGCGGTTACGATTCTCTCGACTCTGGTCTATGGCCACCATATGTTCACAACTCAGATGTCTCCGCTTCTCACACAATCGTTTATGACTCTGACGATGACGATCTCAATCCCATCAGCGATCTTCTTTGCTAACTGGCTTGGAACAATCTGGAAGGGTTCAATACGTTTTGATTCTCCGATGCTTTTCTCACTCGGGGTTGTATTCGTATTCGGTCTGGGTGGTTTGACTGGTCTTCACTTGGGAACAGTTACGACTGACTTATATCTCCACGACACATATTTTGTTGTAGGACACTTCCATTACACCATGGCGGCCTCTGTTCTACTCGGTGGCTATGCAGGAATTTATTTCTGGTTCCCTAAGATGTTCGGAAAAATGATGAATGAAACCCTCGCAAAAATCCACTTCTGGGGAACAATGATTCCTTTGAACGGAATTTTCTTCGGGATGCTCATGGTTGGTTACGGTGGGATGCACCGTCGTATCTATAACCCATTTGTTTATGAGTCTCTTCAGCGCTTAATTCCGATCAACATGATGATCACTTGGTCTGCTATCCTTATGGGTGCTTTCCAGTTGATCTTTGTCTTCAATTTCTTGAAGTCACTCATGTCTGGTCCTAAAGCTCCTCAAAATCCTTGGAATGTAGGAACTCTTGAGTGGACGATCCCTTCACCGCCAGTGCATCACAACTATGACGTGATCCCGACTGTGAAATGCGGACCTCACGAGTTTGGAAATCCGAACCTGAAAAATGGTCGAGACTTCCAATATCAAACTGAAGAATTGGTACGAGGATAATTGTGAAAAGAGCGGACCTTCAATCGAACCTGGCCATGACGATTCTCCTTACGGGGTTTAGCATGTTTTTTGCCACTCTCCTTATGGGGTACGGCATTTTCCGGACCTCCAATGAGTTCTGGCCGCCGATTGGGATGACGAAGGTTCCTCTCTTGATTCCTTCAATTAGTACTTTCCTCATCCTTCTCTCTAGCGTTTTTTGTTATCAGATTAAAAAAAACGTAAAAGAGAAAAATTTTGGAAAGGCACGGTTGAATCTGAATCTCACACTGCTTCTTGGATTTGGTTTCATGGTGACTCAAAGTTTTCTTTGGTCCCACTTGAAAGCTTCCGGAATGCTTGTGAGCTCAGGCATTTTCTCTTCGATCCTTTACGGTTTTACCTGGATTCACGCCGCCCATGTGGTAGCGGGAATTTGTACCCTGATCTACTTAAGCATTGTGCTGAAGCCGACAACTGCTCGCCTGGAAATCAGAGCGATCAACGTCGAAAAATTCTGGCACTTCTTAGGTATCGTCTGGCTTATGATGTTTTTAACCATTTTTGTTTTATAGGAAAATTATGAAGAACTTAAAAAATCTATGTTTTCTTCTTCCACTTATGCTCGTTGCTTGTAAAGAAGGCGGATCATTTCATGAATCCAAAACTTTCGTCGGTGGCAAAGTGGTTGATGCTAAAACTCTTAACCTCGGTTACACGACTTACATGGAATACTGTGTTCAATGTCACGGAGCTCTTGGAAACGGTCAGGGACCATCTTCCATGGGCATGTTCCCACCTCCACGTAACTTCACGCTTGGTCTTTATAAGTTTGGTAACGTTCCTGCTGGGGATCTCCCCCACGATGAAGATTTCTACCGTATTATTCGCGGTGGCCTGAATGGGAGTGCGATGCTCAAGTGGGACATCTCGGATAAGCGACTTGATGCCGTCACTCAGTACATCAAAACTTTTGCTCCTGCAGCTTGGGAAGATCAAACAAAAACTTTGGGCGAGGCGATTACACTTACCCCGGATCCATATGCTGGCAATGAAGCGCAGGCCATTGCTGACGGAAAAGAAGTCTATCACGTGGCCGCAAGTTGCCAGAGTTGCCACTCTGGATACGCGACTCGAGATGAGATGAAGAAATGGAAAGTCGATGTAGACGAAACAACTTACCAAGTGAAGCTTCAAGATTCAGACCATGGATACAAGGCGATGCCACCAGATTTCACATGGCACCAAATTAGATCAGGATATACGGTCGAAAATTTATATCTTCGTATCAGTGCCGGAATCGGTGGAGCTGCCATGCCAAGCTGGAAAGGTGTGCTGGAAGATAAGCAGTTGTGGGCAGTCGCCCACTACGTGAAACATCTCTCAGAAATGAGAAATACTCCAGCACGAGATGAGTTGTTTAAATCGATTAAATAAAGAAGAAACAAATGGAAATGGCCCTCGGTCCTGCACATATTCGAAAATCTAATTTCATCGAGAAGTTAGTGGGGAACAAGTTCTTCTGGATTGTGATGTGTGCGCTTCTTTTTGGTTATCCCATTTATAGAAGTGTTTACCGCACGCTTCCGCCTGAACTTCCGATTCTGGCAAAAGTTCCTGAATTCCGCTTTGTGGACGAAAATGGAAACACTTTTGGAACTCGTGAACTTGCTGGGAAAGTTTATATAGCAAACTTCATGTTCACAACCTGCCAAACGTCTTGTCCAACTCTTCTTGCAAAAGTTCAAACTGTTCAACATAGACTTCGCGGAGTCATTGATCGTGCGGCGATTGTGAGCTTTACCGTGGATCCTGAAACAGATACCTCGAAAGTCCTTTATGCCAAGGCCAGAGAGCTTAAGGCCAATCCAAACGTGTGGCGTTTTTTATCTTCATCACTGGAAGAGACAAAAAATCTTCTCATCTACGGGTTCAAAGTTCCCGTGGGTAAAAAAGAGATTGCAAATTCAGTCATGGATGTTGGTCACTCGAATAAATTTGTTCTCGTCGATCAAGATGGCAATATTCGTGGATACTATGGCACTGACAAGGACTCGATCAATCAAATGATGATCGATACCGGCCTCATTATTAATAGAAAGAAAAAGTCTTAATAGAAGGAGTTTATTGTGAGCGAAGCTAGTCACGGAAATCATCGTAAAGTTTATTTCCAAATCTTTTTTGTCCTCGCTGCATTGACCGGAGTGGAGCTTGTTATCCCAGGTCTTAAGATCTCTCATTTCGCCAAAGGATCATCGCTCACGATGCTCGCACTCGGAAAAGCTGCTCTCGTTGGGTGGTCGTACATGCACTTAAATCAAGAAACTAAATGGATGCGATTTATCGCTTTGATTCCGATTGCGGCATTTTGTTACGCTGTCATGGTTATCCTCGAGTCTCTTCACCGTTAATTTTTAAGGAAGATTTTTATGGAACACGGAAAAGTAGAAAAAAAGCCTTATCATTCTGAGACGTCGATCTTCACTAAGCCGACGCCTTCACCGAAGTTAGATCAATTTAAAATGCCGACTTGGGGACTGCTTGCCATTCTCATCGTAGCGTTTTTTATTTTGAAGACTTTCATCTACATCACTGATGAGAAGAGAAAAGGTCGCTAGTTAGTCCTTGATCAATATTCTAAGCGTGTCTCGGATGAATTTTTCAATCATCTAGGCACGTTTTTTTTTGCTACTTAACTCAAGATTTCTAAGGCCTCTCTTCCTCTGGAAATGATCCTTTTACACTCCGGGGACTCTATGAGAAAAATCACTCACTACTATTCCAAGGACTCGTTATGACTCAAAAAACCATGATCATGGGTAAAGATGCTCCCCTCGAAGAAACGATTACTCGTCTAAGGGCCCTGCTTCTCGATGCTGGCTTTGATGTGGAAGAGGCATCATGGCTCAACCCAGTTCCCAATGTCTGGTCTGTGCATCTTCGAGACCGCTACTGTCCTTATCTCTTCACCAATGGAAAAGGTGTCACAAAAGACGCTGCCCTGGCATCGGCCTTGGGGGAGTTTTTTGAGAGGTTAAATTGTAATTATTTTTTCGCGGATTTTTTCTTAGGGGATCAAGTCTCAAATTCTGATTTTGTTCACTATCCACAAGAGAAATGGTTTGAGATCAAGGACGGCGAAATGCCAGAGGGTCTCCTCAATCCTGAGCTTTGGGACTACTACGATTCTGAAAGGGCCCTCTCACCAGAGCAGCTCGTAGATACCAACTCCGGAAATGTTGAGCGTGGGATCTGTGCACTCCCCTATGTTCGTCAGAAAGATCAAATGACGACTTATATTCCTATGAATATCATCGGAAACCTTTATGTTTCAAATGGTATGTCAGCGGGAAATACAAAAACAGAGGCAAGAGTTCAGGCCCTGTCTGAAATTTTTGAGCGTTCGATTAAAAATAAAATTCTTGCTGAAGGTATTGCCCTGCCGACGATTCCGAACGAAGTCCTGAATCGATATCCAAAAGTGATGGAGGCGATCAGAGAATTAGAGTCTCACGGTTTTCCTATCATTTGTAAGGACGCTTCCCTTGGTGGAAAGTATCCCGTGATCAATGTCACCCTTCTTAATCCTCTTGAAGGATCCGCCTTTGCATCCTTTGGAGCGCATCCAAAGTTTGAGGTCGCCCTAGAAAGAACATTGACTGAATTACTACAGGGCCGGCAACTGGATCAGTTGAATGTTTTTTCTCCACCAAGTTTTGAGCTTGAAGATGTGGCCGATCACTTAAACCTTGAAGCTCATTTCATAGATTCAAACGGACTCATTCATTGGAATTTCTTTAAAGAGACATCGGATTTTGAATTTAATGACTGGAATTTTGGAAAGTCCTCAACTCAGGATGAATTTAATACTCTGATTGAGATTTTTCACGAAATGGAAAAAGATGTCTACATCATGGATTTTGAGCATCTGTCAGTTTATGGATGCCGTATTATCGTTCCAGGCATGTCCGAGATTTATCTGCCAGATGATCTTTTGTGGGACAACAACAACAGTGGTGTAGAGGTTCGTCAGGCGATTTTAAATGTTCATGAACTTGGACAAGAAGAAATGATGGAGCTTCATGATAAGCTCGAAGAAAAGGGATTTGATGACATGCTTCTGGTCGCCCACGGAATTGGAGTCATTCCAGATGCTGGCACACTTTGGGCGAGTCTTCGCTTTGGGGAATTCAAGGCGATGCTTTCACTAGCAGCAAAAAATTACGAGACTGCTCGCGCTGGAGTTGACTGGTGTTTGCACTTTGCCCCTCTTAAGCAAGACAGAAAGCTACTTTATCTCTGTCTTTCTTCACTTCTACAAATTGAAATGAATGATGAGATGAATATGAATGAATATCAAAATACGGTCGAGAAGCTTTACGGGAAATCTGTAGTAGAGAAGGCCCAGAACCTTATCAATGGGCTTGAAAAATTTGACGGGCTTCATGAGTCGGATCTCTCCCTTAAAGGCTTTGAGATGCACCAGAAACTCCTCACTTCTTATGAGAAGCTTGCCCGGGCCAAGCGGCAAAACCTAAAGAGCTAAGAATGTTCTTTTCTCCGGATTTTGAGATGATCCTCGATCACCATGGCAGGGCCCTGCGCATGGGATCGGTGTTGCCAAAAAATAAGAAACAGATTTCTGATGGACTCAAGCTGATGTCGCCGGAGTCGATTCGAAATAGATTCCTGGGAATCAAGAGTGGCTTTTCCCAAAAGGAACTTGATTATCTCACCGATGTTGATGGCATAAACCATTATGCAATGGGTGTCGAAGAAGTTGATGGCGAGAAAAGAGGAGTTGCGGTGATTCGCCTCGTGAGATTCAAAGAAGACCCAACCACAGCAGAAATTGCGATCACAATCATTGATTCTTACCAGCGACGAGGACTTGGATCTATCCTTCTTGATCTCATCATTTTAGCGGCGCTAGAGAGAAAAATTTCCAACATAACGTTCACCTATTTGAGGCAGAATACCGCCATTGAAAAGCTCATCCAGAAAAAAGGAATGATGTTCCCTGGTACGAGAGATCCGGACTATGTTCAACAAACTTTAAAAATTGAAGATATGAAAGAGCATGAGATCAGATCTCGATTGAGACCATTCCTTCCACTGATTGATAGTTATCATTTAAAAACTTGATGTAACCCTGCTTTTTAATTTCCATGGACTTTAGAATTGACTGGATAAGCACCGGTTGTTCGATCATCAACTTACCAAGTTCAATACCTAGATCCTTCCAGGGCTTCATAAGAATCTTTTTATACTTCATGATCACTGATCGAGCTTTTGAGTCTTGGGAGCAGGAAAGATTCATGGCCTGACATCTTACTTGCAAATTATTTCTAAGAACGTCTGCTGACAACAGTTTCATCCCCTCGACTTCTTCTTTGGTGAAGGTCAATCCAATTTGAGTTAATACCGAGCCATAAATTCCCTCGGGCCTAGGATCAGAAAACCCTTTGAGTCCGATAGCGGCCCCATTTTTAAAAAAGTATTTTTCTACGACTTGTTTATTAGCTTTTCTCATTTCGCTAGTCCAGAACAGAAGGATAACATCATCTGTGGCGTAGACGAGTCGGTTGTGGTCACCCAACTTTGAGAAAATACCGTTATTTTTACGAGTTCTCACATCCATGCTCGCAGGCACTCCATTGCTCGTCATCGAATAGGATCCGTGCTCTTTGGTAATTCCAATTAAATATGGCACTCCGATGTAGAAAGAACGGTCATTACCGGTCCAAGTAATCTTTTGATCTCTACTTCGTAAGGCGATTTGTAGCTGATTAATTTTACCCCTAAGTCCTGCCTGAAAAAGTGAGG
>JBBQGK010000097.1:0-13863 GCA_038322885.1 Bacteriovoracales bacterium | reverse complement strand
TAGGTGACATCGCCTCAGGAGGAAATCCATACTCCGTCAAAGGATAAAGCAGATGAAGGGTCTTTTCTTTTTGCATGCTTTCAAGGTGCTTGATCACCAATGAATTTTTCAACAAATCTTCGGCACCTTCCTCTACCTTCTCAGGCACAACGACCACGTACAATGGAATGTGTTCGGCCTTTAAAAGAGCTTCCAGTTTTTGAAGAGCAAGAAAATGATTTTTACTGGGCATTGAGAAGAACCTCAGGACCATCCGTGCCGATGAATCGCGACGTCTTTTTCTTTTTTCTAAACTCGTGCGATGGAGTTGCGCAGGCCAGCCAAAAAGAGTCGATCTCCGAGAAACACTATTGAGCCGAGACCACATAAACCAGGAATCAATCTCATTTTTCAAACTTTGCTCAAATAAGGGCGTGATGACGCTGTCTTTGTTTGGTGAAAAATTCTCGCTGAGGGAATGCGTGAAAGTCTCAACCACTCCTTCACTAACCGTGATCGTGGTGAGCATGTATTGAGAGATCTCGAGAATCACACCCAAAGGTTTTTTCCCTCTGAGATATCTGTTCCACACATCCAATGAGATCGATGCTGTTCCACCGTCAAAAGCGAGATTAATGCATCGGAAGGGACCAGGAGATTCGCAGTCAAGGCCACGAGAAAGAAACGATGACCCTAAGACAATGTAGCTCTTCTCCAGATCTGATTCTGTTTTCGAGTAGAAAATTTTTCGCTTCAAGACAAAAGCGTTGTGATCGATTTGTGGTTTGTGATGAGTTGAAAAAAAGCGTGAGACGAATTCGGCTCCCGTGAGAGTCATAAAAATACTCAAAATAAAGATGAAGGTTTGGTTCACTATGCTATTATAGCAAACGTATGACTCCTTACGAATATTTTCTTCAAACTTTTCAAACTCGCAGACTCGTTCTAAGAGACGAAGAACTCTCCTTTGATAAAGAGGCCATCGCTTCGGGGATCGAGTCCATTTCGGAGGCCCTTGAGAGCTTGAACCTTCCGCCGGGATCCCGGGTCGGAGTCTCCGTAGGAAAATCACTGCAAATTCTTGCCGCTCTGGCAGTCTGGAAAAATGATCTGGTGATCGTCCTGCTCTCTTTTAGTAATCCTCAAAAAAGAATCTCAGACCTGGAAGAACAGAGTGACCTCAAGGCCGCCATCGTAGGGGACGGAACTCCTTTTTCATTTAAGTGCCCAACCATTAAAGTCACCTCTCTCAACCTCAAAGGTAAAAAACTCAAGGCCCCAAGGCCAAATAAAAATACCGAGAGCTACATCATCTTCACCTCCGGAACCACTGGAACACCCAAAGGGGTGGTGATTTCAAACACTGCTCTTGTGGCGTTTTTCGAGGCGATCCGTTCTGAAAAAAGATTCGGGCTAGACGATGACAGTCAAACTTTTTTTCAAATGACTGACTTCGGAGTTGATATTTTCTTTTGGGACTTTGTTATGTGGATCATGTACGGCGGGGAACTCGAAGTCTTCGTGTTTCAATCCAATGTTGTTGCTCTGCTTAATAGAGTCTCTGAATGCAAGGTCACCTTTCTCACCGTCCCCGCTCCCATCCTCGGCATTTTCACTTCTGTTCCTAAGCTCTTCCAAAAAATTGATCTCAGTCACTTGAGAATCCTCTCTTCTGCTGCAAGTGCCCTCACTCCAGGTGTGGCCCGAGATGTTTTAAAACTCTTTCCCCAAGTTCGTCTCTTCAATTGCTATGGCCCGACTGAGGCGACGGTGTTTTCTTCGTGGTCTCTGGTCACCAATGAAACCATCGATATGAATAAATCTCTCGATCTTGGAAATCCTATCGGACGCATGAGTTACGCTTTCCTTGAGAATGAGACGGTAACTGAATTAAGCGAACTTCCTGATCAGTCGGTAGGAGAACTCTTAATGAAGGGGCCTCAGCTCTTCGATGGTTATTTGTCCGCACCGGAACTCACCCGTGAAAAGACTCTCCTCTTTGGAAAGGAACTTTTTTACCGAACCGGGGACCTTGTGATTTATGATGCTGGCCTCGTTCGCTACCTAGGTCGCATGGATGATACGGTAAAGCTCAACGGTCACAGAATAAATCTCTTCGAGATTGAGAAAGTTGCCTTAACTTCGAACCTCCTTACCGAAACAAGTGCGCTGCTTTGGGAGCCATCTCCAGATTACTTTAAGCTCGTGTTGTTTGGATTATTAAAAGATCCGGAAAGTGAAAAAGAGGCACCGAAAAAGATTCGGCAAGTGTTTGAGGAAGAGCTTCCTAAGTGGATGATGCCTTCTGAGATTTTTTTCCTCACTGATTTTCCAAGAAACCGTGCAAAAAAAGTCGATCGCCTTGCACTCAGGGGCCTGGTGCCGGGACTTGTCTCTCCATGATGATCTTAACAAAATGACTTAACCGAAAATTCCTATTGTTTCCAAATTCAATCACTTTCAGATCGACCCCAAAAACTTCTTCGAGCCTGAAGAGCAGGTTCACCGCTCGGTAGGAATCAACCAGACCCAGTTCAAAAAAATTCTTCTCCGTATCGGGCACTTTCTCTTTGAGAAATTCTTCGATGGCGTGACGGATAGATTCTTCGGAAGCGATCATCATAAAGATTCTGTGCTCATTTGGAGAAATGACTTCACTCCCTTGATCACACTCGCGGGGATCTCATGCCCCCCACTAAAGCTTTCAAGTTTTCCTTTGAGTCCCAGCTGCTGAAGTTTTCTCTCAAGCTCCTGGGCGCCACTGAACGAGAGAACCGGATCACTCGTACCGTGAGACTGATAGAAAGGAATGCCTTTCGCATTTGTCGGCATCTTAGTCTCGGCGACGAGATTTCCAGATAAAATAATTAAGGCCTCAACCGAAACATTTCCCCTCAGCGCAACATGAGTCGCGAGCATCGACCCTTGAGAAAATCCACCAACAATCAACTTCGGATGTCGCTTCTGAAGATCTCCAAGATAAGTTTCAATGTGCGCGAGAGTTGCATCGAACTCGGCCGGAATATAATCTTTCAGGTCTCGGTGGCGGCCTTCTCTCATCGCCCGCTCAAGCCCCTCTATATCAATCGAAAACCATGAGCGGCCTTCGTATCCCGCACCCATAGAAAGGGGCATCACGCCGTTTGGAAAATACCAATTCATGCCGTCCGTGTGCCAGTGCTCCCAGAGCGGAAAGAGATCCCGCATGTTCGCCCCATAGCCGTGGAAAATAACCGTCGCAGTTTCAGTCTTGTCACCAATCACTGAGATCGTATCGATCCCTTGGATCACTTCTAATAATGGTTTGTTCATTTTTTGATTGAACTACTAGGCCAGTCGATGGGCAAGATTATTTTCTTTTCTTGGCAGTGAAATCTGTGAGAATTTTTTTAATCGCAAGCACTTCTGGCTTGAGTTCTGCGTTCTTCGCATTGATGCGAAGAAGGAGTTGGTTGATCTGATGCTCCATGAGCTTAATGTCACCGCTGAGCTCGCTTAAGAGCTCTGTTTTAAATTCCGCGACGGCAACTTTCACGGAAGCATCGAACTCAACTTTCTTCATCTGCTCTCTGACTTCGACCAGCTGTTGATTCTCAAAATGTGAATCTTCTTGAAGGGCACTTGATCCCACCACTCGTGGCTGAGAAACTTGCGGACGAGAAATCTGCTGAGGAGCTGAACTTACACCCGGTCGTTTAATTTCCGCGCGAGCATCGTCGATATTTTTCACGTTACTCACCGGACGAGACGCGGGTTGCGGCCCTGGACCAGCTGGCTTGACCGGAGGAGCTTTCACTTCCGGACGAGAAGGTGCCGCGATCTTCATCGATCTCTCGGTTCCTGCTGGCGAGTGAAACTCTAGGTCGACATCGACCGCCAGAGCGTCATTCTTTTTTCGTTTTCCCTCTTCTTCGTCTTCGAATTCGAGGTTTAAATCATCTAAAGCCATTTCATTAACCCACTTTCCCTTACTAAGCTTATCGGAGATTGGACCAATAACTTGAGTTTAAGGGTCGAGAAAGACCACCATTCTTAACAGAGAAGCCCTTAATTTCTCGAAAAAGCTGCCGATAGAGAGGTATGACCGCAGATAACGAAGATGATAAACAAACCGTTGTTTTAGACTTAAATGCTTTGAAAAAGCAAGCTCTTAAGGACAGCGAAGATCTCACTGATGTGGGCCGCAAGCTATCGATAGATGCCCTAAATCAAGGGGATATCGAGTTCTCTATTCCAGATACAGAAATCGCTCCCAAGAGACAGCCGCCACATGCAAATGCCCTTAAAGCTGAAGAGGACCTGGTGTCTTTTGAAGATACTCTGGATACCCCAGAGGCCTATGTGGAAAGTGAGCCTTCGCGAGTTATCCTCTTTGATTTTCAGTCAGATTTATTTTCTAAACAGTACAACCAGTTCCCTGCCGACTTTGCCTACACCATGGCAAAAAATCTGCCGGAGCTGAACACCTGCCTTCGGGATAAAACTCCCCAGGTCGCTCTCTTTCATTACGACGCCAATCCCAA
Organism: Bacteriovoracales bacterium; assembly: GCA_038322885.1. GTDB lineage: Bacteria > Bdellovibrionota > Bacteriovoracia > Bacteriovoracales > Bacteriovoracaceae > Peredibacter. The sequence goes on along the minus strand of JBBQGK010000097.1, from coordinate 9,361 downwards.
GGCGATCAATCAACTCCTGGCCCAAATCAAGATCAAGTTCCCGCACATCAAAACTTTGGTGGTCGCAAAAAATATCTCTCCAGAGAAGGCCCGAGCCCATGCTCAGACTGCATCAGGGGCCAATGGGTACTATCAACTTCCTTTGGATACCGGAAAGCTTGAACGACAATTAAAAAGATTCTTTGAGATGATGAAAGCTGACTAAAAGGACCGCCTCTTTTAAGGGGGCGGCCCTGTTTAGTTCTGGGAGGTGAAATCACGGCATGATTTCGACCCCATCATTTGCCAAAAAAAAAATCCCGTCAACAGACCATTTTGCATTCTTTGTGACACTAATGACCATTCGAGAAGTTAGAAAACAATAGTTGACCAACACGTCATGTCTTAACAATCATTAAGACATGAAAAATCTTATTATTTTACTCTTATGCTCGGCAGCGACTTTCCTCCAAGCAGCTCCCGATTGGTCCCGCGGTGTGGAAGTCAATTCACCTCGTGAAAATATCTATGAACTAGGGCCAGCTCAATACCAACTAGCGATCATGGCCGGACGAAAGCACGCTCTTTTTTATCCAGTGACCGCGAGTGAACTTCTCATTCCTTATGGCCCCATGAAAACGTTCTTTGAATCAGCTCCCGATGATCCGGTCAGAAAACTTCTTTATCAGCTGGGAAAAATCGTGACTCCTTTTAAGAGTGTTCACCAGATGTTCTCTTGGTTGGGCCTCCATGATTTTCCCAAAAATGCTCAACCAGAAAATCCAAACACCCTTCCTGAATTAACTGAAAATGAAATGGCCCTTCCGATGGGAGCGACACTCATGCACACAAGCCAGGGAGACGCGATGACCTTTGGCTGTGCCGCTTGCCACACCGGAGACCTCTTCGGCGTAAAAGTCCTGGGTCTCACGAACCGCTTCCCTCGCGCCAATGATTTTTTTGACGAGGGAAGAAAAGTCGCTCCCTATGTGAGCTCATTTCTGTTTCAGGATTTGCTTAAAACCACAGAGGGTGAGCGGCAGATGGTGGTGACATCAAAAAATGCCATCAACTTCGTGGGCACAAAAAAACCGGCGGTGCTGGGCCTTGATACGAGTCTTGCTCAAGTCGCTCTCTCGCTTGCGAAACGTGGAACAGACCCGTACGCAGAACGCAACCCTCATGGAGTGCAGAGACATAATAAACTTGAAAAATTTGTCTCCGATTCAAAGCCCGCCGTCTGGTGGAACGTGAAATATAAAAACCGCTGGCTCTCGGACGGATCGATTGTTTCGGGAAATCCCGTCCACACAAATTTTTTGTGGAACGAGATTGGACGTGGGACGGATTTAAAACGCCTCGAGAAATGGATGGTTGAGAGTCAAGAGACCATCGATGATCTAACTGCCGCGGTCTTTGCCACTCGTCCTCCCCAATATAAAGATTTCTTCGGGCCTCAATCGATTGATACTCAACTCGCGAGGCGCGGGGAAGTGCATTTCGTTCAAAGCTGTCAGAAGTGCCACGGAGTGTATGATAAGAACTGGGCCACGGGTACTGAAACTGTGCAAGTCCGCTATCACAAAAAAACTCCGGTCATTGATGTCGGGACCGATCCAGGAAGATACCTCGGGATGAAGGAATTTTCGGATGATTTAAATCGTTTACAAATTTCAAAAACAATCGGCACTGTGGTGGAGCCACAGAAAGGTTATGTTCCGCCTCCTCTCGAGGGAATTTGGTCTCGCTGGCCATATTTTCATAACAACTCGGTACCGAATTTATGTGCTCTCTTAACAAAATCCTCTGAGCGTCCAAAAACTTATTGGTCCCATAGAGCTGTTAACCGTGACACAGATTACGATAAAAACTGTGCGGGTTATCCCACCGGAACGAAAACTCCAGAGAGCTGGAAGAAAAATAAAAATTATCTTTATGATACCTCCAAGCAAGGTCTCTCAAACTCGGGCCACGATGAGAGGATTTTCCTAAAAGATGGAAAAGAAATTTATACCTTGGATCAGAAGCGAGAATTGATTGAGTTCTTGAAGACTCTCTGAACCTACGAGATCATTGACTGTATCCGAGATAAGCACCTAAATTCACGAAACAACTTAGATTAATCCACACCACCACCGCTGATTATCATGATTTAAAGCGGACATATGCGAAGCAAGCCTCACGAGTAAAATTCAGTTGTATGAATTTTACTCGCTATCTACAACCCTGGATTAAGCAAGACTTGAAGAAGATAGTCCTTATTTGAGGACCTCGCCAAATTGGAAAAATAAGAAACCTCTCTTTGCAGTAGAATGCAAAACCGGAGAATCCCGTGTTTCAAAACACATCTATTACTACCGTGATCGAACCCAAATCCCAAAGTTTTACCAGATGCATTTAGGAACGAAAGATTTCGCCGATGCAAACATCCGAGTTCTTCCGTTTGAAAAATTCTGTCGCTTGGAAAACATGCCTTAATTTTTTTTGTGGTAGAACGAGCCAAGCGTCTAAGCTCGTTTGCTCTATTTTTTTGGATTCAACAGAGTGACCGAATCTTTCATGACCACTTCAACACGAACAAATTTTTTGGCCTCATCAAAGAACTCGTCATTGCTATCTTCTATCTTGGCCATTTTCCTCATCGCAAGCCTAGTGAATCGAAAAATTCCATCCGGAAGCATCGTCACATGGGCCACATTCATTAATGTTCCATTTGAAGAATTTTCAAGAGTGCCAAAGAACTTCCAAAAATGTGTATAGGGCAGAACAGGCTTAAAGCTTCGGTCGTTGAAATAAATTCCCAAAGCAAGAAGCCAAACCTTGGCCACATCATTTTTTGCCTCATCTCCTAAGATTTCTCCCGCTCGCTTGAAGCTCTCCGAGATATCGTCTTTTAGAATGAATTGGTGATCATCAAGGGAAACACTTTGTTTGTCTGAAAACTCTAGTTTGAAAAGCCGACAGAGCATGTGCCGATTGAAAGTGTCACAGTCAGTTTTGCTATCGACGTTTCCAGAGGGAATGTCGGAAGTGGTGACAAGGTATGAGTCTGGTGGGTCGACCGTGAAATCGAGAGGCTTCACCGAGAAACGTCCAGCATTCTTAGATTCGGCACCGTCGGATCCGTTCTTTGAATCCGATGAGGCAACTTTTGAACTCCCCTTTCCGTTCATGGGAGCGAGCCTGTTTTTCGCTTTCTTAAACACCACAAAAGTTCCGAAACAGATCAGAACAAAGACTATTAAAATTTTATTTCGCATGCATCTTCCTTAATCTTACGGACATTCAGAACTCTCACCACTACACGTGGTACGACCATCCACCATGGAACAGCAACTCTGAATAAATTTATTGGATCCGCTACAGTAAGAATAATCTGAATAGAGACCCGACTCGGTTTTACAATTCGTCATACTCGTCCCGCAGGATCCTGGATGCACAGTCCACACACCATCCTGGCAGTGAAAACTTGTCCATCCGACATGAGGGGGTTCACTATCATAGGCATAAGTCACGCTGCCAGAAGGCCCTGATCCAGGATTTCCATGGCACTCATGACCATCCATCACCCAGCTAATCGAGGTCGCCGGACAGACCGCATTGTTCACAGGCAAAGTTGGACTTTTTACGCAAAGATAATTATTCGTACATTTCTGAGTCGAGTTTGTGAACTGAATGACTCCGTCGCTCAGGAGCTTTGACTTTACGGCAGAATCGACCTGATCTTGATCACAAGCAGTTCCCTGAGGTCGAATAGTGCTAATCTTAAATGTCATGAACTCTTGAGTATTAATGACGAATGAATTCCTCGGATGACAATAGGTATGAAGAGTTCTCTTATCCCAGTTCCCGTTGTGACAAATTTCTGATGTTGCATTGGATGCATTCATACGGAGAGATCCATCCATGCAGTTCGTGTTGGCCAAAGCGAAACCCGAAGAAAGAAAGCACGAAATCAAAAAGTTAATCATTCTCATAGTCATCGTTCCGTTAAAAGCATTGTACACAAGAGCCAGAGCAGAAATCATTACAAGCATAATAGAAACTGCTAAAGGAGATAGCCCATGATCCGTTATTACATGAATTAGTCGTCCCATATCCAGCACAACTATCACAAGCACAATTACATACATTGAAGCTGGACCTAGAAAAACCACCTAACGTGCAGCCACTTTGCACAGTCGTACTACCCCAGTTTCCATTAGGTACCGTACAGTTTGCCCCACCGTCTGGAGTACCGTATCCAGTAGTACATCCAGCCACAGAACAAGAATTGCTTGAGATCGTCCAAGTTCCGCTACTACAACTATAGGTCGCAGAACCCGTGTACCCTCCGGCAGTGTTGGTAAGAACAGAAGCTGCTGCTCCACTAGCAGCAGCACCAAGGTTTGCCGAGCAGTTTGTGTTCCAAGTTGCTGGAGTCACGGCCGGGCAACCAGGAGGCGTCGGTGGAACACAAGCAGATCCATTCCAGGTATCGGTTCCACTGGTGCACTTGCATCCCGCAAGGTTAGTGGCGGCCCCGGTTCCTGCAGTACTACTACCAGATGGGCACGGCGGACAGGCCAAACTAGAAAAAGAAAAGATGAAGAATAAAAAAATGATCAATTGCGACTTCATATAAAACCTTTGTTTCTCAGTTTACCATGAACCCAAATGGCTCTGTAAAATTATAAATCATTCAATCGGGACAAACCCAACCATCAATCAATCCTTCCTTAAGACCAAACTCCGGAAGAGCAGTGAGACTTCTTAGTCTGTGGGATGATTTAGAACAATTCTCTGGGGCCTTTTGGAGAGATTTTTCTTCGGGAATTATCGCTGCGATATAACGTTTATCAGTAGAAATAAAAATGGCAGGTTGTCCCGTCTGATGAACTTGTTCAATCAGCATAGGACGCAGTTCAATGAGAGTACCGCTGAAGACATTAGTCTTCTCAACTCCCTGAAGCTCGCTCAGCTCTGTCACCCCTTTGAGTCTCGACTTGATGACCGGAGGTAAGTCTTCAAACTTCAAGGTCTTGAATAATTTTGTTAACTTTGCTTTCTTCTTTGATAGATTTAAATCTTTAGCTGGTGGAAAGACAGAAAAAACAAATCCTTTATCTTTCACGATTTCATGGCAGCTAAAACAAGTCTTTTGAAGATCTTCCGGATTCTCTGCAGGGCCCGTAGGCTCTCCATTCCCTGTTGTCACAAAAAATCCCCAGCCACCGGTTTTTTTAAATTTTTTCCGGTCTCGAATCATATACTGAATTCTCAGAGGACGGCTCGGCATGAGTGAACTCACAAAGTCTGGATCATTTTCAAGGCCATAGGCAATTTTGGTAAAAACAGCTCCGTCTGGGTAGTCAATCACTCCCGAATGGAGGGCAGTCACGGCCGAAGGGTTCCCGTAAACAAATCTTTGTTCACCGTTGTCGCTCCTGTACCGAACTGTCACAACTCTCCAAGAGTCGCGAAAATCTTTATATGGTTCAAGAGAGAAGGCAAAACAAGACAAATGAATCGTGAGAAAAATAAATCCTAAAAAAAGGTATTTTGGACTTATTGGTTTCTTTTTCATTTTCTATTCTTCACAATATTTTCAATCACCTGACGTGGTGGATGAAAATCTCTACTCAGTGTTAAGGTTTTTCCTTTAAGCTCAATAGCACAGCTTCCTCCACTGAAAAATGAAAGTGTGTCTTTTTTCCAGTCAAGTTTTTGGTGTGCATCTAAGTATTTCTCGAAGTGAGACATGAAATACTTGCCTCTCTTTGTGAGTTCCGGAGATTTAAAAAGTTCTTGCAACTTTTTTATCCGGTCTCCTGAGAAATCGAAAGGTGTCACTTTCAATTTCATGAGCACCCCGTTGCAATCAACCTCTGCATAAGAGTAATTTTTCCCATCCGTCATCGTTAATTTCTGGATTCGAATTCCTCCATTATCAGAAAAAGCTTCATCAACTTTTTTAACAGCTTTAGATTTTTCATCAAATGCGGGCACGGATGGAAGAATAAAAACACAATTCCCAGAAGCTTCGGGAAAAACAACTTGGCCAGAGGTTGGAGAGGCCTTGCTTACTTCTTTCTTACCGTTGGTATTATCGATGGGCGAAGCCGAAGGACTTTTTTGGTCAGCAGAATTCTTAACCCCACTTTTCTGTGCTGGTTTTTTTATGAGATAAATTCCCCCAACAATTAAAAACAAAACGATAAGGAGCCAAGGCTTCTTCATAAAAATCCTTATGGGCAATAAATTGAGTCAGTTCCATTGGCACAGTTATCTGCGGCGTATGAGTTATCATTGGTACAAATCCCGAAGTATCCAGAATAACCGTCATAATATTGAGCACAAGGTCCTGCCACCTGGCATGTCGCCCCACCAGCAGGCCCCGTCCAAGCTCCATTGGTACATGTGAAGTTTGCAGTCCCTCCGTACGGAGCGGTAGAGTCTGTCGCGTAGGCAGACGATCCATAAGCTGCGGATCCAATTGCCGCAGAACATGAAAGACCACCCACAGTCCAGTTCACTGTCGAGCCAACACAACCTGCCTTAGCGCACTGGATACCATTGAAGTTATCCATGAAGCTTCCGGTATCCATACTGACGGCGACCATCGCTTCATTGGCATTGCAATAAGAGTAGTGAGTTTGACTATCCCAGTTACAATTCGTTATAGCAGGCGGGTTATTACAAGAGTTATAGAAAACTCCTTGAGTAGCTGATACTGCTATTCCCGTGTTTGCAGGAGAGGCAATCGGAGCACAGTAGATCGAATCTCCATAATCCCATCTGCTTGTTGCATAAACAGAGTAACCAGTCATGAGCTGACCACTAGGACAGATCACACTGTGAGGTACACCATCTGCATTTCCTGAAGCAGTACCCGCATAATTATTTACTGTACCAAGAGTCGCTCCGGAAATTTCACAGCAAGTTAAAGTCCCATTACCATCCAATCGGTTACTCGCGTAAACACTAAAGGCCGTCACGACTTTATTGTATGGGCAGATCATCGTATGGTACTGATTGTCTGCATTTGGGTTTGGGCCTACAACAGAACTGCAATTGATGAAATTGAATGCAGCTAACCCCGTTGTGTTACAAGTCGCTCCACCCTGCAAATTCCAACTACCATTATTACAATTGTAGCTAGCAGATCCGTTGTATCCACCGGCCGAGTTAGTAACAGGATTGGTCACTCCACTCGATGCTGCTGCGATGGTTCCTGAACAGTTTGAATTCCAGCCAAGAGTTGTACTCGAGCAAGGAGAAATACAAGATGAACCATTCCACGTTTGACCTGAGCCATTACAAAAGCATCCTGCAGGAGAAGCAGCCTGGCCCAATCCAGATGTTGATGTTCCTCCGTACGTACAGGTAACAGTTGTTTCGCAAGCAACCGTAGTTGAACACCACGTCTCGCCTCCGTTATTACATTTACACCCTGCTTGTGGGCTTGCTCCACCGGTACCAGTTGATGAAGTACCTGCATAAGTACAAACCACACTCGCGCAACTTGCACCAGTGGCCCCTCCCCAGGTTCCATTACTACACGCAAAAGTGGCAGCTCCTGTAGCTGGGCCGATAGAATCTGTGAGCCCGGCTGATCCATTGTAAGCTGTCTGAGCAGCAGAGGCGCTACAGGTATCTGAACCGACCGTCCAACTCAAGGTCTGAGCGGGGCACTGCTGAACACAGGTCCCACCTGACTGAGTGAAAATTCCATTTAAACATTGAAAAGATGAAGATCCCGTCGTGTAGCTCGAAGGAGCTGAGCCTGTATTATTGGCCGAGCCATCAGTGACTGGAGCAGATGCACCCTCAGCAACGGCCGTTCCTACAACAGCATCACATTGTTTACCACTTACGTTCCAACTGACAGCACCTTGGCATGTACAAGGAACTGTTGTTATTAGGCTAGCATCAGGCGGATGAGTCACATAACTCAACCAACCGGCATCAGTTAAAGGAATGAACAACTGTCTACCAGCATTATTAGTTACCCTTCTACAACCCGCAGTTCCAGAAACCACTGCTGTTGCGTTTGTAATAACTGACGCCCAATAGGACGAAGTCCCAAATCTACATGTTTGTCCTGACGACTGACACGTCTGCGCCCAAACAGGCATTTGAAGTAAAAATAATAAAAACCAAAATACTAATTTCATAAATGGTCCTAGAGTAACAATTACTTTTTACGTTCTTGCTGGGACTGTCTTTGCTCAATTAAGTTAAGCCGCTCTTTAAGAAGTTTGTTCTCTTGTTTGAGAAGCTCAAGTTCTTCATTCACATGATCTTGATCTGAAATAAGTTTCATCACCATGTCTTTAAGCTCTTTGATGGCTTCTACAACTATCGCCGTGATGTTTCCATAAGCAACCGACTTGAATCCCTTGGAGTCCGTCTTCACTAAAGTCGGTTCAACTTTCTCAACTTCTTGCGCGATAAATCCAAGATCTTTTTTTCCCGTTTCTTTCCAAACGAACTCTTTACCTTGCAGATTCACAATACGATCGAGAGCATCGTTAAGAGGTGAAATATTTTTCTTTAATCGCTCATCAGAACTGTAATAGTAAGCGACAGCATTCATCCCAGTTCCATCTACATAAGCCTGAGCCGTGGAGCCAATGACAAATCTCATCGTCGCACTATCCATCGAAATCGCTCCCCACTGGACTGTGACGGCATTATTCGTAAATTGATAAATAGCATTGGCATTCCCTGCATCTGCTTTTACTCGGACTCCGTGATCGTTAAAGATGTTAAGGAAAGTTCCAGGACCATTTACTTCCAGTTTATCAGTTGGATTATTATTTCCAATACCGACGTTTCCGTTATCTTTAATGAGCATGTTTTGAACGTATGAAGCGGCACCCAGGTTCGTTGCAGTTCCGAAGCGAAGACCTAAGTTTGGGTTCCCGGTCTTCCAAATAATGGCATTGTCTGACCAAAGTTGAACAAAGCCACTAAGTCCGATGTCAGTAGAGGCAGATATATGCCCAATTGTATGAAGAGTGCTCTGCGGAGCAGTTGTTCCAACTCCAACGCTACCCCCAACTGGATTTAGAGCTAAAGGCATGGGCGCAACAGTCTGCTTAATCGCCTGAATAGAACCAAAATCACTCGTTGTATTATAGCCTATGAGAAGCTGCTGGTTTGGATTTGATTGCCCTGCAATCATTAAATTAAATGGCGCTCCACTTGCGTTATCAACCTGAACCTTCGTATTTCCTGCAACGGTTAGTTGAGATGTCAGGGCCGCCCCACCGGTACCGATACCGACGTAGCCGTTCCCTCCAAAGCTCATCATTTCAGTTGTAGCGGTTCCTCCGAGCGGACCTCCATATAATGAGAGTCTCTCCGTCGCAGCATTCACTGAATTAACTTGAAACCA
>JBBQGK010000096.1:0-13864 GCA_038322885.1 Bacteriovoracales bacterium | reverse complement strand
GAAATTGAATTTCACGAATATGAGTGCGTATAGATGAATTAGTTCCGATTTCTTTATCTAATAAATTTTCAATTACGGAAAGTGGATTTCGAATATCATGAACAACTGTTCGAGAAAGCTCGAATTGAATGTTTTCTTTTTCAATACTTCTTACCTTAAGCTCGAATTCCTGAAGCTTTTTGTGAATAATGCTAAACTCATTGTATTCAAAAGATTCTAGGGACTTTGACTTGTCTCCATAATTGGTTAAGACAGAGATAGGTTTTAAAAAAAACGCGTTTATAAAAAAACTTAGAGATAAAGAAGTCACAAGAAAAAAAATTAAAAATGTATAAATCAAGAAGCTACTATTTCGGATAAGTAATTCCTCGTAATTTATTTTTTGATGAAATAAAATTTTTAGATTCTCGTTTCTAAAATTAATTGATGTTGTCTGAAAGGTTGTTTTTGATCCATTGCATATTTTCTCAGATAAGAACCAAGATGAGGATGCAAGCAAAGTGCAGTCGTCGCGGAAGATAGCTATTTCATTTAATCCGGTTTTTTGCTGGAGTAGCTTCAGGCTTGAAGGAAAAGTCGTAAAATTGATAGCTGTTGAAAGTTCATTAAAATACGATGCCAATCTCTTGTTTATTTCATCTAGAGAATTCTGTTTTATATTTATATAGGCAACGCTTATCAGGCAAAAAACTAGCAGGAGAGAAAAAATTAATGATAGTTGAACAATTATTGCTAACGTTCTCCGTGTAAGTCTTTGTTTGTAAGGGTTTAAATTCATTGTAATAGTTTCATGAAGCCTTTAATTAATTGTTATATATATTATATTGGTTTTTTAAACATAGGAGGATTTGTGAAATTTCTACTCTCTTTGTTGGTATTTTTTAGTTTTGCGAAATCATATGCTGGTACGTCAAAAGCAATCCTAGAGCAGTGCCCAGAATCGCAGGAAAGCTCCTCAGGCGATCATTCAGACACCCAAGGCACAGGTGGTTGCTCAGGAACTGGTCATTGTTAAAATATCTCTTTCTACTGATTGTAATTTTAAGCTGCCATAGAGATAATAATTCTATGATTTCTGTAGCATTGAAACCAAAAGATATTAATGAAAGGCTTGATACGAGACTTATATCGTATGTCTCTGAATTCTACTTGCTGGAAAATCTGACAGCGAGATTGGTTTCTATGAATGAAGACGGTAGTTATCAACTGGAACTAGCGTCAAAAATAGATGTAATTACGCCACAGGAGTATACCATCGAAATACGTGAGTCGTACTTCTCAAATGGAGACCGAATCACAATTCAAGATGTTTACGAGTCTCTTGCGAGAGTTTTAAAATTTAATTCTTCTCATGTTGTATTAAAAGATGTCGTCAAAAGTATAAATGTAAAAGATGGAAAGCTACATGTTTTGTTATTCAAACCAACGAAGTCTTTTTTTTACTATTTATCGCTTCCTGATTTAGGGGTTCTTCATAGAACTCAGTATTCTAAGGATGAAATTTTTGGTAGGGATTTTGTTAATTGTTCCTCAGGGCCCTTCTCTTATTTGAAAAAGGGGAGTGATTACTTACTTGTAAAAAATGAACATCAGCGAATTCATTCTAGTAAATATCCTTCATTGATTAAACTGGTTGATCCTTTCGGAAAGGATACTGCTGATTTAATATTAACTAATCAGGTAGATCTTGGACAAATTAGTCTGGAGTCTTTTTTCATTAATGAAGATCGTTTTTTAAAAGACTCAAAACTAACATATCTTGGCGTTCCTTCCGATGCCTTGACCTATATTTCGTTCAATAAATATAATACAAATGTCTGGTCCCATGAAAACCGTCAGTGGTTTAAATGCAAACTTGAGGAGCAGTTTAAAGTTCCTGAACGTTTGAACAGAATGGCTCGTAGAAGTCATCAATATTTTCCACCGGAGTCTAAAGCTTATGTTGATGAAAGTGAAATTTTGGAAAGCAAAAAAAAATGTCCTCAAGCAAGGCCTAAAAATTTCCCTACTTCAATAAAGATTCATACTTACAAAACCATCTTCAAGGTATCAATAAAAGAACTTCTGAAAGATTTAGAAAAAATTGAGGGTTTAAATATTGAAATTATTCCAGATGTTGAAACTTCTAGAGCAATGGATATGATGAAGTCTGGAGCATTTGATCTATTTTTAAATGTAATGTCGACTGATTTTCGTGTACCGGTCGAAGCTATAAATTTTGAATACTTTTCACCTGAATCTCGTTTTCGGGATCATAAAGGATTAATCAAAAAGCTTTTCGATCAATATCAGGATGCTGGTAGTGACAGAAACGAAGAAGAATTGCTTAAGCAAATCACAAGAACAATGAATGAAGAGATTGAGTTTATACCTCTTTTCCACGCAGCGATCCCTTATTTCTTTAATAATTCGAAAGTGAGTATGGATACGCCAAGCCATCTGTTTATTATGGATTTTTGGAAATTAAAAAATTAGATGAATATCCAAGATCTCGTTAAAGCCTTGAATCAATCTTTTGGATTAAATTATCATGTTTACAATAAATCAATTGAGTACAGTCTGCCATTATCGGTCAGGCTTGAATTGGTTGATAGGGATAGGACCTACAGATCATGGGGTGTTTCAGAAAATGCAGATCTAGCATTTTTCAAAGCATTAATGGAAATCATTGAAAGAGTTTGTATTCATGACAACACTCCGATCTTTTTCAAGGAGAACGGCTTATTTAAACAAAGAATGCTAATTACATCTATAGCAAAAAATAAAGGTTTAGACATCGGTCAATTATGTCCTCCGACCTCGAATGGATGTAGTATATCAACTTCCTTAAAGCATGCAAAATCAGGAGCTCTGAAAGAATTAATTGAGAGACATGTTATAATTAGTTCTATGCTCTTGGGAGTTTCGCCAATGGAGGTTGATTTTCCAATTTCTCCTTACAAGCTGCCGAATGGATATAAACTTCGATTTTTTTATTGGAAATTTGAATCTTATTATGTCTCGGTATGTGTTTCGATAGAACCAAGCGGGGGATTTTATTTTGGTTTTGGTTGTACCGAAAATTTAAAAAGTAGCCTATATCGCTCCTTTGAAGAATTGGTACCGGGACTCATTTTTTCTATGGATGATAGTCATTTAAAAAAATTCGGATCAAATATCATTAAAGACGATATTCAAAGTATTTCAAGATACTGGCGATTTTCAGGAGATAGAAGGATTTTAGATTTCTTTTCTGCAGGTACTGGCGATTTTTCCCTGATAAAACCTTTCAAAACAATTCATTATGGAAGCTTCAGCATTCCGAAATATTTACCGAAACAAACGAATGATTTGTTTTGTGTTCGAGCAGTTTCACCAGAGGCACAACAACTCTTTTTTGATAACTGGGATCATCGTTACATTAATCCGAATGTTTACTCGGGAAATAAACTTCCACTTTTTCCACACCCAATCGCTTAATTAAAATATATTTTTGCTAAGTAAGTTAATTAATTGATTGTAATTTTTCTGAGAGTCAAACTTCTCCTTAAAGGTCTGAGATACTTTGGTATGGGTGTAGCTTTTATTCAGAATATGTTCTGCAATCTGCGATGTTTCACCTAAATCAAATAGTTTGCCGTCAATATTATCTTGAATTACTTCAGGATTGGAACTCACATTAAATGCGATAGTAGAAATTTCAAAACTAAGCGCTTCTATCAACGTATTCGCAGACCCCTCAAACAAACTTGGAAACACAAACACATCCAATGAATTCATGAATCCGGCCATATCATCAACATGCCCAAGCAGCTTCACATGATCCTTAAGTCCTTTCTCATCTATCAGTTTTTGTAATGATTGGTGCAGTTCACCTTCGCCAGCAATAAGGATAATAAAATTCATCCCTTCTTTCTTCAAAATCTCCGCAACTTCAACTAAGTACTTCTGGCCTTTCTGTTCAGTCAGGCGACCCGCATTTCCAATAACAACTTCATCGCCTTTCTTGTGGTAAAGCTTTTTCTCTTTATCGTAAGTCTTCGTAAGATCAACTCCATTATAGATTAGAGTCATCTTCTCCGCCGGAAACCAGTCCTCATTCCCATTCTTCAGATTCCTACCAATCTCCTCCGAATTCACCACGACATCTGTAAGGATTCTCAAAAAAAGAAATCTATTTAACCACGTATTACTTAGCGGGTGAGGCATTCCTCGCCGATAGATAATCTTCTTCACACCAGCAATCTTTGCGGCGATTCCAGCTAGTTTCAAATCAGCAGGCAGATTTAAAATTATCGCATCTACTTTCTTAACTTTGAGAAATATGGCAATTGTTAAAATTTTTATTGGATTTAGAAAACTAAGATTTCCAATTCGAAAGGAGTAGACGTTAAGTCTCTCCTTAATCGCCTTATCCCGGAGCTGTGAATACTGGTGAGCTACGACAATCGACTTATACCCTCTCCGTTCAAGTTCCTTCGCCGTTGTCATGTGCCACTTCTCACCACCACCCCAGGCCTTGTTGGTATTAAAGAAGCAGACCGTTTTTTGTTTTTCGCTCATAAGAATTTCAATCCGATCATTATCACTCCGAGCACAACAACAGGAAATGAAATGTAAAAATGAAAAAATCTCGGCTTTGACATCATCTTTTCATTGTAAGTCGGATCCTCAGAATTAAGAAATTTCTCTTCTGAGATTGATCTCAGAATCATACCAACAAACGCTAAAGCAAAAAGAGCAACATTTTTGTAAGTTGTGTTGATTAAAATAAATACGAATGCAAAATGCATATAGGATGAGTAAAGAGGGTGTCGAATGATAGAGTATAGACCATTCGATTTGATAGCTATGAAAGTCGGTATAATGGTAAATGATCTTCCTAAGTTTCTCAGGGCAATCAAAAACATCACAATATAATATAGATAACAGGTCCCCACCACGTAACGCAAAATGGGGTCTAGCTTTTCATGGGAAATCTCTAGGTAATGAAAAACGGAGAACGATATGATCAAACCTAGGGCAGCTCCGAGATCGAGCTGCTTATTCTTGCTACTTGAAAGAAAGAGATAAATAGCAAAGAACATGGGTTTCAGGATGTTTCCGAAAATTGTAACCGAATCAAACGAATGAAAATCATTGTTTATAACGAAATACAAGGCCCTCGAAACCATAATGAGAGGGAGAAGATAGCGTTCTGAAAAATAGAGAATTTTCTTTTCCAGCTTAGTGGACCTTTTTTGTCGGACGTTCTTTCATTTACTCGCATCCTTTGAACATCCCCATTCTTATTGATAACGTTTTGAGATGAAAAAAATACTTCTATTAGCTCTTACTTTAAGTTTACCCGTATTCGCGCAAGATGTCCGTCAAGAACAACACGAAGAAGCGACTAAAGCCTTTGGGGAATTAAATTTTTATTATAAGGGACGAGGGATGGCGATTTCGCCGGACATGATTCGCCTCTACGATACGATGAAAAAAATTGGTATCGGCACTGGTGACTTAGGCCCTCTCTATCAGCGTTGGGGAATGAACATCAAAGACAATAGTATTAAGGGTCTCTTTAACGTTCCCTACGAAGGAATGCAGATTGGAGTTTTAGGTTGTGTCGCCTGTCACTCTGGTAAGGCCGCTGGCCAGTACATCATCGGTCTTGGAAATAAAAATATCGATATTGGGCAAATTGGCACCGACGCTGCTCTTGCGATGAAACTCTGGGGAAAACTCCCGCATGAGAATCCAAAATTTAAGGAGCTCCATGAGCGTGCCTTGGAATTTACTTCTGGTCTTGGGAATTCGAAAATTTCGAATGAGACTCAAGGTTTGGTTTCCACCGGTCTCATTCGTTCGTGGTTTTTTAGAATTCAAAATGTTCCGTTGCCGCCAGAATTTCGCAAAGGTCAGGTAAAAATTCCTCATCTCTGGGGCTACGGTGAAAAACGCAAGTCTGGTTCATTTTGGGACGGGGAAGGGAATGGAGAACTCGGTGGTTGGGCGATTGCCGTTGAACTCGATGCCGGTCAGACACCAGAAAACGTTCGTGAATATTTCGACAAGGTTCATACGGCAGAAAATTATCTCGGAGAATTTTTGTCTCCAAACTATCCATTTAAAATCGATCAAATTAAGGCCACGGCTGGCCAGAAGATTTTCTCTCAAAGCTGCCAAGGTTGTCATGGCGATCACTTTCGTGATCTCCAAGGTCACCCCATCTTTGTTTCTCCGAAGCACATCCCTTTGCGAGTTGTGAAAACAGATTCGGATCGTCTTGATGCCCTCACTGATCAACTCTATGACTTGATCTCAACAAATCCATTAAACGACATTATGCAATCAGTTCGTCGTCCCGAGCACGGTTATGTGTCTCCAAAATTGTGGGGAATCTGGGCACGCTTCCCTTATCTTCATAATGCTTCTGTTCCAACGGTGTATGATTTATTAAGTGAACCATCAACTCGTCCGGCGAAATTTTCTCTTAAAAATGCAGGTGAGAAAGAGCGCTTTGATGAAGCGAAATTGGGACTTACTAAATATCAATCAGTCGATCTCGTATCACGACGGGTTTATGATACAACTAAGCATGGTCATTCAAATCAAGGTCACTACTTTGAATCATTCAAAAAACTTACCCACGAGAATAAGCTTGAAGTCATTGAGTACCTAAAAACTTTATGAAATATTTATTTACCTCAATACTATTTGTTTCCTCTGTTTTTGCTGCGGAAATTTGCCGTTTTGACGGCAAAGACACTTGGGAAGGAAAAACAGGTCTTGTGACTTGTACAAACTTTCGCGGAATTCTCGTTAAAGATTTCCAGATTAAAGACGGAAAGCAGGATGGTCTAGAGCGTAAATACCTTGAAGGCAAGACCGTTATAGGTATCGCTTGGTATGAATCTCCACGTCGTGAACCAAGAATGGAAATTGGTTTTGATGATTACGGAGAGGTTCAATTGATCACTTGTGGGCCAAAGGCCTATACAGATATTGATGCGAAGTTTTGCGGATTCAAGGGAATTCAGGAACTCAAGTTCACTAACTTCAAAGGCCAGCTTGGAAAGAAGGCCCGCTATCTTAATGGGGAGATCATTGAACTTGTGACTTATTTTTCAAGTGGGAAATTAAAAGATGAGATGAAGATTTTGGGCGACCAAAAGAAAACCACGATTTATCACGAAGACGGAACTCTCGCTGCGGAAGCTGTGGAGATGTATAAAAAACCCGTCTGGGAAAAAGAATACTACACAGAAAATCGTCTCAAGAGTGAATCCCAGTTCAAGTCAGAGGGTGAGGATTTGTACCTGGTTCGAAAAAAGTTTTACAAGAACGGAAAACTTCAAGAAGAGGGAGCATTATCAGCTTCAACCACTTGGTCTAAGGAGTTTTATATGGGTGAGCTGAAGCGTTATCATGAGAACGGGCAGTTATCATCCAAGGAAAGTTATGATAAGAAAGGGGACTTAGACGGAGAAAGTATTTTTTATGATAATGCCGGTCGCGTGTTGATTAAAAGAAAATTCTCTCATAACACTCTCATGCAAGAAGATAATTTCAAGGAATAGTATGCGAATTTTAGTTACTGGTGGCGCTGGATATATTGGTTCTCACGTAGTTCTGGCCTTAGCTGAGCTTGGTCATGATATAACAATCATTGATAACCTGAGCTCGGGTCATAAGAAGGCCGTGACAGCGGGTGAGCTCGTCGTTCTAGATCTTGCCGATAAAAGTAAAGTCGATGAAGTTTTCTTGGCAAAAAAATTCGAAGCCGTTTTTCATTTCGCTGGAAGTATCGTTGTTCCAGAGAGTGTTTCGAAACCTCTTGAGTACTATCAAAATAATACGCTCAATTCTCATTTTCTTATTTCACAGTGCTTGAAGCATAAAGTGCCTCGTTTGATTTTCTCGTCTACGGCAGCAGTTTACGGAAACACCGATGGTGGAGCTTCTGCGGAGGATTCAGTAGTCGCACCTTTAAATCCTTACGGATTCTCTAAGCTCATGACAGAACAAATGTTGCAAGACACAGCTTTTGCGAATCCCGATTTTAAATTCGTGGCCCTTCGATATTTTAACGTCTCTGGTGCTGATCCCAAAGGCAGAGTAGGACAATCCTTTCCAGGTGCGACTCATTTAATTAAAGTTGCCTGCGAAACGGCATGTGGTAAGCGAGATGAGATTAAAGTTTTTGGAACAGATTATCCCACTAAAGATGGCACCTGTGTTCGCGACTACATCCATGTCTCTGATCTCGCTTCGGCCCACGTGGCGGCCTTAAACTACCTCGTTCAAGGGGGAGAATCTGACATCATGAACTGTGGCTATGGTCACGGTTTCTCAGTGAAAGAAGTCCTCACTCTCGTAAAAAAAGTATCAGGGGTTGATTTTAAAGTCATTGAATCTCCTCGTCGCCCTGGGGACGCAGCATCCACGGTCTCAAACGTTACCCGCATTCATAAAAAAATAGACTGGACTCCCAAGCATGACGATCTTGAATTCATCATCAAGACGGCTTACGACTGGGAAATCAAGAGACCATACTAATGCATAAAAAAGCTATCGTTGTTCATTCAGGTGGGATGGATTCAAGCCTCTGCTTGAGTCTCGCTGTGAATGAATTCGGAGCAGATAATGTTCTTTCTATCTCGTTCTCGTATCATCAACGCCATTCGATCGAGCTTCTTCGCGCGCGCGAAATTTGTATACACTTTAAAGTCGATCACACTGAACTCAATCTTGATTGCCTCTCACAAATCACCACCAGTGCTCTCATCGGTCATGATCAAAAGATCGAACATAAAATGGGCCATGCTCCCAATACACTCGTCGTGGGCCGCAATGGACTCATGGCCCGCCTTGCATCTATTCACGCGAACTCTCTCGGAGCGAAATGTATTTACATGGGAGTGATGGAACTCGAAGGGGCCAACTCTGGTTACCGAGATTGTTCTCGGACATACATGGATCTCATCCAGGAAGCTCTTCGCCTGGATTTCGCCGATGCAAAATTCGAAATTAGAACTCCATTAGTATCGATGAATAAAAAAGAAACCATGGAACTGGGCTTGAAGCTTGGAGTCCTCGATTATCTTTTGGAAAATACTGTCACATGTTATGAAGGCATTGAAAGAGAAGGCTGTCTGAAATGCCCGGCCTGCAAATTAAGAAACGCAGGCCTCAAGATTTTCTCTCTCGAGCATCCAGAATTTAAATACTCTTACAGAGAAAAAATAGTTAATTTGATCGCTTAGTCGCGACGTATCCGTCCCAACCCTCAACCAGAAATTCTTTTAACGTTTCTCCCTCTTCAACCTCAGCTTTTTTGTCAGAAAGAAAATCCTCGATGTCTTCGAGGCAGTCTTCCATCTCATCTAAGAAAGCGGCGAGATCTTCACTCTTGCAATTATCAAGACTAGTTCCCGCGAGACTCATTCCCATCAGAAAATAATCGAGTTGATCTTTTGCGACTTCAAGAAATTTCCGCGTGTCTTTGTTATCGGGATACATGTCTTTTAAAGACTTTCCTGTATTGGTTGAGAGTTTATCCCAAAGAACTTTTAGTTCACGTTCGAGAATGTCCTTTGCCTCGGGAGTTGTGGAGACAAGTTCATCCACCGCTTTCGAGAAGTTCAGTGGCTTCTCAGCGCAAAGAGTTCCTAAAAAGAAGGCCTTGACCTGCTCAGAGGACATGTCGAGTTCAGTACTCTTGATAAGCTCTTGAAGGCTCATGGGGTCTCCTCATTGGGGTATAAGTAAAAAATACCAGATATCGGGTTTTTTACACCATGAGATTTAGGTTAAAGATAAGCTTTCTTTATGAAAAACGCTGCTTCGGTACTTAATCTGGTCTATTGGGGAACAAAAGTCGGATTATTCATCTATTTTTATCAGGATATCATCCGTTTTATTTCTTAAACGGGTCCTCGATCTTCTCGCCGTTCTGGAGTCTCCAGATCTTGACCGCTCTAATAAATACATTATAGGCCGCTAATGCCGACACCACAAAGCCGTGGGTTCCATCAAGAATACCTAAGCGCCAGAAGTAGTGCCGCACGAATCGACCGAGAGGACGAAAGAAGAGATACAAAATCCCAATTCTGCGGCCCTGTTTCTGAAACTTCTGAAAACGGTCCTGAGCTCCCCAAGTGGTGTAGCGATCTGCCTTCTTCAAGTAGCTATTGAGATCTTTATAAGTGTAGTGAAGAAGTTTTTCTTTCAACATGCTGATAGGACCAGAGCTTTCAATTTCTGCATGCACGTGCTTGTTCTGGTACTTGCACTCGTCACGCTTAAACAAACGAATCACTTTGTCTGATTGCCAGCCCGAGAAGTTAATTCTTTTTCCCATAAAATTGTTCCGACGATAGATCCAGAAACCGGAATTTTTTGTTCCGTTCTTGAGAATTCCTTGAACCTCTTGCACAAGCTCCGGAGTCGGTCTTTCATCAGCGTCGAGAAGAAAAATCCAAGGATGTTTTGCTTGAGGAATCGTCCAGTTTTTCTGGGCCGCTGAATGCTCGTAGGCGTGCTCGAGAAGTTTTATTTGAGAGAAGCTCTTAACGATCTCAAGAGTTTTATCTGTTGAGAACGAATCCACAACGATGATCTCATCACACCACGAAAGCGACTCAATCGCTTCCTTGATATGCACTTCTTCGTTGAATGTCGGGATTATCCCTGTGATCTTTTCCATAGTTTTTAAAATCTGCTCAGATTACAATAAGTCTAACGTATGAATGACGCCTCGTCTAAAACAATTCTCATTATCCAGACTGCTTTCATAGGCGATACCATTCTCGCATCTCATTTTGCACGTGCGGTCAAAGAGCAATTTCCCCATTCGAAAATTCACTTCTTTCTTCGTAAGGGCAATGAGTCAGTGATTCAGGGTTTAAGTTCTGTTAATAAAGTTTGGATCTGGGATAAGCAGGGTGGAAAAACTCGAAATTTACTTCGTCTGATTTCTGAGCTGAGGAAGATCAAGTTCGATTTCGTCTTCAACCTTCAGAGACACTTCAATAGCGGGCTCCTTACGTCGCTGATGCACGCTCCTTTCAAGGCCGGCTTCAAACAGAACCCAATGAGTATGTTTTTTACTCATCAGGTGGATCATAAGATTCCTCACTTAGCTGAGAATGACAAAAAAATTGTCTGGCATGAAGTTCAACGAAACTTGCAGTTGCTCCTTCCAGTTGCACCGAACCTTCGAATTTCAAATGATTCAAAAGACTATCGACCAGAGCTTCCCATAACTCAGAAAAATCGAGATAAAGTCGCTCCGTTCACTGGCTCACCTTATTATGTAATCGCACCTGCTTCAGTTTGGTTTACTAAGGCCTGGAGCGAATCTAAGTATCGTGAGCTCACCAAAAAATTAAGCACAAGTGGTAAAGTCTATTTTATCGGAGCACTAGCTGACTCAGATCTCTGTCAGCGTATTTTAAAAGATATTCCGAATGTCGAAAATCTCTGTGGGAAACTCAATCTTCTGGATTCCGCGGCCCTCATGGAAAAAGCGCTAAGAGTTTTTGTTAACGACTCGGCTCCTCTTCATCTGGCTTCAAGTGTAAACGCAAAGACGACTGCTATTTTTTGTTCAACGACTCCGGATTTTGGTTACACACCATTGGCCCTTGATTCTGTAGTGATTGATGTTGGTCAGCCCCTCAGCTGCAGGCCCTGTGGTCTTCATGGACATAAAGCTTGTCCCCTTGGCCACTTCAAGTGCAGCTTGGACATCAGAGTAGAAGAAGTTTTTGCGACAACAGGACTACGATGAAAAAAATATTTTGTTTTATCCTCTTTTCGCTTCCGGTCTTTGCTCTAACTGAGAAATTGAACGAAGTTGTTCCTCCACCTGAAATAAAAATTGAGAATACGACCGAAAAATCGAAACTCCGTCCAGTAGAGATGGATAAATCCGTGGTGCTTCATCACCGTGAGCCTTGGCTCTTACCGGATGGTAAAGTACTTGAAGTAATTTATTTTAGTCATAAAAATGTCACCGAACATTCTCACCGGACAGCATCTGTAGGTCTCAAAATTTCGAATGAAACAACAACTGAGACTATTATCCTACATCAAGAGCTTGACCGCCGAGGACGAGAAACTCTCACAACAGTAGAGAGTGAAAACTATAAGTTTAAATTAGAAAAAATGACCTATGACGAAGAAATCACCATAACGATCTCACCGAAGTAACTATTTCAATCTTCCGATCTTCCCTTCATCCGTTGAATAATAAAGGTAGCCGTCTGGACCAGTCCTTACATTACGAAAGCGCCAGTCCTCATCATCTAAAATTTTCTCTTCTTTAATAACTTTATTTCCGTCGAGAACAATCCTGTGAATGTGCTCACCTGACAGAGTCGCAAGGAACGCATTTCCCTTCCACTTGGGAAACTTATCCCCTGTGTAAAACGTGACGGCCGATGGTGAAATCGACGGAACCCAATGGATGATAGAATTCTCGAAACCAGATTTTTCTTTTACTCCGATAGAGAGTCCGTAATATTCACGCCCATAAGTCACAAGTGGCCAGCCGTAGTTTTTTCCCGGAAGAATTAAGTTGAGTTCATCGCCACCACGCGGACCCATTTCTGCCTCCCAAAGCTCTTTAGTGCCAGTTCTTATCACAAGCCCCTGAGGACTTCTGTGTCCCAAACTCCAGATTTCTGGTTTTGCGTTTTTGATATTCACAAAAGGGTTATCCTTTGGAACGGATCCATCTTCATTGAGGCGTAACATTTTCCCCTGATGGTAGGCGAGGTCTTGAGCGCGCTCTCGGTTATCTCTTTCACCCATGGAGAAAAAAATATGTCCCTCTCCATCGAAAACGAGGCGCGACCCATAGTGGATATCGTTGTCGTTGGGCTCGTACCCTGAGAAGAGAATTTTCACTTCTTCAAGCTTCTCACCAGCGAGTTTTCCGCGTCCCACAGCTGTTGTTGCCTTACTATTAACGGGTTGAGAGAACGTGAAATAAATGAGGTTATTCTTTTTAAAATCTGGATGAACTCTCACATCAAGAAGCCCACCTTGTCCCAGGGCATTTACTTTTGGAATTCCAGAAAGCTCAGTTACTTTTTTTGAAATGAGATCAAGAATGACCATCTTCCCGTTTCGCTCGGAAAAGATCATTCTGCCATCAGGTAAGAAATCAAACCCCCACACAACATCTTTGCGCTCGATGAGAGTTTCAAACGTAAAAGTTTGCCCTTCTGAGATGAAAGTTTTCGCCCAACTCAAGTTCACAAAGAGAAGGAGGAGAGTCATGAGTTTCATAAATGTCCTAGGTGAGAAGATGCTGAAAGTCTTCCATGTTGAGTTTTCCGCTGAAGTAGTCGTCATCGTCTTCGGCCATGAGATCCCGGAAGAGTTCGCGCTTACTCTGCTGAAGAATAAGAACTTTTTCTTCGACAGAATCTTTAATGATCGGACGGTAAACAGTGAGTTTATTTTCCTGCCCAATACGGTGCGCTCGATCGATCGCTTGTCTCTCGACCGCAGGGTTCCACCAAGGGTCCATCAAGAAAATATAGCTTGCGGCCGTGAGGTTGAGTCCAAAACCCCCGGCCTTAAGTGAAATCAGGAAAATTTGAGCATCTCCATTCTGGAAATACTCAACCATCTCACCACGTTTTTTAATACTCTGTGAGCCGTCGATACGAGCAAACTTCCAACCGGCCTCTTTGATTTTATTTTCAATCATGTCGAGGTAGGTCGTGAACTGAGAGAAAATAAGTGTCTTGTGACCTTCGACTACGAGCTGCTCTAGATTCTCCATCAAGAAATCAACTTTCGTCGATTGAAGGGCAGGGTGCTTTTGCCATAAACAGAGCTGTCTCATCTCAAGGAGAGATTTCAAAACTTCGCCGTACCGTTT
>JBBQGK010000095.1:0-13930 GCA_038322885.1 Bacteriovoracales bacterium | reverse complement strand
TCATGACTTTTCCTTTCGTTTTAATTCTCCGTGCTCATAAAGTTTCTTGCAAAAGCATTGTCGGGATCGAGCAGCAGGAGGTCAACAATGACCGCCTTAGCTTCTGCCTTTTTTCCAAGCTTGGCGAGAAAGAAGGCTTTTTTCTCAAGAAAAAAAAGATGCGAAGGCCAAGCCTTAAGGGACTCTTCAGATTGATCCAATCCTGAAGAGTGAGAGTTCGTTTTAAGACAGGCCTCAAGAAATTTTTCTGCCGCTTCTTTATGTGCGGGATCTCGCGAGAGAATTTCCCCTGCATAGGTTTTGCCTCTCACGATGTCTTTTTCGTAAAAGTAATCCATAAGAATAATCCAAGGCTCGAGGGATTTTGGCTTCAGCACTCCGGCCCGGACAAAAAAAGTTGTCGCCTTATCCAGATCTTTCTCAAGCTGGTATAGATGACCCATGCGCATGTTCAGTCCGTAGCTATCAGATTCCGATCCCATCACTTTTTTTACTCGCTCAATTGCCTCTTTCACCTTTCCACTTTTTTCCAATTTATAAGATTCATAGATCAAAGAATGATCTTCAACCTGAACGGCAGCAAATGAGGTTGTTGTGAGAAGAATGATCATAAACGAATACAACACGGGAGACCTCTTAATGGTAATGGTAAGTGTAGGTACCCATAAGGGTGTTAGAAGATCCGTTGACATCAACGATACGGACATTTTCGCGCAAATAATTGAGCGTCAGTGATGAGCGTCCACTGAGGTCGTAGCGAGCCGTTGCATACTGGCCTCCGAGGTGTTCTTCTGCCGTACTGAAGATCATTGTTCCATTGTTACGTATGCCGTAGAGCTCGCGCCCTCCCCAGAATCCGAGAGTGAGATAAACAAGGCTAAAGCGGCCATTGAGATCGAAAAAACTTCTCCAATTGAGACGATCATTAATGGTCAGAAGATTTGACTTCAACTGGCTTGATGAGGCTTGAGTGGTTTCGACTCCGGTATTGAACCAAAGCTCCACATTCCCAAATTTGTAAAAATACTGATTGAGAGAAAGATCAGTCTGCCAAACCGAAAGGCGCCCCACTGTACTCTTGGGGTACTGAGAATGGTAAAAATCAGCAATAATTTTCGTTCGGTTAAAGAGTTGATAGCTTGTGGCCATGCCGTAAATCTGAATCGCATCTTGAGAGAGAGTATTACTTGAAAGATTTGTGTAACGTCCTGTGAGATCAAAATCATGGGAAAATCTGTGAGTGATGCCCAGATGTCCCTGAGTCTGATTAAACCCAGTGAAGTCATGCCGAGTGGTCAGACGGTACTTTTCAAAATTTAAATCGAGACTCCAGTCGAGATAAGAGAGTCTTGCCGTGAGGCCCGTGGAGGTGCCTTCTTTTTTTTGAAATCCAGAGGAGTAAGAGGTTCTGCCATAGTAAGGAGAAAAAAGATAAAATAATTTTTTAACTCTCTCTGACTGAGAAAGTTTTTCTTCAAGAGCGCGGTCGAAATGATCATTCAAGTACTTCTTAAGACGAACAAAGTGCCGACGATCCCAGGAACTTAAATAATTGGTTTTGATTCTCACCGCCGCATAAGCCGCTTCATCTTTCTCATCGAGCTTTGCCTTGCAGATCGATTCAAAGAGAGTGGCCTTAGCAATAAGGTGCTTTCTCTTTTGCTCATTTAACGAGAGATTGAATTCACGGATGCACGTTGTGAAATCTTTATTTAAAAACGCCTCGTAACCAAACAAGAAATGAATATCGCTATTCTCCACTTGGCGAGACCATGCAGGCAAAGAGGCCAGGAACAAACTTAATAGGAAGACAATTTTGAACATCTATTCAGTTTAAGATGAATTCAAGCTTTTTGAATCTTTTTTAAGTATCCGACTATGAAGCTATCCTTTGGCACCATTTATTTTATGCGAGCTCAGGTTGCTCGATGTCTCTCACTTTTTTGCTTCTGAGCATTTTTTGAAATTTTACTCATGAGTCTTGGGGGTATAAGATTTTTGATAAGATCGAAAGCTTGAGCAACGCTTCCCTCTTCGGATATTTTCGCTTTAAGGGCCTTAAAAGCTTCTCCGATAGATTCGGCTTCCGCATCAGTCAAAATATTTTTTGCCTGAGCAAAAATTTCAGTTTCTTCTTCCTCTACGTGCTGCTCGAGTGCGGCCTTAAGTTTCAGAGCGGTTTGTTTCCAGTTCATCGACGCACGGTCCTTGGCCTGGAGAACGCGCAAAAGACCTTCAGCTTCCATGTGCTCACGATATCCGTGCATCACTTTGCCTGAGTCTGCATCTACCGCACGAATCGTATTATAAAAAACAGATTCTTCTGCCCGGGAATGGGGAATTAGTGCCGCTGCCAATTGCTCGATTAAAATTTCTCTGTAATCGTCATCTTCGGCCAGGTTTACGAGTTCACTTAGAAGTGCCTTAACTTCCTCATGATCTTTTTTTAGATAGTCATAGATTTGCATAAAAACCTCCGTTGTTTCTTGGTCATCGAAAAATAATGCAAATTTCAAACCAATTAGTTCCAGAGTGGATCAATGCGGGGATTTTTTTTATGATGCGTATCGATTAATTCTTTTAAGTTAAAACCTAAAAAATGATCACCTTCATTATTTTGTACGGCCCTAAATAATTCTTTAGCGCGTTCGATGTGCTCGAGAGCAAGCTCCTCCTGCGCAATCTGATTCTTAACACCAGCCGCACCAAGTTTAATGAGGCCCTTTAAAAGATCTGCCACACTCCCCTTTCGGTTGTGAGCATTCCAAAGGGCCTCAAAATACACATGGCTCTCCCAAAAATAACCAAAGTTATAAAGGTCCAGAGCAAAACGAAGGTCCAAGTTTTTGGCCGGATCATCGATCGGAGAAACCACAGGCTCACCCATGCCTTCCATGTGACCACCATCCTTTTTGGGATGAGGATTTTTACCCGGTACAAAGATGTACGAAGGAAATGGTCTAAGAGGTTGGTATCGATAATCTGGAGCCTTCATGGCCCTAGTATAGGTCCTGACCTTAGATATTACACTTTAAAAAAATCTCAATTGAGATCTTTTCACTCAACCCCGATCTTAAGTTTTTTACATTCACGCATCTCTCTTTTGCTTCCTTGGATCCAACAATGATTAAAGAATGAACCATGTCCTCATAGGCTTTCTTTACCTCGTCTTTCAAATTTTTCTCAACGAACTTCATTTCCGAATAAATGCCTTTTTTCCTCAGTGAATGATAAATCTCTTGCGCCCAGGCTTTAGCATCCTCATGAAGAATAAGAATCTGATACGGATGAGGATGCAGCCATAACGGCAAATGCTTACCAAAGTTTTCAAGAAGAATCCCAATGAAGCGCTCAAGTGAGCCGAAGATCGCCCGGTGGAGCATGAAAGGAACCTTCTTTTCTCCTTTTTCATTCACATAAGATAAATCAAAGCGTGAAGGGAGATTAAAATCTAGTTGCAGTGAAGAGCACTGCCATGAGCGGCCATGAACATCTTTTAAATGCAGATCAAGAGACGGGCCATAAAACTTCGCCTCCCCTTCTTTTTTGATAACAGGAAGACCTGCATCGATTAAACCCCTTTCGAGCTGGGATTCAGCGAAGTCCCAATCTTGATCAAGGCCCAAAAATTTTTTCTCTCCTCCACGAATCGAAAGTTCGAAATGATAAGAATTTAGACCACATTTCTTCATTATTTTTTGAATGAGCTCAATCACTCGTTTAATTTCAGAAAAGAGATCCTCCTCTCCGCAAAAAATATGTGCATCGTCTTGAACAAAAGACCTGACCCGCATGAGACCATGTAGAGATCCGGAATTTTCATTTCTGTGAACGAGCCCTAGTTCACTTAGTCGCATGGGGAGTTCACGATGCGAGCGTCTCTTCTGCTGAAAAAGAAGAATCGCACCCGGACAGCTCATGGGCTTGATAGCATAATCTCTTTTCTCCACGGATGAAAAAAACATATTTTCTTCAAAGTAATCGCAGTGCCCCGATTTCTGCCAGAGCGACTTATCCAAAAGTATGGGACTCTGGATCTCTTGATACCCATAATCCAAATGGACCTCTCGCCAATAATTAATGAGAGCATTTTTAATTCTAAGACCGCGTGAGTGCCAGACAGGAAAACCAGGCCCCTCTTCAAAAAAGGAAAAGAGGTCGTAGCTCGCTCCAAGTGAGCGATGATCAAATTCGTTCATCATAAAATTCTCCACACGGTAAACCGTGATAAAAAGTAAATTGTTTAAACTATGAATGTGGGTAATCCCTCAGGTTTTGAGAGGGAAAAGACTAAAATGTACCCCTAAGGGGTGGTGGTAGTGAGGGCCGAAATCAGAGGGCGATGCTGAATCATCATAGGGGCATTATACAACGACTAAATAAAACAATCAATGGACAAAAATTCCTTACATACTTAATCTTAAATTATGAAAAATTTATTTATGGTCCTCTTCCTCTCCACATCCCTCTTTGCGCAGGATTTTACCTTCGATAAGGAAAAGGGCCGCGCGGTTCCGAGTTTTATCGGACAAATTAAAATCTTCAAAGGGAAAGTTTTCAGGGTGTCTGAGGGGAAGAAAAATATCATCTCCACGGGCGAGCGCTTTAAAGTCAGCGACTCGGTCATTACAGAGAAGGGATCGTTTGCGAAGATCTTGCTGATTGACGACACCTATCTCTCCATCGCACCGGACTCGGAGGTTGAATTTAGTAAATTCGACTTCACTGATAAAGAAAATCGCCAAACACTCACTACCATCGTCCGAGGCCAGATCGCGAGTAAGGTTCAAACCAAAGCAAAAAAAGACGGGGATATCGTCTACCGCACCAAGTATGCAACGATGGGAGTGCGCGGAACCAGACTTCTCATCAATCACCAACTCCTTGGTGATAAAGATATCTCTCAGTTCGCCTTGACTGAAGGACGAGCGCAAGTCACCGATGAGAAGGCCGGAACAAAGACTGATCTCGAAACAGGCCTTCACATGGTGATAGGTCACGACGCTGTCAAAGATCTTCATGCGAATGAAACAAATAAAATTCCAGAAAAAGAACTCGCCGATCTCGCAGCTGATAAACTAGACGAATCAAAAGACTTCAAACCTTTCCTTCCGTACTTCGAGCTCTCTCAATTAAATCCTTCATCACCGTTTTACCCTTTCGTTCAAAAAATTATTGAAGTGAAAAATGCAGGAAGTGCTGATGAAGAGATGAGGCTGAAGTCAAAAGATAAAACCTGGCAACACAATCTCGAAAAGTTAAACGAAAAGCTCAAAGATAATCAGAAAAAAAATCAATAAAGCCTTTCTTATGTTTAGCTAGAGGTAGAGAACCTTCATCCTGTGTTATAAATTCAGGATGGAACTTCGCTTCATTACGGTACTATTCGTTTTCTTTTCATTTAACCTCTGGGCAAATGAAGGAACAAAAGAAGATTTAAAAATCATTCCTTACGTTCCTAGGGTTTACGAACCATCTGCGGGAGAAAAGGCCCTCAATTTTGGGATCGGCTACGCCACTCAATGGGCCGGATATTTTGCAACCCAAAAGAAAGTCATCAAAGAAGGCGGTTCCTACCAAAACTGGCGCCATAATATCTTAAGTCCTCACTTCGATTACGACAATTTTGACTACAACATTTTTAAGCACGGAATCACTGGAAACTATTATTTTCTATTTTACCGTTCACGTGGATATGACAGAGTGGAGGCATTTTTTTGGACCTTTCTATCTTCTGCTGCCTTTGAATTTACGATTGAATCATTTACCGAAAGGCCTAGTTATCAAGATCTATATCAGACCCCAGTCTACGGAACGATCATAGGAATTGGTGTGGAGAAGCTCGCCCTCTTCTTCCACGGTCAGGATTCCTGGTGGGGACATACTCTTGGATATATTTTAAACCCATTCGCTCTCATTCCTGAATGGAAACATGAAGCAAATATTTCATTTACTCCCTACTACGACACAAAAAAAGTCGGAGGGTTGGTGACTTATGATTTCTAAAATTCTTTTTCTTATTCTGATCTTGATCTCAACGAATGCTTTTGCAGATAAATATTATTTCAAAGCGGATAGATACCAACCAGGTTTGCACCTTCTCGCTGCGGGTGGGTTAAATGCTTCCATGTATCGGTATAACTTTGACAGACAAGATCAAGGCATCGGCTTGAACTTTAAGACTGATGTGGGCTACTACTTTAATTCTCAGTTTGCCTGGGAAGTAGGCTCTATTGTAAAATTCAACAGCGTTTCAGAATATCTCATTTGGGATACGCTTTTTACAACCGGTTTTCGCTACCGTTTTGAAAAATTTCCCTGGACCGAATCAAAGGGCATTTACGTCAGAGGTTTTGTCGGAAAGGCCCCGACAGTTTTTTATATCCACAATACTCCCCATATCTATAAAACCTCTCACTCGGCCCGTGTTCAGTACAATGGCCCAGTCGAGGGTTTTGCCATCGGGAACATGTACAATGGAACAAATAACAAAGTCTGGTTTATGGAGTACGGAGTCTCCCACCAGAGACTTGATCGTTCTCAAGGAGTGAATAATGATGGAGATGTTCCTGTCGTAACGTTTAAAGACAGCAGTCGCAGAATTGATATTTACAGTCTCTACATTAACATAGGGATCTTGGTATTCTAATGAAAAAACTATTACCTCTTTTTCTGACCCTTTTCTCATTTGCGGCCTTCAGTTGGACTGACCCCACTATGGGTAAACCTCTCATTCCTTGGGTCTGGGAAGATCAGCTCAAACCCACGCTGAAAGAAGGCATCGATGGGACCGGTGTCACCATGTTGGCGACCGGTTTGGCCGGAACTTTTGCCGTAAGGACTTATGATCAAAAAATTTATGAATTTAACAAAGATGGTGGAAGTTTTCTGATCGGCAAGCGCGACTCTCATACAATTTCAAAACTGGGCAATGGACTTCTCTATTTGGGTTTGGGCACTAGTCAGCTTTTTTTAGACCAACCCAACGGAGTAAAATATTTACGGGCATTGTTTCTCACCACTGTTTCGCAAGTTTCTATCTCTGCGTTCACCAGACGCAACCGTCCTGAAAACAGCACAGATTATTTACCGTGGCCATCATCATTTCCATCTGGGCACACGGCCGCTGCATTTGTGACCGCAGGAAGTCTTGCCTACTCTTACGGCTGGGCCGCAGGAATTCCTGCATACGTATTTGCTTCGGCGGTAGGAATCTCGAGGGTAAAAGAGGACCGCCACTGGGCAAGTGATGTCGTTGCCGGTGCTTTCATCGGTACATACTGGGCACGTGCCTCTTTCAAGGAGCATCAGCACAAACAAGAAGTCACCATTATGCCTGTTCCCACGACGGGCGGCGTGGCGCTTTTTGCGATGAAAGACTGGTAGAGGTCATTTTTTCCTCTCACATTCCTCCACAATTCTGAAAATATGTTTGTGCATACTAAGGGCTCAACACCTTGAGAGGGCCCCATGACAAAAACACTAATCGTTTCACCTGACACAAAACTTCTTCATCGCCTCAAAATGATTTTGACCTTAAGTGGTTTTGACGTACAAACGGCCCATAGTAGTGCTGAGGCAAAAAAACTCATCCGAGAAGTTCGCTTCAAGATCATCCTCGCCGATATCCATGGCCACAAAAAAGACATCTTCAAGAGTATTAAGAAATGGAAAAATGAAGGTATGAATCTTCCGGTTCTCTACATGGGGGAAAATGCCATCGATGATGTGATGGTGATGGCGAGTTATGGACTCAACGAATTTATCGTGAAGCCCTTTACCTTCAATCACCTCAAGCAAAAGCTTTCACTTTTAATGAGTCTTCAAGAACAAGGTCTTTAAAGATTTTTGAGTTCTTCGCGAAGTTCTCGCAAAGGTTGGCGCGGGCCTCTCGATGGATGGGCCTGCTCCATCTGCGAAAGAATTGTATTCAAGAGGTCCAGGTTTAAAACTTCTTTCGTGGTGAGCACATCCAGCATCTCTTCATTGAGTGGACAAATATCAATCAACTCTTTTTCCTCCTGCTTGTACTTAAAGGCGAGCCCTTGAGTTCTACAAATGAGGGGTCTTGCTTCATAGATTGAGCACTTCTCATCCACAAGAAATGCACAGGCCTCACCTGCAGGCCTTACCCATTGGTTCTTGAGCATGACTTTTTCTTCAACCTTTAATTTTTTAAAATGATCACGAATCTGATCAGCTTCAATTGAAAAAATCGACAGATCGACATAACAGCACTTAGAACATCCGGCCTTGCACTGAGACAAGATCTTTGCACCAGGACTCTGAGCTTTCTCAAAATCACAAACTTTTTGATAGAGACTTTTGATATCCATCTAAATGGGCCCCTTGCGCATTTTTTCGTCCCTTCAGCGCCTACTTAAAGTCATGTTAATGAGCTTAGGGCCTTATTAAATCTTAAGCTATTGAAATTAAAACAGAGGAAGACCCACAATTCATCTTAACTCTTCGTGATTCTCTATGATATAAGTTTTTTATTCACTCTGACCTATAACCTTTGGAGACTACATGAAAATGCTTCTCGCTTCACTCCTTCTTGGTGCTTCACTTGCCCACGCTGGAACAACACAAACTGTTCTCGATGTTACTATTGTTGGAACAACTCGCGCAGACCAAGTAGATGCTTCATTCCAAATGGATGAAACAACTGGTGCAGGTTTTGCTCACGTAACTGTTACTCAACAATTTTACAGCCCATATAACTGGCCTAATGGTGGTGGATACGGCGGCGGTTACACTCACTGTTCTCCGTACGGCGGATGCATTCCTGCACCAATGCCACAGCCTATTCCAGAATACAGAGTTGTGTTTGAAAAGACCGTTGCGATTCAAGGTCTTTCACTTCACGGTGATGCAATTGTATTTGCAGGCGCAAACGGTGACGTAGATTGCGGAATGATGGGCTACACTCGTGTATTCCACAGACGTGCAATTTTCCTTTCAGGAAATTGCTCACTCACAACTTCTATGAATAACGGCCAGTTGATGGTTAATTTCAACGCAAAATAATTTTTCGTTTTCAGTTTTCAAGAGGGGGGTCCGAAAGGATCCCCTTTTTTTTTAGTTTTCGTTTCATACTTTGAACCTTAACATTCGAACCATGACGATTCATCAATCTATTGGTTCCATTCAAGATCTCTGGCAGAGGGCTTCTCCTTCAGATGAGGCCCTGCTTCAGTATGATTTTTTCAGTTCTCTCGAGGATAGTGGCTCCATCGGCGCTGAGGCCGGTTGGTTACCTTCGATCATTTCAGATGAGGATTGTCTTCTTATCAACTTCATCAAGTCTCACAGTTATGGTGAATACATTTTTGACTGGGAGTGGGCCCGGGCCTTTGAGCAGTACGGCGTTCCCTACTACCCAAAAATGACTTCTATGCTGCCCTTGACCCCTGTCACGACTTCGCATTTTGTAATGAAAGAATTTGATGAGACTAAGGCGCAGAGACTACTCGACCAAGCCGAAAACTTTACTGCCCAGAATAAATTGTCTTCTTCCCATTATCTTTTTCTCTCGAAAAAAGAGATCCCCTTCTTTGAGAAAAATAACTACCTCTTGAGACATAGTTTTCAATATCATTTTGAAAACAAAAACTATGAAAACTTCGAACATTTTCTTTTGGATCTTAAAACGAAGAAAGCAAAAAATCTTACGCAAGAAAGAGACTTCCCTGAGCTTCTAATTACTCAATACACGGGTGAAAATTTAAGAAGTGAGCACGCCGAACGCATGTACCAATTCTATCTCTCCACTATTGATAAGAAAAACAGCAATTCCTACCTTAAACCAGCATTTTTTAAACTCATCTTTGAGCGCATGAAGAATCATATTCTTTATGTGGAAGCAACTCATGACGGCAACTCCATTGCCGGATCACTCTTCTTTTACGATTCACATAGGCTCTACGGTCGCTATTGGGGATCGAACCGTGACGTTCAAAACCTTCACTTTGAACTTTGCTACTATCAGGGAATGGATTTTTGCTTTAAACAAAAAATCCCACTCTTCGAGGCCGGTGCCCAAGGGGAACATAAAATTTCAAGAGGATTTCGCCCGGTTGTGATCCATAGTGCTCATAAAATTAACCACTCAGGCTTTTCTGAAGCGATTGAAAAATTCATTACTTCGGAAAAAAAAGGTGTTGAGGCCATCATAAAAGAACTTTCTGAAAGACTTCCTTTCAAACATCTTTAGATAGCCTTAGGCCTCTCTTACTTTTAAATTTGATAAGGTTTGAATATGAAAAAGACTAAGAAGAAAACGAAAACGAAAAAACTTAAGTTTGAAAAGTATCAACCCATACTCGCCTTGAAACCTACACAGTTTGCTGTGGGACACATGGAGGTCGAATTTAAAAGTTTACGTTTCATGAAAATGAAAAAAGCGAAGCTTAAAGCTTACGTAAAAGAGCATCCCATTCCCGTGGTCATTTCTCCCTGGAAAGAACTTTGTATAATTGACCACCATCACCTTGCGCTTGCGCTCTGGCACGCGAGAGTTAAGAAAGTTTACATCGAGGTTCGTGAAGATTTCTCAAATCGCAACCTTAGCTATCCTAAATTTTGGTCGCTGATGAAAAAAAAGCATTTTGCATACTTAAATGATCAATTTGGAGATGGCCCACGAAGTCCTTATTATCTTCCTCTTGATGTACGAGGTCTGGCGGATGATCCTTATCGCAGTCTGGCTTGGATGATACGCAAGGAAGGAAAGTTTGATTATCCTGACAACACATACGTCGAATTTATTTGGGCCAATTTTTTTCGTACTAAAAGGCTCCTTGACCGAAATGGCAGAGAAGGTTTTGCAGACGCTATCAAAAAGGGTTTAAGGCTTTTAAAAAGAAGCGACAGGCCAGCACTCCCCGACCAAGTAAAAAAGGTGAATACAAAACTGATTGAAGGCAAGAAAAAGTGCTCTAAGTACGTAACCGAGGAACACTCAGAAGGCCATCTTTCAACAATTGCTTTAGAAGAAAAAGTTGTTCAGTAAATTTTTTCTAAAGGTTGCCTTACGAATAGTGGAGCAAAGGTTTACCAATTTTATTTCATGAATTTAGAAACCCTTAATCTCTAAAGTGCTATGATTTTTTCATGGAAAAGCAAAACACAAATCCCGACTTCATCATCCTGGCCGAAAAAATTGAGTCACTCAGTCCACTCATACTTTCAGAGTGGCAAAAAAATGTTCTTACTAATTTGGAGAAACGCAAAAAAGAAACTTTCATCATCCTTCTTGATCACATGCCGGAGATCTTAAATAGTCTTGTGGATTCTTTAAAGCAGGGATCTAGAGATGACATCGAGTTGGCTAAGGCTCATGGTTTTCAGAGGGCCGTCCTTACTCAGTTCGACATTACTGATATTTTAAATGAGTTCAGCCTGCTTCGAGAAACTCTCATTTCCTATTTGTATCCGATAGGAAGTCTAGAAGGAGCTTGCTACCTTCATTGGTATATCGATTCGTTATCTAAAAATTCAGTGTTAGAATTTATTAATACTCTTTCTGCCAACAGTAATCGAGTAAATACACCGACGGAGAAAGCAGAGCCTCTTAGTCAGTCATTCTCCTGATTGACATGATCTCTTACGGGCGAGAACCTAAAAACACTTATTACCTAAGGAGTTTTATGTCTCGCTACATTTTGAGCCTCGCTTTTGTTTTGTCGTCTTTTTCCGCTATCGCTGATGACTACGATAAAATCCTTACGCGTCTTCAGTCTTACGCTAAAAAACCACATGTCAGTCTCTTCACTCTTGGAAAAAATGATCAAGGAAAAGACATTGTCGGGATGATCATCGGAGATGTGAGTTCTGCGCAGGTAAAACATCTCGTTGTAGGAACTCACCACGGAAACGAGAGAGCTGCAGCTGATGTGCCTTTCACTTTCGCAGACAATGTCATCGCTCAGTATGACTCCACTGTTTTGTTCTACGTGATTCCAGTTCTTAACATTTCCGGTTATAACGTCGATCGCCGCGAAGAAACTGGATCAGATAAAAACACCCACGATTCAAACCGTGACTATGAAGATGCTTGTGACACAAAACATGACTTCCAGTTAAAGAGCACGACTCTGATTGCGGACTTCATTGATAAAGAAAATATCGTGTCTGCGGTTTCTGTACATGGATATGTGGGATCGTTTACATATCCTTGGGGAACCTACTTAAGTGACTATGCCACTCTTGACGATAACATGCTCGCGACTTGGGCCGCCAAGGCAGCTAAGCTTAATGGCTATCAGACTGGAACTCATGGTGCAGTCGTTTATCCTGCAGCGGGCGCATTCGAAGACTGGGCATACCTCAAGCATGGAGTGTGGTCATTCTTGATGGAAATCAGAAGCCCATCATCAGATCTTAAAAAAGATGGGGCCTCTCTTTATGAGTTCTTTAAGAACTCTCCAAAAGAGCGATCAGCTCACGTCGGACAAAAAGTGAACTGTGTGAAACACATCCTCGAAGATTCAAACCGCTCTAGACCGTAAGACCTTTCAAAGGGGACCTTTTAAGGTCCCCTTTTTTTGTTATCATCATTCTGAGACCTTATCCACCATCCGCTTTTCATTCGCCTTCCATTTCCCATCTCAAACCCTGAACTTATTACGTGTGCTCTTGAGATTTTTTTGGGAGGACGTACAGTGCCCTCCAAAAAGGATTCTCATGAAAAAGATGATAGCTCTCACTGCACTTATGCTCTCTTTTAATGCCTTCTCTCAGACAGTGGAAGGAATGGTTTTATACATCCTTCCTGCCGGAGTTCACCACGGTCAAAACTGTACCGTCACATTAAAAGCAAAAGATCAGCTGCATTTTAGTGGTGAGATGAAAACCAAAGGTGAGAAAATCTCCTTTAACTTTGAAGGTCCAGGAATCGAGATTGAAACTCTTGATCATGCGCCTAAGAGTGTGAACCTCGTCTACACCCAAAACAATGTTCGCTACACCATTGCCATCGAAGGCAAGACTGTCACGATGGGCGAGGGGTCTAAACTATCTGTATGTAAGTTGAAATAATGAAATCTCTCCTTCTTTTCTTGCTCTTTAGTTTCACTTTGAGTGCACTTGCCTCTGATGAGAATTATTTCTATCAGGGTAGGCACTACAACATCACCTACTCGCTCAAAGCTAGCGTTCAAACTATTTATCTTGAAGGTAATATCCTCAGTGATTTAGTGGAAGATCTCCGTGGCTTCAAGCACGTGGGCGAAATCTTGAAGCCTGGCATAAACGTAGAACTCATTTTACAAAGTGGAGGGGGATTTCAATTAGAGATGGATAAACTCTCTCAAGCGATAAAAAAGGCATGCGACTCTAAAACGACAGAGTGCCGGGTTACCACGAGGGTTTTTGATATGTGCGCCTCTGCATGCATCCCCCTTTTCATGGTGGGTGATCTACGCGAGGCCTCAAGTTCTGCCCATTTTGGTTTCCACCAGGCAGCAGTCGCTCCTGGATTTTTAAGAATCCCTGGTGTCGCTCAAGGATCGTTAAAAGAAAAAGGTGTAAATCGAGATTGGTTGAAAGAAAACCGTCAGATGTTTTCAAGTCTGCAGGTTACCTGGTTATTACCGAGTGAAATGCAAGGCTCAGACATTGTCACAAAAATCATCCCGTAATCATACAAACCCTTCACCTACTAAAACAGGTATCCTAGAGCAAATTTTGCTCTAGGATAATAGTGTTTCTCGTCTTGTTCAAACCCTGAGATAATAATCTAGTTCCGATCCCGCCTTAACGTTTCCTTACTAAAATTCACTCAGCTAAAGGATTTATCATGAAGAAAGATCCTAAGACCCTCAGACCTGCAGAGATTGATGTTGATCGTGTTCGCTTTTCTAAGGGTAATGACCTTGGTGTCGAGTTCACAAACGAGATTGACGCTTGGGCAAGAATGGAATTTAAA
>JBBQGK010000094.1:0-13960 GCA_038322885.1 Bacteriovoracales bacterium | reverse complement strand
CTTCCTTATCACATCGGTAATGGAGTCTTTGGTGGGATGGTTCCGTTGATTGGAACTTATCTCGTGAGTTCGACAGGTAACATCTACGCCGGACTCTACTACCCGATTACAATCGCTCTCACGACTTTTGTCTTAGGAAGTATTCTCATCAAAGAGAAGAGATAATCTCCAAGGCCTCTTTTCTTCTTTCGGGAGTTGATCTTTGAGTGTTGTAGATACCGCGCTCAATGATTCTTCTCACAGAAAGAAGAGTCACTGATTTTTTCTTTTGTTGGAGCTCCCAATCGGCCTGCTCTAACAGGAGCGACACGCCATAAATATGAGAACAGTTAAAGGCAAGAGTTCTCGCCATCGTCGCCACGTCTTCATCCTCAGTTTGCTTTACATTCAGTAAGTCTTTCTCTACTTGACTCAGAATTAAAAAGAGTTCAGTCGAAATTTTCTTAACTTCGGCCGTCTTCAAATTTTCAAACCGGGCTTTGAGGTCTTTGATAAAATCCTCACCTGCATTTTCTCTTCTGATCGCTCTTTGCGCATCTAAAGACAGAACATTGGTAGTTCCCTCCCAGATCGAGAGCACCTGTGCATTTCTTAAAATTTCTGGAAGTCCCGTGTCTTCAATGTACCCAGCTCCACCAAAGCTCTCGATCACTTCTGAAGCAATCGAGACACCTTCTTTTGCGGTATGAAGCTTCACCAAAGGAATCAAAAGTCTTAAGGCCCCCGATTCTGTCGGAGTCGCTTTTTTTAATTCCTCTCTCCCCTGAAGTTTCACTGCGTGGAAGGTGAGATGAAAAGATAATTCAAACCTCGCTTGCAGATCGGCGAGAGTGTCAGCATGCAATCCGTGATCAATTAATTTTCTCCCAAAGGCGACTCGTTTTTCCGCATAACTAGTGGCGAGGGCCAGGCCTCGTCTCATGTAACCAACGGCACAGCAGGCATTATCCAAACGAGTGACGTTGAAGAGGACAGCGATGGTCTTAACACCTCTACCGACTTCTCCCACAAGGGCCGCGGGCGTTCCGGTCAGAGTGAGCTCGGCCGTCGGAAGAGCTTTCGTTCCCATTTTATCTTTCAATCGATTAATCTGAATATTTTGGAGTTCTCCCTTCTCATCTCTTAGCTCGACATAAAAAAGGGAAAGTTTCTCAGAGGGATCACCTTCAATTTTCGCGAGAGTCATGGCCATTTGGCTTGTGGTCGCTGAGGTGAACCACTTGACTCCGAAGAGTCTGAAACCATTTCCGTCTTTTCTTGCAATGGTCTGAGTTCCACTAACGTCAGATCCCCCAGATCTCTCCGTCATCCACTGCCCGGAAGTCCAGAACTGAGAAGGATCACGAGAAGTGAGATGCACATATGCACGTTTTTTTAAATTCTCGTCTCCACACATCTCAATGAGGCGGGCAGCTCCATCTGTCATGGCCAGTGGGCAAGAATAAATCGCTGACGATGGATGAAAAAGATAGAGTTTCGCAAACTGATAGAGCCTAGACTCTTCTGCAAACTTTCTCTCATAACCAATCGCCACAATACCTTCTTCGGCAGCAACTCTATCAAGTCCTACCCAACCATGGGAGACACGGATCTCGTCCACACGTTTCCCCCAAGCATTGTACGGAACGTGAACCGGAGGATGGGCCTCTGATTCCTGGGCCATTTTTAAAACGTCAGTGATGACTCTTTCGCCAAAGCGCTTCAGGTCAGGAGTAATCGCTTGAAAAGTTTCGTGTGAAAGATTTTTTTCTAAATAAAGCTTTAAGACCCGGTCGTCTTCGAATTGATTTTTTAGTGTTGGTGCTTCTTGAAAAAAATCCATGAGTCTTCCTTAATTTTTCTGGGCCTGCAAAATGAGTTGATCGCAAACGGCTTCAATTGTAGCTACGTCAGCAGACTTATTCGAATGAGCATGAACGTGGCGACCTAAAACATTCATCCCGAGGTGAGCAAGTTGAATTCTCATGACCGTAAAAATATTCGTACCTCCGCCATTAAAAGATGCGATGGCGACCGGGCGATTGTTAAAGTGCTCTCTCCAGCTTTTGCTCGAGCGGCTCACCCACGCGAGAAAGTTCGAAAGTGTTGGAGGAGTAGAACCATTATATTCTGGCGCCACAAAAATAAAGGCATCAGAAGAAAACTCTCCTAAATAAGGCGCCATCAATTCTGCTGGAATATTAATTTTTTCAGAAGAACCTGAGTAAAGAGGAAGATTCATTTTCACCAGGTCAAGGATCACGGTCTTCACATCTTTTTTCTTGAGAGTCTCTTCAAATTTTTTTGCGAGTTCCAGGTTCTGTCCTTCGCTTGCGACGACAATACAACATTTCATCTTAGTCTCCATGATTGACTATCTCAGCACCTAAAGAATCAGCGACGAGGATCCTTGCAAAGAATACTTGTTCTCTCATCTAAACACGGCGTGTGGGATTTTGGCTCCACCGATACGGTTTGATTTTCCTGATGTCTCTGCTTCGAGATTTCTTTATAAACTAGAGCTCGCATGCGATTGATCTGTCCCATGGGACGAGTCTCAGGAAGTGTATTCCACGGATCCATGCTCAGGTTCTCACAAAAATCTCGCTGAACTTTTGCGGTCACATCTTTTTGTACCAGAATTCGAAGTTGTCCTACTTTCACGTAAGGAGATGAGGCTTCCTTCCACTCAATGCGAGGATCTTCGACGGGCTGCTTTTTAGGAAGAAGATTAGGTTCTAGATAAAAATCAAAACACCCTTCTTTCTTACTTAAAGAATCGGCGAGTACTTGTCGTAAGAAATTTTTATCTGCCGTTTTGGGAACTTTATTATCAACGGCAATGCAAGGCTGCATCTTAAATCGCATCGAGTGATTCCCAAGCTTATAGATGGTCGAGCTGTGGTAGGGAATCGCAAGAGAGCTTCCGATCTTTGTTCTTGCTGATATCAATCTGCTCGCGCTGAAAAGATGAGTGATGGCATAAAGCCCAAGATCAAGTTTATTTCCGACGTACTTGCGATTGGCGAGCAGGGCCTTAAATACTTCAGCGTAATCATCTCCGTCTTTAGAAAAAAATTCGCGGGCATTGATCATCACGAAATCCTGACTTCCACGAGGAGTGCCTGGAACATTCATCAGTTTCACAGCCATTCCACGGATGTCGGCATCGAGATCTGATCCGCCGGATGGAGAACCATTAGAAAATCTCACCCAAGCTTCATGAGATCCTGATTTCGCGAAAATTCCATGACGATATTTTGGATCAAGTTTCGAAGGATCAATATTTAAGATCGCACTCGGACAACCATGTGCCTTAGGATGGGCGTCTCGGGCGGTGTACTCTTTATCCATCTCGCGCTGACTAATGGCCTTCGACATTTCGGCCAGGATCCCTTCTGCCTGCGCCTCATTTTGTGAACTCCATTCTTCACCTAGCTCGGGTGCTGGTAGATCAGGGAATGAGGCCTTGTAGCGACCTTGCACTCCCTCCTCGCAACTTGAGAGAAGAAACACTAAAGGAAGACAGAGAAAAATGAACGATTTCATGAGGGCCTCCATCTATAAGAATAAACCCATATGACAGGATTTAAAACGAAAGGATCGATGGAAAATACTGCTGAATTAAAACCACTTAAGTCGGATTAAGGGAAATTTTTCAAACCCTTATTTTCTGTTTGGCTTGGGATCAATTTGAAGGTTAATTAACTGCATGAAAAAGATGATCCTGGTTTCTTTCTTGCTGGTTAGCTCAATTGCATGGGGCTTGAGTGACATGCCGGATTTTCCGCCCAGTCCTGATAAATCGATGACTCCGAGTGTGATTTGTACGAGCCCTACTGAATACCGTTACCCCGAGCACATCGCCTATTGCGCTCGAGCAGTGGATCCGAGTACTAAGCAACTGGTTTTCGCTAATTATCGGGCCCGAGGTTACAAGCTTTCTGAATCAAGAGACCACTACAAAATTGACCACTTCTTCCCACTCTGCGCTGGGGGGGCAAACGACATCGGAAATCTCTGGCCCCAGCACGAATCTATTTTTACCGTGACTGACGACATTGAGTTCGTTGGCTGCCAGAAGCTCGCCGCTGCTAGAATCAAACAGAAAGATCTTTTAGAATTGATGAAAAAAGCCAAGTACGACAACTCCAAAGCTCCGGAAGTCTTGAAGTACCTCTACTCCCTCTAACCAAATTGTTAATGTAAAATTTATCAGAGCCGCGAATTAAAGTTATCCTCAAGGTAGGGGAATGCTAGTTTGGGCCATGAAAAATTTCATCCTCCTCATACTCTTCATCAGTGTGTCTCCTTATGCTTTTTCCGAAGATACTCCGGGACTAAATCTTCTCAATTATTTCAGTGCCAACTGCCGAAGCGAAGGTGAATGGACAAAGGCCGCTCTTGCTGACTCTCAGGCCCTCGCCAATATTCTCCGTGATCTTTCAAAGGATCCGGATTGCCAAAGTGTGGGCGGGGCGATTGCTGGACTTGGAAATTTATCAGCTCAACTCACAAATTTAACCAACGTGACGAGTACCCAAGAATCAATCGCTAAGCTCAATGCTCAAGAGCAGGAGCTGGTGGTTCAACTCTCACAAACAACGAACCCCTCTTATCTGGATAAAATCAATACCAACTTGATGAATCTTCAAGTTGAACGGGCGGGTTACCTTGCTCAACAAAAATCTCAAAAAGATTTAGCGACTCCATCGAAGGCCGACATTCTCACTGGTCTTGTGACAACCGCTAACACGACCTTCAATCAAATCGCATCGAACCAAAGATGCCTGCAAAAAAATCCTGCGGTCTTAAACACTGCAACTGCAGTGATCGCCTCTGTTGGTGCCATGACAGCGATGGTGAATCCGGCGATTGGACTTGGTCTCACCGCCGGGGCGATGATTCTGGGTTCTACGATTGAGGGAGTGAGGAGTATGAACCTCGCCCATGATTTACGAAAACTGACCGATGGATCGATTGCTTTTGAGGGATATTCTTGCGCTCTTGAAACGATGTCAGATCGATGGTGTCAGATGAAGGACGCTGAATCTTTTTTAAATTTTAAAGCACAAAACCGATACAGCGATGTTGGTAATCTCGATTTGGGTAAGGCCGTGCGATTAAGTGACCGTGAGATACCGGTTCTTCTTGAATGGCTAAATCTTGTGAAGAGTGGTGTCTCTCCGACCAATACCGCAGATGCTAGTCGCAGGAACGGAGTCCTCGCTCGAGAAGCACTCGTCAGAACTTACGAGTCGACAGGGATCGGTCTCATTGAACAGAATCGAGAGCTCTTTAAGGTCGCTGCAACTCGAGACGACAGATGGAATATTATAAAAAGTATTGTAGGCACTCTTGCCCCATCAAGTTCTGATTATTATTCATCTGGTAATAGCCAATCAAATGTCAAAGATCCTCTCTTCGATATTTACTCAAAAAAATATGCTCCTTTTTTCCTTCTAGGTCTAAAAGATGAAAACCTTCAAGATTCTTTGGGCAACTATTATACTCTTGATAACTGGCCGGGACGTACGGGCTATGTCCCCGATCTAGATACGGTAAAAGTTAACTATCTCTTTTGGATAAATCGTGCCCGCATCCTCGTGAATCAAGAGCTCTCTCAGGTTCTTCAACCAGATACTCTGCAAACTCTGTCGATTGCTTTTGATAAAAATAGCAATCGCTGGAAAACGTCTCCCATGGATGCGATCAAAACGATCGTTGCATTTCTTGAAAAAAATCCTCCAACAAGTGACGATGTGATTTTCAACAAGATCTACGCTTCGACTCTTTCAAGATTAAAAGAGATCTATCAAGTAACTATGACCGCTGTAGTAAACTGGGACGATCAATCTTCCCGGGAATTGAACGCTCCTGTTGGAAAAACTCCGATTGAAATCATCTACGATAAGGCGAGCCTTCAATACGGCACAATTGTAATCCAGTCGCGTTTGGAATTAATTGTTCGTATCGCCTTGTTTGAACTCCTCAAAACAAGTCCGCCTGATGATCAGGTTCTTGTGGCCCAGCTGCTCGCCAGCGACCGGTTCACAGAGACACTTTCTAAAATGAGCGGAGACAATCTCTCGCGCGTCCGTCAGGATATCGATAGCGGTCGTGAGGTCACCATTTCTAACCTCGATTCTTTTGGCGACTTGTTTGGAAAGAATATCAACCGCATCCTGGGTCGCCTCTATAACGAAAGTCATTCTTCAACTGGATCGATTGCCCTGACTCAAAAGAAGGCACTCTCACGCATGTGTCATTTGCTCTTGGGAGTCCCCCACGTTCTAAATTATGTGAACGTGAGCTACTGCGAGGGTGCTAAAATGGATGCCTTAGTTAAGGGCGGACCAGAGACAAAACCCCTAAATCTCGATTCTTTCAAGCAAGACTTGAACGATCGGGCCTGCGTTTACCGCGAATTCTTCCGTCAGAATAAGATCTTTGAAAACTGGGGAATCCGTCCTTGACGGAAAACTGTTTTTTAAGCGAAATTATCCTCACAAAACGAGCCCCGGCCTCTTAGCCGGACTACCCAGAGAGCATTCATGCCTACTAAAGGACCCGTTTCCCAATTCATGGAACATCACTACCGTCACTTCAACGCTGCTGCGATGATGGATGCGGTTAAAGGCTACGAGGCCCACATGGTCTCTGGCGGAAAAATGATGGTGACTCTCGCGGGTGCGATGAGTACCGCAGAGCTCGGTCTCTCACTTGCGGAGATGATCCGAAACGATAAAGTTCACGCCATTTCGTGTACAGGTGCAAATCTTGAAGAGGATATCTACAACCTCGTCGCTCACGATCACTACGAGCGCATTCCCGACTGGCGCGGCCTTACTAAACAAGCTGAGCAAGATCTCTACGATCGTCACCTCAACCGCGTGACTGATACTTGTATCCCTGAAGAAGCAGCGATGAGAAAAATCTGGTCGATCATGGCAGATGAGTGGAAAGAAGCTGAGGCCAAAGGGGAGCGTTGTTTTCCCCATGAGTTTTTCTACCGTGCTTTAAAGAAAGGAAAATTCCAGGCCCACGCTCAGATCGATCCAAAAAATTCTTGGATGCTTGCTGCCGCTGAAAAAAATATTCCGATGGTTGTTCCAGGTTGGGAAGATTCAACACTCGGAAATATGTACGCCTCTTTTTGCATGCGCGGAGAAGTGAAGAACGTGCACACCGTTAAAACGGGGATCGAGTATATGACTTTTCTTGCTGAGTGGTACATGAAGACCGCTGAGAAAAGCTCAATTGGTTTTTTCCAGATTGGTGGTGGTATTGCTGGGGACTTCCCGATTTGCGTTGTTCCGATGATAAGACAAGATCTCGAGAAAACGGACATTCGCCTTTGGGGTTACTTCTGCCAGATTTCTGATTCGACAACATCTTACGGATCGTATTCTGGTGCGGTTCCGAATGAAAAAATAACGTGGGGTAAGCTGTCTCAGCAGACTCCGAGTTTTATTGTTGAAAGTGATGCCACAATTGTTGCTCCGCTAATGTTTGCGCATATTCTCGGTTGGTAATCATGTTCTAGTCTGTGGTCGTTTGAACGGCCACAGACTAGAATTTCAATGTAGTTACCGGCTCCGCATTTTCTAGACTCATTCTGGCCTATCCTTCTTAATAATGAACTTAACCTCCCTTTTGATAGTATCATGTGATACTATCAAAATATGTACAAACCACCTTTC
The DNA here is from genome assembly GCA_038322885.1 of Bacteriovoracales bacterium. Taxonomy (GTDB): domain Bacteria; phylum Bdellovibrionota; class Bacteriovoracia; order Bacteriovoracales; family Bacteriovoracaceae; genus Peredibacter. The sequence goes on along the minus strand of JBBQGK010000094.1, from coordinate 6,278 downwards.
CAAATCACACCCCAAATCCTGAGCTTGAGTTCCCAGATTCAAGAAATTTTAGGTGAATTGAAAAGTACGGCTCTTGTAAGGCCATCAATCAAACTTAGAAAAGAAAATAAGATTAGGACGATTCACCATAGCCTAGCGATTGAAGGCAATACCTTAACTGAAGATCAGATAACAGCAATACTCGATAATAAGAAGGTTATTGGACCCAATAAACAAATTCATGAAGTACTAAACGCATTAGAACTTTATGATATGATGTCAACGCTGGAGCCAACGAGAGAGAAAGATCTCCTAAAGGCACATGCTTATTTGATGAAAGGCCTCATTCATGACGAGGGTAAATATAGAACGAAGAATGTAGGCATTTTGAAAGGTAAAAAAATTAGTCATGTGGCACCCCAAGCGAAAATGGTGCCCAGTCTCATGAAAAATCTTTTCGAATTCTTAAAAGCAAAAAATGAGATACCTTATCTTATCAAGGCGTGCATATTTCATTATGAGTTAGAATTTATACATCCTTTTGAAGACGGAAACGGACGTATGGGAAGATTTTGGCAGCAAATAATCCTCATGAATCATTCTCCGATCTTTGAGTACATTTCGGTTGAATCTTTGATTCATAAAGAACAGAAAAGATATTATAGAGTTCTTGAAATATGCGACAAAGCAGGGCATTCAACAGCCTTTATAGAGTTTTCTTTATCCTTAATTTTAAAGACTTTGATCGATTTCAAATCACAGTTTCGTCCGGCGAAAGTTAATGGATCAGACCGGATGGAAATAGCTCAGAATTTTTTTGGAACAAAACCATTCTCACGCAAAGAATATCTAAATCTACATAAAGACATTTCGACTGCCACTGCGAGCAGAGATTTGGCCTTTGGAGTTGAGGAAGGGATTTTAAACAAGGAAGGGGATAAGGCCTTAGCGAGTTATAGATTTGGAAGCTGAACCGTTCGAAATCACTCCCTTTTTGGTGATGTCGCAAAATGAAGAGGTTTTGAAGGGTTCAAAATTTTTAAGGAGCATGCATCGCAAATCGAAGTGTGACTTTTAGTTCTGCCGCTTTTCGATTTTAAATTCTTAAGTCAGATGCGCGATATTTGAAAATGAAACTAGAATATGTTCAGGACTCGAGTTACATTTTTGGAAGATAAGAAAGGCCGGAACTTTTTCCGGCCTTAAAAAATATATTCGTCATTACTTTTTAAACAATCTAGCAACTTCTCTCCCAACCCCTTTAGCTGATGCCGGATTCTGACCCGTGACCAGTCTCTCGCTTACAATAACTTTTTCCTGCCACAAAGATGCTTTTTCATAAATAGCCCCAAGCTTCACTAATTCTGTTTCTAGTAAGAAAGGTACAACCTTTGTAAGTCCAGCCGCTTCCTCCTCATCGTTACTAAAGGTTGATACTCTTTTACCTTTCACAAGGGGAGATCCGTCTTCATTTTTGAGATTCAGCAAAGCCGCTGGTCCATGACATACGGCCGCAACAATTCCACCCTGACGATAGATCCCTTCTGCTACAGTTTTTACAGACGGAGTCTGAGCAAAGTCCCACATGGTTCCGTGTCCACCAGCGAAAATAATCGCTCCGTATTGCTTGATATCCACATCCTCCAACTTCAAAGTGTTTTCTAGTAATTGAGAAAAGACTTTCAAGTCCATCATTCTTTTACTTGAAGGATCATCCAAATTCAGTGAGCCCTTATCCATTGGCGCCTTTCCACCCATGGGACTCGCAATTTCAACTTCAATTCCTTGGTCAATCAGTTCAAAGAAAGGGTGAGTGACCTCGGGTAGATAGTATCCCGTTTGTTTTCCTGTATTTCCTAACTTGTTATGACTTGTGACGACGATTAAAGCTTTCATTTTAGTTTCCTTTTTAAAAGTGTTTGCGTGTGTAAAATTTCCAAAACCTAATAAGACTAACAATCCAAGAGATCCTTTATTAATTTTCATGAGAACCCTGGTCTTTCATGATGATCAGCTGAGGGAAGCCTTCTTCAAAGAACGATCCTACTTGTCCGAAGAAATTTTGAACCATCGCCGATTCCATGTGATTTTTAATACTCACACCGTTGATCCAATGCTCATTAAAAATAAACTCAGTCGGGTCTTCCTGGTTTTGAGAATAGTTGTAACTAATGTTTCCAGGTTGAGCGCGCATCTTTGAGAGAAGTCCATTCACGATTCGCTTAAAATCTTCCACATGCTCAGGCTTAATTTTTGCCATCGCCACCTGAGTCAACTTCTCTTGCTCTTGCTCATAATTTTGATAGTTACTATTCTTAAAAGATTGAGACATGACAGGTGCTGAAAAAGAGGTCAAAACAACAAAAGATAAAGTTAAAAACGTTTTCATAAAGACTCCATTTTGAAAGAGAGAAATTTCTCTAGTGGGGTCAATTTAGGGCTTTTTCATATATTTATCCAATTCATGTTGAATATATGATATATTCACATGATGAATATCAACTCTATGGACCTTAATTTACTCAAGGTTTTTTGTGCTCTCTACACTAAACACAACGCTTCAGAGGCTGGGAAATCTCTGGGACTTTCCCAACCGGCCGTGAGCCATGCTCTACAGCGTTTACGAGAAACCCTTGGAGATCCTCTCTTCTTGCGTGCTTCGCATGGATTAACTCCTACTCCTAGAGCTCAGGAGTTAGGCCCTTTAATTACAAAACTCATGTTTGACCTTGAAAATCAATTGGGACCAAAGACTTTTGATCCCAGCAAAGATTCCGCGGAATTCAGAATTAAAAGTACTGATTATTTTGAGCAGGCAGTCCTTCCCTCTTTCATCTCTGTCCTTAGGCAGGACGCACCTCTTGTTAAAGTCATTGGCCAGTCTACCCAAGGTATTTTGCCAAAAGAAGATTTAGAAAAAGGACTTATAGATATAGCTGTGGCAGGATTTTTTGGAAGTCTACCAAATGGACTTTATCAACAGAAACTTTTTGATGATAAATTAGTTGGTTTATGCCGGAATAGACATCCATTACTGAAGAACCCGTCACTCATTGAATTTTTAAAATACGAACACGGAATTATCTCGCCGGAGGGAAAACTTTCAGGAACGATTGATAAAGTGTTGGGTCTCAAAAATAAACAAAGGAACGTCGTTCTTTCTTTTTCAAGCTTTATGCCCGCTGGCTGGATTCTTCAAGATTCCGATCTTCTCATGGCTATGCCGGCCAGGCTTGCCCAACAATTAACTAAGGTCTTGCCACTCAACACCTTTGAAATACCGTTAGAACTTCCCCCCATTCAAATCGTCCAAGTCTGGCATGAATCTGTCCATTTGAGTCCACGTCATCAATGGATGAGAAAAAAAATTTATGATGTCTGTCAGTTTAAATCAAAGAAATAAAAAGAAAGCCGGAAAACCTGGACGTATCCCAAACTTCTGCCCAGTTGAACCGTGACAAGCACCAGTTACTTCAGAATCCTTCACTAAATCCTCAGAGAAGGCTTTCTTACAGAGTGCACCCATGAAGTATGTATCAAGACGACACTGGAATGCCGGATGACCTTCATCAGTTTTTTGCACGATAGCTGGATCTGGTGTCATGTAAGCAAATGATTTTCAATCCATCTCTAAATCCTTTTTTATTCGTCATTAAATCCAGCTTAAACCCTCACACTGTCCAATGTTTGGACAGTGTTCTAATGATGAATAGATCTTTTTACAGGGTAACTTGCTAGAACCTGGCCCCATGTTAGTCTTTTTTCTGAAACTAATTTTTCATGGGAATACTGCTTTATGCTGAGTTTGTCCGAGTCTATTAACAACGCCCTCATGCTCCATGGGAGTAGAATTCTTTTAGAGGATTCGGATGTCAAATTGACAGGTGTTGAGATTGATTCAAAGTCTCAAGAGCTAAAGAAATATCTGAATGTCTCAACTCTGCCTGGAAATTTAGTGGGAGTGAGTCTTCCCAACCAGGCCTCTCAAGGTCTTGCGATTCTGGCGATCATTCAAAGTGGAAGAATTCCCCTTATTCTTAGCTATACCGATCTTCAAACCCATTTAGAGAAATGGCTGAGTAACTTATCAATCGATGTCTTGATCACAACTGAAGAAATGGCACAGGTTACGAAACCTAGAATTCATTCAATCATTTTAAATTCGATTGGAGAATTTAAATACGATTACTCGCAATCTTCTCCCCTTCGCGGTCAACTCTTTAAAGCTCCTGAAGAAACTGGTCTTGTTCTCTATACTTCTGGATCAACCGGTGAGCCTAAAGGGATTTGTATTCCTGCTCTAGGGATTTTAGAGACCTCAAAATATCTCATCGATTATTTTAAGTTGGATCAAGAGACAGTAAGTCCTATTGTGCTTCCTGTATGTCATAGCATGGCCCTCAATACTCAGCTTATTCCAACACTCTTAGCGGGTGGAAAATCTCACTTTGTGAACTCTCGCCTCGGGATGAATAAACTCTTTCGTCACATCTCAAATATTGAGGGAACTTTTATTTCTTTGATTGGAGAAGTACTTCAGATTTTATGGGATGAAATGAGGCTTCGGAAACTTTCCGCGAACCAAAAAGTTTCGCACGTTCAGCTTGCGGGTGGCTTGATTTCTGCTAAACATCTTCAGATGGCGCGTGAACTTTTTCCAAATGCGATGATTCACAAGGGCTATGGACTGACGGAATCGATTCGCGTTACGATGATCAATCACCACCAACCAAATTTTGAAACCGCCGTTGGGACTCCCCTTCCCTTTATGAACGTTGAGATTAGAAACAGTAAAGGCTTGCGTTCTCTGCCTAGTGAAGTCGGTGAGATTTTCGTCAAAGGTCCGAGTGTGATGCTAGGAATTCTTGGAACACAATTGCCTTCAGCTGCACTGGATGGTTTTCTTGCAACTGGTGACTTGGGAAGCTTAAATGATCTTGGCCAATTAACCGTTCAGGGAAGAAAAGACAGTGTCTTTAAAGTTAATGGTCTGAAAGTATCGGGCCACGAGATTGAAAAAATTGCTTTAGAATCTGGTGACTATATCCGGAACGCCAAATGCATTCTCGTCAATGATCAGCGTCGGATGAGAAACAAGGTTATTCTCTTTCTCGAAATCCCTAAGGACAACCAAGAAAATTTCTACCGAAATTATTTCGAACTCTTTCATCAAGCACTCTGGAAAAACTTTAAATGTCTCTCACACTTTCCAAAAGACATCATCATCACACCTAGATTCCCAAGAACCTCAAATGGGAAACTTTCCATTAAAGGTCTTCAGGAACTTTGGTTAAAAGAAAATCAGTTGAACCACAATCCCGAGGCCGGCGGAAGTTTTCTCTTCTATAAAACAAATGACGAATCCATTGGTAGTGATTACCAGAAGGTTTTATGAAACGTTTTTTAAATTTATCTCTACATCTTTCTCTTCTTTGCCTTCTTGCGGCCCCTCACACAACGTGGGGTGCGGAGAAGAAGTTCAAACGCGTTCTCGTCATGGGTGGACTCGGAATCTCTCCGGGGGTTGGCCTCGGGATGATCGCGGGACTTAACAAGATGGGCTGGAAGCCGGACCTTATTATTGCAACCTGCGGTTCGGCCATGCCGGCAACGATTTATGGTTTACAAAATGATGATAAAAAAAGTTTGGAATACGCAAAGTCTGTGGTGTTTAAAGACGGAGTTAATGAAACTAAGTTGAACTTAAGTAACTTACTTAAGATAAAGAAAAATTTTGATCGTGCCCGAGACTTCTCTGTTGTTCCTCAGATTTTTTCCAATGAAATTCTTTATATGCCGGAAACTGTGGGCAAGTATATGCCTGAAAAATCTTTGGACAAATCTGACGACACTAAAATTATTATCCTTTCGACCCGCTCACATTATGGCCCAGAGAGTGTTGGACTACCAAAGCCTGCCGGGAAAAATTTTACTCAGGTTTTTTTCACAGATGCTGACACGGCGGAGGCGATGAAAGATTATAAGTCACCCATCGCACAACTTTTTCCTAACTCTCAGATTGAAGAAAATGTTTCCTTCATGACGGATGCTACTCCTGAAGAGGCCATCCGGAGTTCAGTCGCTGATCCATTTCTCTTGAACCCTGGAAAAATAGGCAACGACTATTACTTCACAGGGGCAGTCGACCTCTTTCCTTTGGAGCTTGCGCAAAGTCTCGGCGAAGAAGTGATCTCAAATTATCCTGTTTCTAGCTTCACTGCATACGAAGACCTTGCCATTGAAAGTGCTTTTGGATTTAAGCAAAATGACAGTGTGAAACATGATGTCTCAAACAATCA
>JBBQGK010000093.1:0-14254 GCA_038322885.1 Bacteriovoracales bacterium | reverse complement strand
GGAGAAGCCGATTACTATGCGACCTTAAAGTGTGCTCGGAGAGTTTTTCTCCACGACGATAACTTTGCTATCCTAAAATCCCAGACCATCTCTACAACTGCTAAATCGGCGTGTGCTAAGTCTTGGGGATCTTCCGTTGATTACGGGATCTGCCTTCGAAGCAGTGTGGCTTCCCAAACACTCAGTCGATTTCTAGGGGCCCTTGAAAAAGGATCTTCGCTTCCAAAATTTGAAACGCCCGATCTCTCCAAAGTCTCTCGGACCAATGATAGTTATCCTGGTCTCCAGTGCCGGCTGGATACTTTCTTCCAAGGATCTTTGTGTGATAAAAGTTTCTCCGAAGATCTCTCCGATGATGATGAAACTATCGGTGCATGTCATGATTCTCTAGGAAATAAAATAGGATCAAGACCCCTCTGCTGGTTTCGGCCGAGCATCTGAAGAAACATTCGTCGTGTGTTTAAAAATCTCAAATGTGTCGAAATTTTAGACACCCCCTGAACTTTATTCAGACTCTTAACGACCTTGGCTTTGGCACCTCCTTTGTAAGTACCAATGTAACTACATAGCGAGGTCCCAATGAAATTCTCTCCCCTCATGCTCTTTGGATTCATCATCTTAACTTCTTCGGCTTTCGGCAAAGAGATGGAGTGCTTCGTTCAAAATACGTATAGCATCAAGGCAAATGGGCAAGTCATTGCCGAGGCAGTTCAGGGCCAGCTCGTCTCCTTTAATAAATCACAGGACTCGTTTGAGAAGAAATATCCAGTACCTTCGATTGAATCTTTTAAACTTAAAACAGATCAAACGAGCGTTTCTTCCGATCAATCAAAACTACTTTTAGAGCATGTCCTTAATAAAGTAGTAACGAGTAACAATGGAGCGATGATTTCTTTTCAGGCCCCTCAGGGCGGATTTTTGAGCAGCGTGGGAAGTTGGAAAGAAGCGAAGGTTGCCAATTATAACATCTCCTCAGCGAGACTAAACTCAAGCGATAGCATGGGTGAATCTTCTCGTCAGGGTGGTGGAGAGGGGGCGCAAAGTTCGACTGCCTCATCTTTTATCGGGCTTGCTCCTTTTAATGTAGGAGCACCCGGGGAGTACAAATACGTTCAAGCAGAAATGACTAATGAAATAAAATTTGATTGTGAAAAGATAGCGAAGTCTAACCCATCACATGTTGATTCTGACCGTTCTCCTTCAGGAAAAGGTCTTTGGTCTTCGAAATCCCGTCCGGGATTATCAAGTGCGGTTGAACGCTAGGACTTCCGGATAGTTTTTACTTTCCGAATGAGACTGGAAAAATATACTTAAGTATATAATATTGCGTAAAAACATTCTTTTTTAGATAGAAACCATCGAAAATCAACTTTTTCTAGTTAAAATAATGATATATTTGTTACAGAAACCGTCTTTAAACGACGACATAATGACATAATATGGATAATATTAAACTTTTGCGTTCAACAATTACTTATGAAGTTTTTGATGAACATGATTACCATCTCGCTCTAAGGCACCTCAGTCGAGTGGCCCAGCATAGTTTATTAAGCCGATTGCTGAGAAAAGGTGATGTAAAGAAAGTGAGTCGCGGACTTTACGTCTTCAATGAAGTTTGGCGCCACAAACCTATTTCAACCATCAATATTGCCAACAAACTTGTGGCCCCAAGTTATGTATCGTTTGAATCTGCACTTTCACGCCATGGTCTTATTCCAGAAGCAGTTTATGTCACGGCTTCGGCTTCAACTAAACCTCTGTATAAAGAATTTAAAACTTTTCTCGGCGATTTCACATATGACTACATTCCTCAAAAAAGTTTTTCGCTGGAAATTGAAAGCGTAGTGACTCCTGCTGGACCAGAGATTCTCGCTTCCCCAATCAAAGCACTATTTGATTTAGTTTACGTTCACCGAAAAACCTATAAAAGTTTGTCAGAGATTGAAAGTGACTTAAGAATTGCGCCGAAAGAACTGATCGCTCACGCCAATGATCTCAAAGTCATCGGACTTGAGGAGCTTGCTCTCTCCTACAAGAAGAAAACATGCCTTGATCTTCTTAGGGCCATTAAAAAGGAAATGCGATGAAAGACCTCGTGAAAAAGAAGCTTGAAAAATACCAGGCAAAAACGGAGCAAGAGGAGGAGAACGCGCTTAAAGAAATCACTCAGGAGATTGCTTTGTACGCTTTGGCCAAAAGTGGTTTTTTCGATCATGCTCTCTTTCAAGGCGGCACTTGTTTGAGAATTGTTCATGGACTTGATCGATTCTCGGAAGATCTCGACTTCGCTCTTAAATCACCCGGAAAATTTGATCTTTCTCCTTACTTGGAAAAAACGGTTGGGTTTATGCGTGCGTATGGTTTTGAGATGGAGATCTCGGGTGAGGATAAAGCTGATAAGTCAGTCCAAACTAGATTTTTAAAAGATGATTCTATTAAAAAGATAGTGTCACTAAACTATTTAAGAGACTTCAGGAAAAAGATCCAAATCAAAGTCGAACTTGATACAAATCCTGCTGCAAATTCGGGAGAGGAAATGAGGTTCGTTGATTTTCCCACTGACTTTTCTATTCTTACCCATGATATTCCAAGTCTCCTGAGTGGAAAAATCCATGCTCTCTTATGCCGCAAATATGTGAAAGGTCGCGATTGGTATGATTTCAACTGGTACATGACTGAGAAGGCTAAACCAAATTATGATTTTCTTTCCTCGGCCCTTCATCAGGCCGGACCATGGAAAGGAAAAGGGATTAAAGTTGATCAACAGTGGATTAAAACGGCCTTGGAGAAAAAAATTCTTTCTATGGACTGGCAAAAAGTCATTGAGGATGTAACTCCCTTTTTAAAAAGTGAGAAAAGATCAGACGTTGAAAAGATTTGGTCCAAAGATTTTTTTATGATGAAAGTAGGGAAGCTTTTGTAGAGGGTAAGTGGGATTTTATTCTATATAATCCGAATTCTTAAAAAACTGTACATCAGGATTCTTCTCCTGCGCCAATCTCAAATCCCATTCCGTCCTCACCGAGAAGCACAAACGCTTCTCCTTATCTTCCAGAATGTAACTCGAATAATCCTGAACAAACTTTCCTTCTTTGGCCTTATCCGGAAACTTAAGCCATCTCACCCCATTGCACTGAATGGATTCATACATGGCATCGACTCCGTATTCATCCTCTAAGCGAAATTTCACCACTTCAAATTGTAGAGCACCAACGGCACCAAGCATTTTTTCAGAAGAGTTTCGTTTGATGAACAGCTGAGTTGCCCCTTCTTCAGAGAGCTGCAAAAGCCCTTTCTCAAGGTGTTTGGCCTTCATAGGGTCTTTGGCCGTCACTCGCATGAAGAGTTCCGGAGCAAAGCTTGGAATCCCTGTGTAGCGGATGAGCTTTTTACCCATGGAAAAGGTATCACCAATTTGATATTTACCAGTATCGTAGAGACCGATGATGTCGCCTGCGAGAGCTTCTTCAGCGATGTCACGGTCGCGGGCCTGAAATATGAGTGGGGTAGCGATCCGAATTTCTTTTCCTGAGCGCACGTGAAAAATCTTATCATTTCGCTCAAAGCGGCCTGAGCACACCCGCATGAAAGAAATACGGTCGCGGTGCTTAGGATCCATGTTGGCTTGAATCTTAAAAATGAATCCTGTGAATTCTTTGTCGTCAGGTTCAATCGTAATTTTCTGAGCACTTGAATCATACGGCGCCAGAACCGCCTCACGCGAGCGGGGAGTCGGAGCAATTTGCGTGATGAGATCAAGAGTTTCTTTCACGCCGAAGTTTTTAAGCGCTGAACCAAAGAACACTGGTGTCTGAATCCCTGCGAGGTACTCATCCATTGAAAACTCTGGAATGAGAGTCGCAACCATTTCTAAGTCTTCACGAAGCTTTTCTAGTTGGGCGAGGCCGATCGCATCTTCGAGAACTTTTGAGTTGAGGTCTGAGGCATCAATAAGTGACGGAGCAAATGGATCTTTCGAATCCTTGAAACTTAAAATCTGTTTTGTTTTAAAATCGTAAACACCTTTGAAGTCGACTCCATTACCCACGGGCCAAGTCATGGGGATACACTGAATCTTCAAGATCGACTCAATATTATCTAAGAGAGCGAACGGATCCATCGCCTCACGGTCATACTTATTCATGAAGGTAAAAATGGGAGTGTCACGCATGCGACACACTTCCATGAGCTTGATGGTCTGGGCCTCAACCCCTTTTGCGGAGTCGATCATCATTAGCACGGATTCAACTGCTGTAAGTGTTCTATAGGTGTCTTCTGAGAAGTCTTTGTGTCCGGGAGTATCGAGGAGGTGAAGAGCGCGGTCGTTGTATTCAAAACTCATGACTGATGAGGTGATCGAGATCCCGCGCTGCTTTTCAAGCTCCATCCAGTCAGATTTTGCGTAGTCACCAGATTTAGATTTCACCATTCCGGCCTCACGCACGACTCCACCAAACCAAAGGAGCTTTTCGGTCATGGTTGTTTTACCCGCATCTGGGTGTGAGATAATGGCGAAAGTGCAGCGAGGTTTGAAGCTCATATACTATCCTGAATGAGTTTTGTTACTTGTAACCTCTAAATATCATTCGGTGTAAGAAATGTATACAAAAACGCTCTCTCACTCTTAAGGATAAATTGAACTCGATGTAAGAAAGTAGGCCGTTAGAATTTTATGTATGAAAGATACAACACTTTTTGTTCCCATCCTTTCGCTCTTAACTACCTTCACGATGGCATATCTCGCCTATGTGTCATACCGAAGTCATAAAGACGAAGCCTTCATGAACCTCACAGAATTCTGGGCCGCTCTGGGGCTAAATGTGGTGATCGCAACGATCACGGCCAATGCGCCCATTCAGTATGTTGCTCTGACCATGGTCGGATGGCTCTGGCCTCTTCGCGGCTTACGTCTTTATTTACAAAAAATATCTGGCACCGGAATCGATATGAAATGGGCACAAGTTTCTTTGGGACTGGGTGGATTTTTATCCGTCGCTCTCGCGACCTATGATGTCCCTTTTATCATTTACTCTATTCCTTTTTCCTTGGGGCTGGGTGGGACAGGACTTTTCATGATTCATGAGACCAGCAAAAGTACAAAAAATAAAACGGCGATCGCTTGGACTTTCCTTTTTGCGAACGCTATTTTCTTCACTGAAAAAATTCTCTTCCCATGGTGGAGAGTGCAAACGGACTTTGCTCTTTACAGCTCTACCGTTGACCTCTTCTTGCTCTTTCTCATGGCAGGCTCATGCCTTGCTCTCACCTTCGAGCAACAGAAAAAACTTCATGAACAAGAGCTTGAAGGTCTAGTAAAAGAAAGAAATCTAAAACTTTATGGACAATCAAAGTACTCCGAGCTCGGGATGATGTCGGCAGGTATTGCTCATGAGATTAACAATCCGCTCGCGGTGATCCAGGCACGGACCACTCAGCTCCTTCGCCTTTACCGTGACCCCGACAAGACTAAAGAACTTGGAGATGGACTCTCACAGATCCTCTACACCAGTGAACGAATCAATCGAACGATTCAAGGAGTGCGGGAGTTTGTTCACCAAGATGAGAATGCTTGTCAAAAAGAAATGGGACTTAAAGATTTGGTGGATGACGTCTTATTGTTTTGCGGTCAACGAATGAAAAATCATGGGGTGAATCTGAGATTTTATGGACTCCAAAATCATACCTTGAAGGGGAATAAGATTCAGCTCGAGCAGGTGATCTTGAATTTGATCAATAACTCGTTTGATGCCATTGAGTTTTTGCCTGAAAAATGGATTGAGATGAGTGTGAATAAGACTGAGGACAAGATCCAAATCTTTTTTAAGGACTCTGGGACAGGTATTCCTCCTGAGGTGAGCGGGCGTATGATGGAGCCCTTCTTTTCCACGAAGGATTTAAGAAAAGGTACGGGCCTTGGTCTCGCCTTAGCAAAGGGGATTATTGAGCAACATGGTGGCACTCTCACTTACGTCAAAGATGCCTCTCACACGACATTTTTAATCGAGCTTCCGCAAAGAGCAGAAGCTGACTGGGGAATCAATGCGGTTCACTAGGCTTTGAAGTTAAATAAGTGGCAGGCGGATGATAAAGCTTGAGCCATTACCCAAAGTGCTTTCAACACCAATTGTGCCATGATGTAATTCAATAATTTCTTTCGAAATATAGAGTCCAAGACCAAGTCCACTCACAGAAGTAGAGGAGACCGCGCGCTCGAAACGGTCGAAGATTCTTTTTTGATCTAGATCCGTTATTCCATCACCGTGATCTTTAACGACAAGGACGGCGAAATTATCGTCCAACCATGCATTGACCTCGACCTCTGATTCGGGTGCGTATTTAGCAGCATTGGTGAGAAGATTGGTAAGCACTTGCTCGAGTCGAAATTTATCCCAAAGACCTACTATATCTTTTTCGATATTTATTTTCACAGGACAGTGTGAAAGTTCCATTAAGAGATGAAGCCTCTCGACCACCTCGCTCGTGAGTTTCGCCAGGTCAACCTTCTCAAGATTAAGGGAGAGTCTTCCGGTTGAGACTCGCGAAATATCCAGCATGTCATTCACCAGGTGAATAATCCTCTCCACACTTCGATCGGCCTGGATCAGAAACTTTTCCATATTTTCGGGAGAGAAGGCGACACTTGCCCCTTTCTTTTCTTTTAAACGATTGGTGATCTGGATCTGCATTTTTAATGAAGTAAGTGGGGTCTTCAGCTCGTGAGAGCAAATTGATAGGAATTCATCCCGTGTACGCAAGGCCTTTTGTAAATAGGCCTCCGTCTCGCGAATTTTATCCAGCTTTTGTTCGACCAAAACTTTTTGGGCATAAAGTTCTACGAACACTCTCACTTTGCTCACGACGATTTGTGGGCTCAGAGGTTTGTGCAAAAAATCGACGGCACCTTTCTCATATCCTTGAAACACTCGCTGCATTTCACTTCCTGCTGCGGTCACAAAGATGAGAGGGATATTACGGGTACGATCTGTGCTTCTCATGATTTCTGCGAGTTCAAAACCGTCCATACCTGGCATCTGAACATCGATCAGTGCCAGAGCAAATTCATGTTGAAGCAGAAGATCTAGCGCCTCGATACCAGAATTCGCAGAAATGACTGTGACATTCTCATCTTTAAGTAAACTCTGAAGTGCGACAAGATTTTCGCTTAGATCATCAACGATGAGGCACTTCGGTTTTATATTTGGATTTTTTTTCATGGGAGGGGCCTTTTATGAATCTCTGAAAGGAAATTTTTTAGTTGATCTAGGTTCAGGATATGTGTTGGTTTTATTATTTCTAAAGCAGCCTGAGGCATCGCCGGATATTCTGCAGATTTTGGATCTTGGACGAGAGTCGTTCCACCTTCTTTATGGATCAACGCTATTCCTTTAGCACCGTCTTGATTTGCTCCGGTGAGAAGAACTCCTGTTATTTTATCTTGTTGAGAAAAAGCTGCGGATTCAAAAAGTACATCGATAGAAGGCCTAGAAAAATTCAAGGCCGGCTCGTTTGATAAAGATAAAGTTGCGTCTCTTTCAAGGCTCAAGTGATAATCAGGAGGTGCAATATAGATCGTTTGAGCTTCACATAGTTCACCCGACTCCGCCTCCTTAATTTTAAAATCACAGATTGATTCAAAGAGAGAGGGGATTAAGTTAGGTCCCTTGGCAGGTAGATGGAGGACTACCATGACGGCATAATCCGAAGGAGTTTTAAATGAGGGGAGCACATATTTAAGTGCATCCACCCCACCGGCCGAAGCTCCGACAACAACAAAACGATTTGCCTTCATCGAATTCCTTTTTTCTGGAAGATTCGATTGGGGCTATCAATCACGTTGAAATCACTTTTGGAGCTAGAGAAAAGGATCGTTTCTTTATTACCAAGTCCGAGGAATGCATCTCTGACCAGAGATTCTTTAAAAAGATTAAAGACTCTATCTTGCAGAACTGGTTCGAAATAAATCAAAACATTTCGGCAAGAAATAAGATGAGTCTCCGAGAAAACAGCGTCAGTTGAAAGTGAGTGGTCGGAGAATACGACTTGTTTTAAAAGCTCAGGATTGAACTGTGCAACGTTGTAAGCAGATTCATAATAATCAGAAAGACTTCCTTTTCCACCGGCCAGAAGATAATTTTTTGAGGCCATCGAGAGCACCTCTGCGCTGTAGATTCCTTTCTTTGCCGTCTCAAGATTCATAGGATTAATATCGGTTGCATAAATCAGAAATTTTGTGAATCCGTTCTCTTTAAGCAAGATCGACAAGGAGAGAACTTCCTCACCAGTACTACATCCGGCAATCCAGATTTTGATTGATGGGAAGGTCTTCAAAAAGGGAAAAACTTTTTCTTTAAGTGACAGAAAATATTCCGGATCTCGAAACAGCTCGGTGGTGTTGACGGTTAGGTAGGCAAGAAGCTTTGGAAAAAAATCCTCTTCGTGAAGGAGCTTCTCTTGGAGAGCAGTGATACTTGGGCAATGAAAACGAACTAGGGCCTGCTCGATCCTGCGGCGAATGCTCGAACGGGAATACTGACGGAAATCATAGTGAAACCTCGCAAATACAGACTGCAGTAGTGACTCTATTTCGATGTTGATTATATCTGGATCTTTCAACTGATGAATCTCCTCTTCGGAGGTAACCAGACTCTTAAAAGAGAGAGAAGCTTTTCTATAACAATCGGCTTTGGAAGATAATCATTGGCGCCGGCCTCGAGACACTTCTCACGATCATCAGACATCGCCTTTGCTGTCAGAGCGATGATGGGCATGTTCTTATGAAGAGGCATCTGGCGAATACGTCTCATCGCCTCATACCCATCCATCTCCGGCATCATGATGTCCATAAGTACGAGATCTATTTCGGGGTCTTTTTGAATTTTTTCCAAAGCTTCTCGGCCATTTCGAGCAGTCTCGGTTTTAGCTCCATAACTCTCAAGGGCACTCACCAGAGCGAAAATATTTCTAACGTCATCATCGACGAGAAGAATCTTTCTTTCTTCAAGATTTTTCTCTCGGTTACGCAGATCTTTCAGCATCTTCTGACGATCCGGCGGAAGCTCAGTTTCAACTTTATGTAAAAAGAGTGTGACCTCGGATAAAAGTCTCTCAGGAGATTTTGCACCTTTGATAATGATGCTCCCTGAGTAGACCCGAAGTCTTTCTTCTTCCTCTACTGTCAGGTCTCGGGCGGTATAAACAATCACCGGTGGATATGAGTAGACTGAGTTTTCACTAGAGAGTTTGGCGAGGAGTTCATGGCCTGTCATATCCGGAAGAGATAGGTCCATGATCATGCAGTCATAAGTTCTCTTGGCGAGCTTCTCAAGTGCCGCTTTGGAGGTTTCGACCGCCTCGACTTCAACATTACTATCAGAGATCAGGCCCACGATATGGTTGCGCTGAATCTCGTCGTCTTCCACCACGAGAACACGCTTAAGCTTTTGTTCCATGACTGAGGAGAGTTGTTCAAATGCTCCCTTCAGTTGTTCTTTCTTGACTGGTTTCTGGAGGTATCCCATCGCACCCATTTCAAGTGCGGAGCGAGAAAAGTCTTCAGAGGAAATCATATGGACAGGAATGTGCCGCGTTTTAGGATTCGACTTTAGCTGATCGAGAACAATCATCCCACTGTGATCAGGGAGCCTAACATCGAGAACAATAGCATGAGGCGAGTATTCACTGGCCATTTTAAGAGCTTCCTCACCAGTATTTGCCACAATGGCACCGAATTTTAATTCATGAGCAAGATCAAAAAGTATCTTCGCAAATGCCTCCTCATCTTCAACGATGAGCATTTTTCTGGGAAATGAATTAATTTTTTTTCGGTCATCTTCAAAAGAGAAAGCGATAACTTCTTTTATATCCTGTTTTGGTTGAACAGGAGGTGAGGTCAAAAGAACTTCTGCTTTTGGTAAAGAAGCTTTCTTAGTAAAATCAAAAGGTAAATTGAGAATGAATGTACTTCCTTCATCTTTTCTACTTTCAACATGTATCTCACCGTTCAAGAGATGGGAGAGTTCTTTCGAAATAGACAATCCGAGCCCAGTCCCACCAAAACGACGATTGGTTGTTCCATCTGCTTGGCGGAAAGCTTCGAAGATAACTTTTTGCTGCTCCGGCGTAATGCCAAGTCCCGTATCTTTCACTGCAAATGAAACCCCTCCGTTTTCAGGGTAAGCTGAAAGTGTCACCGTTCCGTGAGTGGTGAACTTAAAAGCATTAGATAAAAAATTCCGTAATATTTGCTCTAACCTCTGACGATCAGTAGTCATTGTGGATGGAAGTTTTGGATCCAAAATAACTTTAAATTCAATTTTTTTATTCGCCGCCACCGGAACAAACATCTGTTCGAGTGAGTGATTCACCTGATGCAGAGAAATTATTTCCGGGTGCACGGTCATTTTGCCGGCCTCAACTTTTGAGAGATCAAGGATGTCATTGATCAGTGAGAGAAGATCGTTCCCCGAGTTATAAATAATGTGAGCGTACTTAACCTGCTCTTCATTTAAGTTTCCAGGTTTATTCTCTGAAAGTAGCTTTGCCAGAATGAGTGTGCTGTTAAGAGGAGTTCTGAGTTCGTGAGACATGTTAGCTAGAAACTCAGATTTGTATTGACTCGATTTCTCAATCTCTTTGCCTTTTTCTTCGATAGCAATCTGAGCACGCTCGAGGCTCCGGTTTTTTTCGTCAAGTACGGACTTCTGATGTTCAAGAAACTGCGACTGTTCTTCAAGCTGTTGATTGGATTGTTCCAGTTCGGCTTGCTGGTTCTCAAGACGAGCGTGAGATTCTTTGAGTGCATTGGATTGTTGCTCGAGTTCCTCGTTTGATACACGCAGTTCTTCTTGCTGGGCCTGGAGTTCTTGACTATACTGCTGGGCCTGCTGTAGCAGCACAACAAGCTTTGACTTATGCATGGCTGAACGGATGGCAATGGCGAGGTTTTCCATGTTCAACTTAAAAAACTCTTGGATCATTAAATTCGGAGGCTCCCTAAAAGCAAGCTCTAACAGTCCAACAGAAATTCCATCTGCCACAAGCGGCACCATCATGATCGCCCCGGGCGAACTCTCTCCTAATGAGGTTTTCAGTTTCAAGTGCTCGTCCGGAAGCTCAGATAGGTTGACGATCTTCTGATCAATAATGACCTGACCATTGATGCCTTCACCTGAAAGAATCGTGTCTTTAATTAAATTCCTATCAACACCACTGCTGGCCGCGACCTGAAATCTCGAAGATTGATCTTCTTTGATATAAATGACTCCCAGAAGGGAGTGAATTTCTTTCGAGAGAAATGAGAGAATATTTTTTCCAATCTCTTGAGTGCTGAGCTCTCCCCTTACTGAATCCTGCAGTTGAGATGCGAGCGTTTTAAGCCTGGCATCCTTGAGGTTTTCATTTCGGGACGAGATGATTTTACTCACCAGAGAGGCAACAATCCAAAGCGTGAAGATAGTGTACAAGCGGTTTTGAAAGGCAAATGGATTCACGAATCCAGTTGCAACTGGTGAAAGAAGATAGCCGGTTATCGACAGGAGGGTCGTCAGTGTTGATATTAAAAAAGGAAAAAAGGATGAAGAGTGAAGGAAGGTTAAAGCGACCGGAATGAAATAAAAGATATATTCAGAACTACCTTTTTTTGTATTAAGATCGAGAGCAAAAATTAATGCTGAAATGATAACGATAAGGGGAATAACCCATGGCTTTTTTTCTAATTTTAGCATCTGGTAACCTTTGATTACGAGACTATAGCAGAAGGTAGAGGGAATGAAGCTTTTGGGAGAAAACTTTGGCCATTCTTAAGGAATGACCAAAGTATGCGATGGAATTTTATTGAGCGTTTAGGTGACTGCGAACGATGAGGTCACACAAATCACTGGGAGTCGATTTGCGCAGCTTCGAAGCATCAACTCGGTCGGGGATGATCTCTGGCAAGACAGTTCCAATTTTCTCAGCGAAAACAGGGTTCTTGTTCGCTTGAATCTCATCTACCCGGTCAATCGGCGTGAAGTGAGGAACTGTCTTTAGGATTTCAGGAGATTCATTCACAAGTTTTAGGATGGTCTTAACGACTTCTACGAATTGATCGAGTTCAAACTTAGAATAAGTTTCTGTCGGCTCAAACATAAGTCCGTACTGCTCAGGGAAGGCAACTGTCGGAGCGTGAAAACCAAAGTCGAGGAAGAGCTTTCCAATGCGAGCGATGGAATTGGTCTTTGGAGTACCACCAGCTTCAATTTTTTTAAACGTCTCAGGTGAGAGTGTTAAGATGAACTCATGCATACGCGGAGAACTCACGGCACCGGCCGGAAGGGTTGGGTATGAATCGGAGAGCTTTGCATACATGTAGCGGGCCGAGAGAACGGCAACCTGACTCATCTTACGTACACCATCAGCACCGAGTGCCTTGATATAAGTGTAGGCGCGGACTTTATGAGCAAAATTTCCGTAGTGTCTGTGAAACGATCCCACAGATTTGACGGGCTTCACGGTTTCAAAACGATTATTTTGTTTCACGACCTGAACTCCAGGCATGAAATCTAAGAGGCGATGAGAGACGGCGACGATCGCGTCTCCGGGTCCACCACCGCCGTGAGGAATGGTCCAGGTCTTGTGAAGATTATTGTGAACAGCATCGACTCCAAGCTTTCCAAGGTCTACGATTCCTGCGATGGCATTCATGTTGGCGCCGTCCATGTACACAAGACCTCCAACAGCGTGGATCAGGTCACTCATTTCTTTAAACTGAGTTTCAAAGATTCCGGCCGTGTTGGGATTAGTGACCATGACGCCAGCAACTCGGTGGCCATCAGTTTTCAGGAACTCTTTAATCTGATCAAGGTTCATCTCTCCGTTCGGGAGCGCTTCAACCGTATAGATGCCGAAAACTTTTCCGTCTTCAACTTTTGATTCGTACCCCGCCATGGTGGCCGTTGCTGGATTTGTTCCGTGAGCAGAGCGAGGAATAATAAGAACATTTCTCACATCACTCTCACCGCGGTCACGGTGGTAGGCCTGGAACATTTTAATTCCCACAAGCTCTCCCTGTGCACCGGCCACAGGTTGAGTCGTGACTCCTTGCAGACCAGTGATTGCCTTGAACTGCTCCTGGATCTCAAACAGAATCTCGAGAGATCCTTGAATGTCCTCAATCGGAGCTTCCGGGTGAATGTTGGTGAACCCCGGAAGTGAAGCCGCATAATCGTTGATGAACGGATTGTACTTCATGGTACAAGATCCAAGTGGGTAGATGCCGTCATCTGGCGAGAGATTTTGTTTTCCAAGTCTTTCGTAATACTCAATGATCTCTTTTGTTGCATGAGTTGGGATGCCGGGAAGATCGGTTCTCATCATCACCGACTGAATTTTTGGGGCCGGAGTGCTGGTATTTGTTTTCTTAAACTCTTTGCCGAAAAATTCTACCAGCTGACTCACATCTTTTTCAGAGTGAATATCTGAGAAACTCATCAGAAGAAGATTCTCATTGCTGAGCTCTGGGTGACGTTTCGAAACATCCACTCCGATTTGAATTCCTACTGCACTGGCCTTGTGGATAAGCTCTGAGGTTGAAACAGGAAGCTTCAAGGTGAACTCATTAAAGAAAGCGGTGGCACGAAATTTCAATTCAACATTTTCAAATTGAGAGAGGGCCTCAGCAGCAGAAACTGCTAAGTTTCTAGAAGTCTCAAGAGTTGTCTTAAAGCCTTCATCCCCGCGAGCGAGCATGGAAGCTCCCGCGATGGTGGCAAGAAAAGATTGGTTTGAGCAAATGTTCGAGGTCGCTTTCTCGCGGCGGATGTGTTGCTCACGCGTGGAGAGAATGAGCGCCTTACAATCACGACCTTTAAGATCTTTTGTCTTTCCGATATATCGTCCTGCCGTTGAACGGATCGATAATTTATCATGCTCATTATAACGGATTCCAAAAATTCCGAGACCAGGGCCTCCGAAGTTTGGACCGATCGCTAGGTGCTGGCCCTCGGCCACAACCATGTCCGCACCCTGAGCACTTGTTCCGAATTTAACTGGTGCTTTAAGTCCACCAGCACCAATGAGCATGGGATCAACCACGGCGATAGATTTAATGTTATTCGATGAACAGAGGTCCACGATCTCATCGACGGCTTCGATGTTTCCGAGGTTATTCACCTGAGGGAAGGCAACGGCAGCAACCAGGGGAGTTGTGTTTAATAATTTTTTCAAGGCCTCGACGTCAAGCTTTCCAGTCTGAGCATTGACCGGGGACTTGATAATT
>JBBQGK010000092.1:0-14452 GCA_038322885.1 Bacteriovoracales bacterium | reverse complement strand
CATTTTGCGCACAGCTGGAGATGAGTTCGTCGTGGAGGAAACAGTCGCCAATGCTCCGGGTGGGATCAAGCACTACCAGGCGATCATGTCAGGATCATCATGCCCAACTGTGGATCAAAATGGTGACGGATACATTGATCTTGCTGAAGGAACAAAAACTTTCGGCACAAGACTCATTCCTTTAGATAGTAATCTTGATTCTCAGTTTGCGGGCCTTGACTTTGGTCCCATCGCTAACGAGGCGAACGCATTTGTTTACCGCCGAAGCACCTCCTTGTCTCTTATGCTCTCTGATCTGAGAGTTGAGGATCCCAATGGCGAAGATGATCTGGTGAAACTTCAAGATAAAGAAAACATTAACTTCAGTGACAGAGTTATCGTCGTGATGGGGATGAACCGATCGCTTCCGGCCACCGTTGCAGGGGACGATACCTTCACTCCAAGTGAGGGGCTTCCGATTGCCTGTGGAAAATTAACGGCCATCAATAGTGAGAACGATGTCATTTTAGAATAAATTTTTCGGGGTCACTAAGATAGGTGGCCATAACCGGAGTGGGAACATGGCGAGTGTTTTTATTGAAGGATTATTACTCCAGGCAAGTCTCATTTTTGCTCTCGGTGCGCAGAATATTTTTATTCTGGAATCAGGGCTGAAGAGAAATTACCATCTGACGGCATCTTTTGTGTGCTACCTCTGCGACTTTACCATTATTATGCTGGGAGTGATGGGCGCGGGTACTCTGTTCAACTATTTTCCAGAAATCAAAATTATTTTTGGATTAGCAGGGATCTATTTTCTCTTCACCTACGGGTACGGCAAGCTTCGTACCAAGGAAGAAGAATATGTAGTGAACAATCTCGCCAAGGCCCGTAGCCTCAAAACCTGCATCCTTGCCGCCTTAACTTTTAGTGTGCTTAATCCTCACGCATTTCTTGATGGTATTGTTTTGATCGGAGGATATTCTGGTAAATATTCCGAGATGAACCATCGTATTGCCCTAGGTTTAGGGGCCTCTACCTATTCACTTATTTGGTTTCTGGCCCTCTCAACTGCTTCGGCCAAGATGATGCCTCTCTTGAGCTCTCCTCGCCGGATGCGCTCAGTAATGTGTGTGGCAGGAGTCTTTTTAATCTTTCTTTCGGCTAAACTGAGTTTCGATGTTTACGGATGGGTGAGAGAAGAATTTAATCATCATCAGATGATGAGTCCAACCCTTGCCTTTCAGAACCATTCTTCTGAAGTCGTTGATTATTTTCAGTCCATCATTTACTAGGAATACATGTTTCACCATTTTTTTTCCCACCCATTCCAGCTCACTTATATAGTGATCTCTTATGTCTTGGGTCTGATCTGCGCAGGGCACGCTATCATGAACTCGCGCACACCCCAAGGAGCAACAGCATGGGTTCTTTTCCTGATCAGCTTTCCTTTGATTTCAGTTCCGCTATTTTTAATTTTTGGGCGAAGTCGATTTAAAGGTTACAACACCAAAAGAAAAATTCTTAACTACAAAGTTCAAGAGCAATTTGATCAGCTGAAGCCCATTGAAGCTGATTATATTCCGAAGTCTGATGAGATCCACATGATCAATTCAACCATCTCATCTGGAAACCAGCCCGGCTTTACCAAAAATAACTCAATCGAGCTTCTCATCAATGGGATCGATACTTTTGAAGGAATGCTCGCAGACCTTGAGAAGGCGCAAAACTATATTGTTTTTCAGGTTTATATTTTTCGTTGCGATGAAGTCGGGATGAAATTTGCTGAGGTCCTCATCAGGAAGGCAAAAGCTGGGGTCAGAGTTACATTTTTAAATGATGAAATTGGGGCGAAACTCTCCAAAGAACTCGTCCGAGATTTTACTCAAGCAGGAGTAAAGCTTGCTCCTTTTAACAGTTCCAATGGAAGGGGCCGGCTTCAGATCAATTTTCGTAATCACCGCAAAATCATCGTCGTGGACGGAAAGGTTGGTTACGTCGGGGGACACAACATCGGTCGGGAGTATCTAGGTAAATCAACTTATTTTGGCCCATGGAGAGACACCCACGTTCGTTTGCAGGGACCTTCAGTCATTGCCGCCCAGCTGGCGTGTGCTAAAGATTGGTATTGTTGTCATGAAACGAAACTCGATGCCGATTGGAAAATTCATCTTCCAGAATCAGATTCTAACGTCATGGTCCTTCACACAGGCCCCGCTGATGACAAGCAAACGTGTCTCCTCGCTCACATTGCTCTCATAAACTCTGCTAAGAAAAAAGTCTGGATTGCCAATGCCTATATCGTCCCGCCTGAAAGTTTACTCGATGCTTTAATCCTGGCCTCTCTCAGAGGAGTCGATGTACGAGTGATATTCCCCGTGCGTAGTGATGCTTTGTCAGTACGGCTTGCGAGCATGGTTTATAAAGAGCGCATGCTGGAGCACGGGATAAAAGTTTACTCCTACATGGCGGGTTTTCTTCATCAAAAGACGATGGTCATTGATGAGCTCTTTGGTTGTGTGGGCTCAGCGAACCTGGACTGCCGTTCTATGTTTATTAATTTTGAAATTTCTGTGGTCTCAACCGAAAGTGCCTTCATCCAAAACATGTCCCAAATGTTTGAAAATGATTTCAATCATTCACAAGAGCTGCATCTGGCCGAGTTTAAAAAGCTTTCACTTTTTAAGAAAATCTCCATGCGCGGGGCAAATCTTCTTGCTCCTGTGTTGTAGGCCCCAATATACTTTCTTAAAATATTTCTAAAGGAAGGTCTATGAAGGTTTTAATCATCGCTCTGTTCATGACGTGCTCAGCATTCGCGGCCAATCCAGTCGTTGTGATGGAAACATCGATGGGTTCAGTTGAAATCGAACTCAACGAAGAGAAAGCTCCTATCTCAGTGAAAAATTTTCTTGAATACGTGGACAGTGGCTTTTATAGCGGAACCATCTTTCACCGTGTGATCAATGGCTTCATGATTCAGGGCGGGGGATTTCTTCCCAATATGTCGGAGAAAAAAACGAGAGCTCCCATCAAAAACGAAGCTGGAAATGGCTTAAATAATGATGCAGGAACTATTGCCATGGCACGCACCAATGAACTTAATTCTGCGACGTCTCAGTTTTATATCAATGTCAGTGACAACACTTCATTAAATCACCGCTCTGAAAGTCCCGACGGTTTTGGTTATGCTGTGTTTGGAAAAGTAACTACGGGCATGCATGTGGTGAATCGAATCAAGATGGTCAAGACAGGAATGATGAACGGGATGGGGGATGTTCCCATGGATACGGTGGTGATTAAATCAATCACTCGCAAGGGAGCACCAGAGGCCGTTGTTGAAGCTCCGAAGATGGAAAAACCAGTTGTTAAGAAAGCTGCAAAAAAGAAGAAATCGAAGAAGTAATTTCTACGGTTTGTTTTTTGACTGCATAAGCTTTCTCTTCCTCACATACTCGCGATGCTTCTCATCGTTATAACTCTCTCCCGAGGGTGGATCCAGCTTCTTCTCACGAGACTGGTCGCGAGTAAGTTTTCCATCTGATGATTTATCCACTTGATTCAAAGTTTGAGTTGTCCTTGCCATATTAATTCCGGTTGCTCCAAACGGACTTCCGGAATTTAGAAAAATGGCATAGGCATTAAAACTATAGATGACGAAGAGTGCAGCTAGGATTTTCATATGTTCTCCTTATCCATTTCATCACAAGTTTCCCATTTGGATTCTAAAGATCTCCGCAAGTTCTTCTTTTATCTGTTTTGACTCGGATCTTGAGGCCTATGATGAAAAGGTACACTGAACGAGGAGGACTCATGACAAAGTTAAAGAAATTTTTTATTAAACGTGCAGTAAAAGCCAAAATTGAGGGATTTATCACATCTGTGAAAAATGAATTTGAAAGAGAAGTCAGAGGGATTAAAAAAATCCGCACTCTGGTTCCTATAAAAATTAAGTAAATTATTTTTTGAGGGCACGAGGTTCCGGGCCCTCATCATGCTCAAGTTCAAGCAAAGTGATCTCGGTTGTTGAGCCGACTCTTAAAAATGGTCCCCAGCTCCCTGTTCCCATGTTCACATAAACCCACATCTTCCCAAGTCGGGATAATCCACGATGAAATTCGTGAACAAACTTAACCACGAGAGTCCATGGAAAAAACTGTCCACCGTGGGTGTGACCTGAAAGCTGAAGATCAAATCCCAATGGTTCAGCAGAGCGGGCGATGCCGGGACGGTGGGAAAGAAGTATCTTGAAGTCACTTTCAATTCCTACTTTTATAATGCTTTCAAGATCCGGTAAAATTTTTGAGACGGGATCTGGAATACCTCCCATCAAGATGCGCGCATTCTTATGCTGAATAATTTTTCCCCGGTTCATCAGGACAACCATCCCAAGATTATTCATAACATTAAGCCATTCGTTGCCTCCCCAATAATACTCGTGATTGCCAGTCACATAAAACGAGCCAAGCCGTGCTCTAAGTTGCGAGAGGGGATGAATATCTTCGCGATAAGTTTTCACCGGGCCATCGGCAATATCTCCAGTGAGGGTGATGATGTCCGGAAGAAGAGCGTTGGTTTTCTCCATCACTCTGTTCACATATTTTTTTCTGATCGTAGGTCCCACGTGGAGGTCAGAAATTTGTGCAATCTTTAGTCCCACTAAGTCAGGATGGAGTCCTCTGACAGGAAGACGAACGCGTTTCACATGAGGGCCAAAATACGCATGAATACTTCCTCCTACAATAAAGACAAGAGTCAAAATATAAACCCAATAGGCGGGCATAAGATAACTTGAGAAAAAGTAATAAAGATCTCTCAAAATGGTCATGAGAGTCAGGTAGGTGATGACGCCTAAAGATAGATAAATAAGTTGTCGTTGCCAGCGGTGCATCAGCTTGAGCGGAAAAGTGGCAACGAGGAGAAATGGTAGAGAAAGGACGACGCCTTCAAGAGGCCCTCCTGCGAGACGCCAATAAAGGTAAGAGAAATCAGGTAGAGAGAAAGCAAAGATCACAAGTAGTAAAATACTCAACTCCTCAGGTGTTCATATGCTGACAAGAAATCTCGCTCCCAATTATAATACCTCATGGCCTCCTTTGCAAAAAGCAATCCACTGAATTCTCCTGGCCCTCTCTTTGTTGATACGACTTGTATCGACTGCGGAACTTGTTTTCATCTAGCAAAAAAAATTTTTAAAGAAGTCGATGATCGGTCGGTGGTTTTCGAACAACCACTTTCACCGCGCGAATGGGTGGAGGCAAAAGAGGCCATGGTGTCTTGTCCCACCAATTCGATTGGTGTGAAGGACGCTCCCGCAGAATTTAAAGAGGCCCATGTTCAGTTTCCGATGCTGATTGCGGAAAACGTTTACTACTGTGGTTACACCTCCAAAGATTCTTTTGGTGCCTCAAGTTTTTTTATCCAAAGACCTGATGGTAACATCCTGATCGACTCCCCACGCTTTAGTGCTGCCCTGGTGAAGGAGCTGGAACTCATGGGAGGAATTAAGACCATGATTCTTACCCATAAAGATGATGTCGCCGATCACGAACTCTTTGCGGAAAATTTTAAGTGTGAAAGAATCTTGCATCAGGCCGATGTGACTGAATCTACCCGTCATGTTGAGCGAATTATTGATCTCTTCGAACCCATGGACCTCACTACCGATTTAAAACTCATTCCTGTTCCTGGGCACACCAAGGGTCACATTAATATCCTCTACCAGGACAAATATTTATTCACTGGTGACCATCTTTTCGTTTCTCTGAATCCAACCAAACTGGAAAGCTCTCGCCAAGTCTGTTGGTATTCATGGGACGAACAAATTGCGTCGACTAAAAAACTTTTAGACTTTTCTTTTGAATGGGTCTTGCCGGGTCATGGCGGCTGGGGTTATCTTCCCGCGGATCAAATGAAAACGGAGCTCCAGGAGCTCATTACCTGCATGGAAAAAAATGAAAGAACTAAAGCTCGAAGGTGAATTCATCGCTCTTTGTGATCTGCTTAAAACCATGAACCTGACTGAGAATGGGGGAGAAGCGAAGCACGTGATCGCAGATGGTAAAGTTTTGGTAGACGGGGCGGTTGAGCTTCGCAAGCGTTGTAAGATTCGTTTGGGACAGGTTGTGGAGTATCAAGGGACCAAAATAAAGATCACCTGAATCTAAATCATATAATATTATCGGCAGTCAAATCCTGGAAGACAAAAGCCGTAGATTGACCAATAAGCATAATTGTCTGCATTGTTGTAGCCAGTGAGCATCTGTTTAAGCCTCAGGATGTCGAACCCAAAAATGGAATAGTTTGTTTGAGATTTCACTCCCACTGAAGGTTTTTGTAATGCTTTGAATTTTTCTGAAAATAGAAAATCCTCATCATCCGTTCCGCAGAGATGGCTTACTTCATGTAGGAGCATAGCAGAGCGGTTAATATCTGGCACCATCAAGTAGGGTTTACAGATACTGATCGTCTCCCGGTTGATCGAGAAGTAATGTTCCATGTACGCATAAACTGTCTTATTAGGTCTTTCGATACAATCTTTCTTACAGTCTAAATATAAACTCGAAGCAAGATGCGAATCCATACATTGAAGGATCCCGTTGATCTTTGATGCCATTTGAAATAATCGGGGAGTCGATTTCACTGTCGGGTTTTGAAGATATGCACCAATTCTTGAATTAATTTTCTTCAGCATTTCTCCGGCGCGGAGTTGGTCCTGGAGAAGCTTGCTTCTTTGCGGGCCACAGTCGGTGATCCGGCTTGCATCCATACTCTGGTTGCAATTGAGGTACGATGGATAAATGGGGCCTTCAAGGGCCTTAAGATAAGGGGACAGTTCTGATGCATCTGAATTGTTGTAAGCATTCAAAGTGATGATTAAAAGTAGGTATAAAGCTGTTCTGATAATGGTCCTCAAATAAAAAAAAGGCCTCTTGAGGAGGCCTTTAAAATTTAAGCTGATTTCTTCTGCTTATTTTCCTGCCAAACACTCCAAACTTCCTTGGTCCATGTCGACTTAGTATCTGCTACCCATTTCTTTGCCCATAATTTCTCATGAACAAATTTTTCGAGTTCCTCAGGAGAGTTACAATCAACCCAAAGGATCATGTCCCATTCGCCCATCGTCGAGGCTGCCCATTTAACTTCTTTCCACTTCTTAAGCCAGTTCCAGTTTTCCCAAACCGGGGCATCTTTCGTCCACTTCACTTGCACTTGAGCTGTCCATTTAGACATAGGGTCTCCTTGTAGTTATTCAGTTGATCATAAGGCCAACAGTAGTGATGTAAACCAAGGGCAAAAATGCACCACCACATTCCCGCCTTTTTTTGTTTTCCATTTGTTGTTGTTTGATTTAGTTTGTCTAAAGTCCCTTTAACATGAGGTATCTATGTCGAAAGAATTTAAGCCATTTGTCGCTGCGTCAGAAACGCTCAAAGAATTTACTTTAGGCCCCATCATCATGGGTGTGCTTCTTGGAATTCTGTTTGGTGCTTCATCACTTTATCTCGCTCTCAAAGTCGGGATGACGGTGTCAGCATCGATTCCTGTCGCGGTTCTCTCGATCACTCTTTTTAAAGGTCTCTCAAAAATGTTCGGTCTTCGTAAGGCGACCATCCTTGAGAACAACATGGTTCAGACCACGGGTTCGGCCGGTGAGTCGATTGCTTTTGGTGTTGCTGTTACCATGCCAGCACTTTTGATACTTGGTTATGATCTTGATCTTAACCGCATCATGACCGTTTCAATCCTTGGAGGTTTGATCGGTGTTTTGATGATGATTCCTCTTCGTCAGGCCTTGATTGTAAAAGAACACGGCAAACTTATTTATCCGGAAGGCACAGCGTGTGCTGAAGTCTTGATTGTGGGCGAAAAAGGTGGCTCATCGGGAAAAATTGTTTTCGGTGGATTCTTTTTGGGTCTCTTTTATAAATTCTTCAACGTTGGGATGCACCTCTGGAAAGATGTTCCAGAAAAAATCTTCACATTTTTTAAAGGCTCAGCCGTTTCAGCGGAAGTTTCTCCTGAACTCTTGGGCGTTGGTTACATCATTGGTATCCGGACTTCAGCGATCATGATGGGTGGGGGAGTGCTTTCAAGCTTTGTGCTCATCCCGATGATTGCACTTTTCGGCGGAAACCTCACAGAACCTCTTTTTCCTGCAAAAGTTCTCATTAAAGACATGGCGATCCACGACATCTGGAGAAACTATGTTCTCTACATCGGCGCCGGTGCGGTAGCGGCGGGAGGAATCATCTCTCTCTTTCAAAGTATGCCGACGATCATTCATGGTGCAAAATCGGGTCTCGCCTCAGTTCTTGGTGGTGGTGATAAAGCTAAAGCAACCACAAAACTTCGTACAGAAAATGATCTTCCATTTTCCTTTGTAGTCATCGGAACTTTAGTGATGGTTGTCGCCTTATGGTTTGCACCAGCTCTTCACATTAATCTTCT
Organism: Bacteriovoracales bacterium; assembly: GCA_038322885.1. Lineage (GTDB taxonomy): Bacteria > Bdellovibrionota > Bacteriovoracia > Bacteriovoracales > Bacteriovoracaceae > Peredibacter. Next base: position 6,022 of record JBBQGK010000092.1, on the reverse strand, counting down.
CTCAGCATGTCTCATCATGCTTTTTGGTTTTCTTTTCGTGACAGTGTCTTCGCGCTTAACCGGTGAGATCGGATCATCTTCAAACCCTATTTCCGGCATGACAGTGGCAACTCTTCTTCTGACTTGCCTTGTGTTCTTAGCAGTCGGTTGGATCGGGCCAGAGTACCGAGTTGGTGCTCTCTCGATTGCAGCGGTGGTTTGTATCGCGGCCTCTAACGGTGGAACGACTTCTCAAGATTTAAAAACAGGCTACATCTTAGGTGCCACTCCGAAGTATCAGCAGATCGGTCTTTTGATCGGTGCTTTGACTTCGGCCATCGTGATTGGTTTCTCTCTCAAACTCTTAAACGACGCCTCAACAGTTTACACAAAAAAAGTTCCTGATTACACGGTCGCAAATGTTTCTGAACTCAAAGTGAAACAAAAAGTGATGGGCCCTGAGGCGTCTCAAGATTCTGCCGAATATTTTGTTTACCAAGTGACTGAGCAATCAGCACCAGAAGTTCTGACAGCACTCTCGCCAGGAAAATATCTCGTGAATGATGCGGGCAAGGTAACGTACCTCGTAGATCCAGGAATTAACGGCTCTGTTAATAAGCGTGATGATGGCTCATCGGTGACAAAGTATGAAGCTCCGAAGGCCAGGCTCATGTCACTCATTATCGACGGTATTCTCACTCAAAAACTTCCTTGGGGACTAGTTCTTCTTGGTGTGGCCCTGGCACTCGTCTTAGAGCTTTGTGGAATTTCAGCTCTTCCCTTTGCCGTTGGAGTTTATCTTCCGATCTCCGCTTCTGCTCCCATCTTTGTGGGTGGCGTGGTTCGCTGGCTCGTTGATCGTAAAAAAAATGCACCTATGTCTGAAGCAGAATCTGAAACTGGTCCGGGGATTCTCTTCTCATCTGGCCTCATTGCCGGTGGAGCGATTTGCGGAATCCTTCTGGCACTTACTCAAGTTATGGAAGGAGTCGCAGATAAACTCGATTTCTCTAAAGCGATGGGTATTCTAGGCCAGTCTGATCTCTTCAGCTTGCTTGTCTTTCTCGCAGCTGCAGGAGTGCTCTTTGTAATTGGTAGAAAAAAATCTGAAATGTAATTTATGAAAAAAACTTCGATCAAATTAAATTCCTTGAAAGGCCGGGGTGTTTACGCTGCCGAGCCGATCAAGAGGGGAGAGTTGATCGAAGTTTGTCATCTTGTCATTATGCCGATTGAAGAAGTTGGTGCGACTCTCGAGCGATTTGTCTTCTTTTTCAGTAAAAAAAAATCTGCCATGGCGACCGGATACGGGGCCCTCTACAACCATACTGACGCTCCCAACGCCTGGGTTGAAATGGACGATGAGGAGAAGATTATTGAGATCTCTGCCATCAAGGACATCAGGAAAGGCGAAGAAATCACGATCGATTACGGTTATACTTCCGAAGATCGAAAAAAATTTGGAATTAAGTAACTATATTTACGTTTAGCAGACAGGGGTAGTCGGACTCTTGGAGGCATGTTTTTATTCAGTTAAATTGTTTTTTTCCGAATAGGAGTAATGGTCCTTCATCGATTCATCCATATTATTTTTTTTACTCTGGTAACGACATTACTGATCAGTATGGTATCTCTAAAATCGTTTGCTGCTGCTCCTCCGAACTGCGCTCCTTCTCCCTCACCTCGACCGCAAATCGGCCACCTTCCAGTCAACAGAAATCCTAGACCACCAACTCCTTTAGAATTAAAAAATCAAGCTCTACAAAATTTTAGAAAATTGATCATTAAGCTTCAGCAGGATTCTGGATTTAGAAATGTGGATGGCGATATTTCGCAATTACGAAATTACGGCACACAGGCCGGGGTAGAAAGGAGATTGATCGACAACGCTGCAACCTTTCTTCACAATCGAGGAATCGCTTCTTCCAGACGTGAACAGGCCACCTGCGGAGGCTCTTTCGATTACTCAGCAAAACTAGGGCCTGTTAGAAATCAAGATTCAGTCGGCTGGTGTTTCGCATTCTCCGCTGCCGATTACTATTCTTTCAAGACGGGCAAACGTATCTCCGCTGCAAGTATTGCTGTTGGTTACAACAGTTATTGGAGATGGCTTAACCATTTATTTGAACCTTATTGTGGTGAAGAAAGAGAATCAGGTGGAAATGAAGATAGTGCAGCTGGGATTGCGAAAGCTAGCGGAGGACTTTGTCTGGAGTCCGAATTTCGAAGTGAAGATAATGGAAACGCTCGACTCTATGACACTCTCGCAAATCTAGAGCGCTCGAAATTGAGAAATGATATTTCAAGGGCCGTTGCCTGCTCACAGGAAGTCTTTCCTCACATGACCAATCCTGACATCCTTCAAGTTCTGAGAACCTCAAATCAACAGGAGCTGATAAAAAATTTCAGTGATAAAGCGTGTGTCCACAGAGTCCCCGTACCAAACGTAAATATCATTCACTACAGTCCATACATCCATTCATCAAAAACTTATCTTGATAGTATTGATAACGAATTAACTCATGGGAACATCGCATCGATGGGTTACAGACCAAATATTCTTTATAACATTGATAGTCCCAATGTGAGTGATCTTCATAGCAGTCTTGTCATCGGGCGCAAATGGGACACTCGTAAAGGCGAATGCGTCTATCTAGTCCGAAATTCATGGGGCCCAGGTTGTAAACAATACGATCAAAGACTGGAGTGCCACAATGGAAATGTTTGGATGCCAAGGTCTGTTCTTACAAAAGGCATATATGATGTTACGATCATGCATTAATTTGTACTTACTCTTTTTTGTTATCAGTAGTGTCGCTGCAAGTGAGAACTCGCAGCTCACATGTATCAGTGGCAAAATAAAAGTAACGGCATTTGGCGATGAAACTATCCAGCGTGAAAAATTTTGCTTTGATAAAGATTTTGCGGGAATTTATTCTTCGAGCTGCAGAAAGAATGACTGTCAGGCTTTTAAGAATCCTAAGAGGTATTACCCTAACGAGCTATATACTAAATATGGCTCTCCGGGTTTTAAACTTTGTAGAGCATTACAGGGAACGCCAGAAATTATTGAGTTTTACGCTGAAAAAGAATGGCATGGTACGGATCGATGCACCTTTTCTGATGGCTTCGTGGATACCGACACCCTCTTAGATTATTACCTTGATCGACTTAGTGGCCATCCTTAGACTACGGTCTCTTGATCCCAAACCCATGCTCATAGGCCCAGTCAATTTCCCAAGGAATGAAGGCCGTTTTCTGTGGTTGAGTGCTGTTCCCTAGGGTCTCAAGATCTCTTGGCTGCCAAGTGTACATGGGCGTTCTTTGAATAAAGCAGTCGCTCGAATGAGGATTCTGCGAATACTCCTGATAACTTTTGATCTCTTTGCAATCCACTTTGTTGGACATGAAAAGATCCGTCCAGAGTTTGAACTTCAAAGGGTATCCTGAAAAAGTTGGATCGAGGACTCGCTCAGTGGTCTGGTTCGACATGCGAAGTTGAGTGTAGGGAGCAGCATGGAACCACCACTTGTAGTGAACACGTTCAATGTAGTCATCTGAGAAGAAGAGGAAGAGCTTCATGAGCTTTGTTCCGTGGCCTACATACTCTTCATAAACCCAGCGGTGGGCCTTATCATAGCACTGAGCTCCCTCAATAGTATGAGTGTTAAAAGAGCCAAGTACCTCTCGAGCAACAGAGTAGTCTGCCAGGATGGTCGGAGTGTAGGATTGGTCAACAACTGAAGCATTCAAAAAGGGAGCGGTATTTCTCTCAGGCAAGAAACCTGACACGAGATTTAAAGAGACTACATTTTGACCTTCGTCGATTTCAACGTCGACACTGGTTCCAGCATTTTTTAAATCTCTGATCGTTACGTTTGAAATATTTTTGTGATTCCAAAAACCAATTGAGCCGTCAGATAATTTCAGTACTGTGACATCAGCGCTTGTTTTACTTTCAAAATGAGAATGAACCTGAATCACACGGGCCATGAGAGAAGAACTTAAAAGACCCAACAACAACGCCAATAATCTACCGCTCATGATTGCTCCAAAAAAAATCAATTATGTAATGCACAGACTTTATATGTTTTTTCTTCAAAAATAAAAAGGATCTGTGTGAAGATTTCATCACGGAAACGGCGAAAGAGTCGTTTCCGTGATTCTAGCTGCTTAGACCCTAGTAATCATCAGTATCATTCATGTCCTCTGTCTGCTCGCTCGAGGTTTTCATTTTTTTTACCGAATTGTCTGCTGGAATGTAAGTTTTTTTATCGGTCCTTACACTTCTACGTCCATCTTCCATACGTTGCTGAGTTGTCGACTTCGTATCTCCCCAGGCATCTCGAGTCGTTGTTGTCTTTTTCATATCAGCTGCGAAAGCAGAAATTGAAATCAGTCCAGTGACTAAAGTGAGAGTTAGAATTTTTTTCATTTGATCCTCCATGGTTTGATCAGACTCGGGATTAGTTTCCACGTGATCACGGCCGAAAGAAAGATAATGTTTCTTCAGATTAGGATGAAGGAGATTAGTATTTTTTTGCGAGCTCTTCCATCAGGTAACCAATAGCGTAGGGAACTGAATAATCTCTTTCAGGAGAGTAGGTTGGAGCGTGATTGAAACCTAATTTGTGCATCCATTCATGAGTTAAGTTGTCTGCAACTTCAATCGGACTATATCGATCAAAATATTTCGTATTCATCCAAATGCGTGAAGTATCAGGATAGGTGTAGCCGATAGTTGTAGTTGCCTCGGTGTAGAGCTCAAGCTCTACGTCCAGGGTATTATTTTTGTTTCCATTGATGACTTCAGCACCGTCTAAAATTTTTTGATAAATTTGTTCGTTGGTAAATCCAGCATTTTCAAAAAATTCATTTTTTCCGTTATAAGTATAATTTAAAACTCGGGTTCTAAATTCTTCTGAAGCGATCACCCTCTTGATCAGCGATACGGCGTTGAGCACTTTTTGTTCTTGAATGCTATTGAAGTTTGACATGATGATGTCAGCATCCCAAGTCTTGGCCTCATTTGGGATGCTCAGAATTTTATTATCATTTGGTTTGGCTTCTTGCTCTTGCCTCTTCAGAGGATCAAGATAATTGTTATTTTCACAGGCAAGAATGATAAAAGAAAAAAGAAAAATAAAGTACCACTTTGCCATGCGAACCAATCCTTGGTTTTCTTTCATTTTCGCATGTACCAGAATGGCGACCTAGAGGGGGAAAATCTTTCTCGCTCTCTAAGTCGCTTTATTCTGATTGGAAATTAAAGGTACTGCTTGGCCAGCTTTTTAACGATGTAACCAATGGCATAAGGTACGGAGTGATCACGAGAAGGAGTGTAATTTACTGCGTGATCGAATCCAATCTTATGAAGCCACTCATGGAACATGTTATCTGTGACCTGTGTGGCATCGAATGAATTAAAATACTTCGTGTTCATAAAAATTCTCACCACATCTGGAAACGTGTAGCCGATAGTCGTGGTCGCATCGTTATAGAGTTCGAGCTCGAGCTCCATTACGTTGTCGTTACCAAAGCTCAGCATTTTTTCTTTGCCATTTAAAATCAGTTGGTAGATCTGAGCATTGCTGTAACCACGATTATCCACGAATTCTGTTTTTCCATTATAAGTATGTGTTAGAACTTCATGACGAAACTCATCAGATGCTACGACTTTTTCAATCAAGGCCGCTGCTTTTTGAATTTTGGCGGCTTGAGTAGCATCGAAATTCGTCGTTGAGGCGTTTACTCGAAAAGAGTGGGCCATGGCAGGAGCGGGAGAATTCGGATCTGTATCCACGTTCTCGAGGGAGTCAATGCTTGAACTTCCGCTGCCGTTACTCCCGTTTTTTCCGCAAGAGATTAAGGCCAGTAATAAAAAGAAAGCAATAAAAGTCTTTCTGAATGTCATGCGCACCTTCCTTAGTTAGCTTGAGCGATTCTTAAGATATATGGGAAGATGGTGACACACGTTGATGTGATGATCAATCTTTTGCGAGCTTAATATTGAGGGAGGCCGAAGAAGGGAGATGGACTAACT
>JBBQGK010000091.1:0-14547 GCA_038322885.1 Bacteriovoracales bacterium | reverse complement strand
TCACGAAAGTGAAAGTGGACTTTATTAGTGGGGAACAAGAACTCGTTCAGAGTTTAAGTAAAGTTCTCCATCTTGATTCGCCCTGAATCTAACGTAAAATCTAAGACATACATTCCAAAGGAACTGAATGAAGCTTTTCATGCTCCCTCTTCTATTGCTCGCGTCCTGCTCTAGCTGGAAGCAGAAAGATTTTGAAAAGAGTCTTGAAAAACCTGTAGAGGAAAGTCACATCGAGGTTCCTGAACAAGATCAGAAAATCCTTCAAAAATTTGAAGTTACAGAAACAGCGGCTATTCCAGTTGTTCCACCTAAAATCATAAAACTAACAAAAACAAAAGTTGCGAAGAAGGCAGTGATTAGCAAAGAAGTTAAAGCGACCCCTGTGGCACCCACGGTTAAAGAACTTCCCAAAGATTACCCAGAAGAAATGATTTCAATAAATGAAAAAGGGAAAAAAGTTTGGGCACTTTATAAACCCAATCACATCCTCAACCAAAAAATATTCCTTGATATCCACTTTCTGGGAATGACCGTTGGTAAAATTATGGTGATGAACAAAGGACGCCAGTTTGTGAACGGAAAAGAGGTCTGGCATTTTCACTCCCGTTTTAAATCCGCTCCATTCTACAGCAGCATCTATGAGCTTGATGATGTGGTTGATACCTATGTGGCCACCGAAGACTTCCTAAGCGTTCGTTACAGTCTCGTGCAAAGAGAAAGTAAGCAGGCGGTAGATGACTTACAGCTCTTTGATCGCGATCAGCTCCAAGCATTCTGGTTTTACAAACAAAAGAAATCAGACGGTAATATAAGAAACAAAGATCAGAAGAAACCCATACCTTTCTTTAGTATTGATCCCTTCTCGGTCGTCTTCTTTTTCCAGGGCCTCCCACTTCGTGATGGTGATAGGTACGAGATACCGATTGTGAATAAGGCCGATATTCTCATCTTTGATTCTTTGGTGGAAGGTAGAGAGACCATCGAGACTGAGTTTGGAAAAAAGAAATCCATCAGAGTGCACGCGACGACCCAGTATTCTGGCGATCAGCTCAAAAGTGGAGAACTCTATTTCTGGTTTAGCGATGACGAAGAGAGAAAACTCCTGAAGGCCCGTGCAAAAATTAAAATCGGTTCCGTTACCGCCGATATCGTTAAGGACTAATGAGAGAAAAAATTCGGCTCTCCGACCTAAGCGTCCTCTATATTTGTCTCTCAGATGAGTGGGCAACGGCCGAGCGTCGTTGCATCGCTGATGCCAGTTACTTTCGAAATATCGGAGGAGCGGCCTTCATCCTTTGTCGTGAAAAATCCCTCGTGGATCAGGAGGCGATGAAAGAAGACATTCCTCGATTGTATTTCCCGGGCAAGCTCGATACCTGGCGCAGTAAACTAAGCTTTTATTTTCAAATCCAGCATATTCTCCAAAAACAACAAATCGATATCGTGCATTCTTATAATTATGAATCGCTCTTACCCCTCGGTATGATCTTAAAAGGAATGCTTCATATTCCTATGTTGTTCACCTTCAATGAAAACATACCTTGGAAAAAAGATTCTTTTCTCGACCGATGGTTTATTTCTCGAACAGACTCTATCTTTACATTTTCTCCAAATATCCGCGAGCTCGCGGTAGAAACTTTTCCTGTTAGCCCCCGGAAGATCCATGTAACCGGAGCAGGGATCGATTTCCCTGCGCGCATACCTCACTCAGTCCATGTTAAAGAAAAAAAGAAAATTATGGTTTTCATCCCACGTACGGAAGAAGACTTGAAACATCTTCGTTTATTTGTAGATGCTATCCCTGCACTCATGCACACACTGTCAAACATGGGTGTTAAAGAAAAACTCATTTTCACCTTTCTCACAGATATCTCCTGGTACACGCACCCTCTTTACGATGGATTGAAGCGGATGATCCTGGAGCGGCATCTCGAGATGCTCATCAGTTTTGAAACGAGAGCTCTGGCCAGTTCGAGCTTCCGTGATTGCGATGTCTTTGTAGGTCTTCCGATGATGGAACTTTTCTCGGATCAAGATCTCTATGCACTTGTGACACAAACGCCGGTCCTCTTGCCGCGAACTTCGACTCGCCAACATTTAGTGAAACAAGGAAAATTCGGCGAAACTTATCATCCTGAAGATGGCCGTGAGCTTCGAGATAAGCTCATTAAAATTCTCACACATTATCCTGTCTATTTAGAAGAGTTGAACGGAGTTGAATTGGAACTTCAGGAGCAGCATCACTTCGAGCGATATGTTGAAGAGCTCTATGCACACTATGAGAAGCTTTATACTCAAAGACTGCGTTACTCGCAGAAGCATAAAAAACTAGCTTAAAAGTTTCATCAATTCAGGCACTTGTGGCGACCACGATCTAAAAAGATTCCTCTTAATACGAGAAAGCGGGTAACCCCCCACAATCCTTTGCCTTTTTCCCCACTATGCCTTATATTTTCTCCTCTTCAGTAGAAGAATTAATGTTTAGTAAAAGGGGGGCTATATTATGGCCACCACAAAAACCGCACCTGCATCTGCTTCTAAAAAACCAACTTTTGACGTTCCGTCATGGGTAAAAGGTTTTGAATTTGAAATGGGAGAAATCACTGAGACGACTCCTAAAACAGAATTCGGAGATCTGATCAACGACGCTTCCGCAAAGAATTTCGCTGAAGGCGAAGTCTTTATGGGATTAGTTGTTGCTATGAACGACGAGTTTGTTACTGTCGACATCGGCTACAAGCAAGAGGGTCTCGTACTCGCTCGCGAATTCCGTAACTACGACGGTACGATGAAAGTTAAAGTTGGAGATGAAATCCAGGTTTATCTTGAAAAGCTTGAGTCTCAAATGGGGAACCTTGTTCTCTCTAAAGACAAAGCTGAAATCCTTAAAGCTTGGGACAAAATCTCTGAAGCTTGCGAAAAAGGTGAGCCTGTTGAAGGTACCGTTATCGCTAAAGTTAAGGGTGGTCTCTCAGTTGATATCGGAGTTAAAGCGTTCCTTCCTGGTTCGCAAATTGACATCCGTCCAGTTAAGAACCTTGATAAGTACATTGGTAAAACAATGGAATTCAAAGTTATTAAATTCAACAAGAAACGTGGGAACATCGTTCTTTCTCGTCGTGCTATCCTCGCTGAAGAGCGCGGTAAGATGAGAGACGATACATTGACTCAGATCCAGGAAGGCATGATCGTGAAAGGTATTGTTAAAAACATTACTGATTATGGCGCATTCATCGATCTCGGTGGTGTTGATGGTCTCCTCCACATCACAGATATGTCTTGGGGTCGCGTGAAGCATCCTTCGAATCTTCTCGGTGTTGGTGATGAAGTTGATGTTAAAATCTTGAAGTATGATGCTGCTAAAGAGCGCGTATCTCTTGGTCTTAAACAGGTTCAACCGAATCCTTGGGAATCTGCTAAAGATAAATATATGCCAGGATCGAAAGTTTCTGGAGAAATCGTATCTGTTAAAGACTACGGGATCTTCGTTGAGCTTTCAGACGGTATTGAAGGTTTGATCCACGTTTCAGAAATGAGCTGGACGAACAAAAAATCTGCGAACAAAACTTACAACACTGGCGACAAAGTTGAAGCTGTTGTTCTTGAAGTTGATGTTGAGAACAAGAGAATCTCTCTTGGACTTAAGCAACTCATGCCAAATCCTTGGGATGATCTTGCGAACAAATACAACGCAGGAAAAATGGTTGAAGGTACAGTGAAGGCGATCGTTGATTTCGGTCTCTTCCTTGACCTCGGTGAAGAAGTAGATGCACTCATTCACGTTTCAGATATTTCTTGGACTAAGAAAGCTGTGAACTTGAACGAAGAGTACAAGGTCGGTCAAAAAATTAAAGCCGTTGTAGTTATGGTTGATAAAGAAAACCAGAAATTCTGCCTCGGTCTTAAGCAGCTTGAAGAAGATCCTTGGAAACGTATCGAAGAGCGCCTCCCAGTTGGTTCAGTTGTTGAAGGAGAAGCAGTTCGTTTGACTGAGTTCGGCGTATTCGTTGAACTTGAGACAGGAATTGAAGGTCTCGTTCATATCTCTGAAATCTCTGAAGAGCGCGTAGAGAAGCCAGCTGATAAAGTAGCTAAAGGCGATAAAATCAAAGCCGTTGTTATCTCAATCGATAAACAAGCTAAGAAAATCGCTCTTTCTATGAAAGCAGTCGCTTCAGGTGAGTACAAGGCTAGCTATAAGCCAGAGTCTGCTCAGCCGTCTACACTTGCTGATAAATTGAAAGGTTTCAAAGTTTAATTCGAATCAAATTGAATTTAATTTAAAGAGGGCCCGCAGAAATGCGGGCCTTTTTATTTTAAAACCGCTTAGAATCTAAGAATGAAATACTTAATTCTTGCCCTCTTTCTGTCGTGCTCCACCATTCGCCTTAAGGTCGAAGCCCCTTACGAAACATCTGCCGGAAACGGAAAGATGGCATTCCAGAAAAGTTATCAATTAGCTTCATTTCCATGGATCTGTGGCTTCACTGCCATCTTTTACGGTGGAGGATGCTGGGCCTATCTCGTGATGCCGATGGTTCCCCAGGAAAAGAAAGTGATAGAAGATGCGAAGGAAGAGCTTAAAAACAAGCTGAATGTTACTGAAGTCACTCTTGTAGAACCAAAAGTGATTCAACTGTCCTGGGTTAATGCCCCAGATTTACTCATTCTAAATGGTGAAGCTCCAAAATTTCAGTAATATAAACTATAGTTGAGCTGGAATTCCTCAACGGAATTCTGCCCTTTGATGCTGTCCCAAGAAGTGGCATTCAGCCGCCACTCTTGCTGAGTGCGATAATTCCAGGCAATTCCTAGTTGGTGCAAGAGTCGTAGATCACGATATTGAGTGGCACGATTCAAGTCCCTGTCGATTTCAAAATCATAATGAATTTTTAAATTCTCATAGATGGTCCACACTGATCCCAGATCGAGTGCCGGAGCTACCCTGTAACCGCGATAAAATCCTTTCGAAATTTCCGCATTGATAAGGACTAAAGAATAAACGGTCATGTCGATGAAACCTAGATTCGTCGCTACGCCACCACCAGATTTTAACTGGTGCGAAACACAGTCTTTGCAACTTTGATCGTAGACCCGATAGGATTTTCCACCTGCGCGCCATGACCACTTGAATTCATTTCCATCCAATGGGAAAAGCGAGATCGCTTCAGCGTACTTTAGTTCCTGGAAGAAGAGTCTTTTGTGATCCGGAGTGTATCGAAGCTTTAGGTGAGAAGTTTCAATGAGAGAATGCTTTGGGTAGCCCCGGTCGAGTTCTAAAAGGTCATTGAGTGAAGCTCGAGCTGTCATCTCCGTGAAAGTATCAAGCTTGGTATTATTTCCAACGGCGAATGAGTATTTTTCGGAATCATGCGAGCGATCCGGCCTGATGGCTTTGATCTCTTGAGCACTTAAGATTTCTTCTTTTTCAACAGTGCCTCCGAGTTTCGCCCGATACACGAGAAGATCTCGTAGGAGTTTCTGCTGGTCCATGGTGAATTTTTTTTCTTCAAAGCGCTCATACCGGAGTGTGGCCGTAGCCGCTTCGATGACTTTCACAGACTTCACGTCTTCATACTTGCTCTTGAATCGAACAATCTCATCCATCTGTTTTCGTTCATCGCGACTAAGACGTTTTAGCTTTTGGACAACTGTTTTTTTATAGGCCGGCCGGTATTGAATATTTTGAACGGCTCCCGACTCAACAATTTTCTTGATCGTATCAATGGGGATCGCCTTAAAAAAGAACTCATCACTTAAATGGAGATTCGGATTCGCGACTTCAATCAGAGTCAGGATCTGGTATGAACAATTCTCATCCAGAAAAAAATAATCAAACTGCCCGTAGCGGAGGAGTTCCCATAGGTGGGCCAGCATCGTATCAATTTGTGCAGGAGTCAGGTTCAGGTCATACTCCCAGAGGTCTCGGCTTTCATTCTCAATGTAGTCATTAAGTTTGATGTAATATGGCTTCAGAGAGAAAAGTCCGGTGTATCCGCCGAGAAGTCCTCTGACGGCAAATTCAAGACCATGGTCAGTAGTTGTGATCGCCGAAAAATCCAATCCGTAGTCTGAGATGTTTCTACTCTCGGAAGAATTTATCCGCAGAAAAGTGTGGCCATAGATAGAGGCTGGGTTCCCGGCGTAGTAGCTTGCAAATATCACTGTCGCAGACTTGAATGGAATATTTTCTCTCCACCAGGTATATTGAGGGCATTTCACTTCAGGGACCGAGAGATTTAAATTCTTTTTAAAGTATTGGTAGCGGGCAGGGAAGACGCACTGAGGATGAAGATCATCATGGGGTAAGTCTGTTCTCTGGAAGTTTTCCAAGTTGCTTTCCAACTCATGAAGAGGATTTCTCTTTCCATCTTTTGCCAGAAAAAACTTCTCTCCATCGACTTCACTTTTGTAACCCAGGAGAACTTTTTTGTAGTGCATGAGTGTGAGCCACTCTCGCGAATGAGCGAAATCAGAATTCGAATGAACCAGGCTAGAGTAAAGGACACAAAGAATTAAAAGGTATTTCATAGAAAAAAAGAAGGAGGCCCATAGGGCCTCCTTCATATGATTAAGCTTGGCAAGAAGCAGAAAGAGAAGCGGTGTCACGGATGATCGCTTTTACTTTTCTAACAAGTTCGCCTGGAGTTTTACCAGAAGAAATTGTTTGATACTTAGACTGAAGAACTGATGAGAAGTCTGAAGATCCTGTACAACCCATAGTTTGCGCGAAACCAGTGAGGAATTCTCCTTGGCCTTCAGCAATCTCAGTCATCAAGTTTTCGTAGTTTGCGTCAGCGTAGTGAAGTTGTTTCATGTCAGCTTTAACAACACTGTGTTGCTCACAACCGATAGTTCCTGAAGTCATACCGAAAGTCGGAGGAACTACAGAGTTAGTTGTTCCACGAGTTGTTGTCGCAGAAAATGTTTTCTTCTGAGTTACCTGCCAGCCGAGACCGCAAGAATCTGTGCCGCCCGGTGAGTTCTGATCGGCCATTGCTGCGAAAGAAGCAACAAGGATCATGAGTGCTAAAAACTTAAGCATTTTTCCTCCATGGAAAAGTTTAAAATTGTACCTGTGATTAGGTGGTAAAATGTTAACATGCTAGAATGAATTCGAGCTATAATTTAGGTCGATAACGCGCATAAAAAAGGCCACCCGGAGGTGGCCTAGAGATTTAAACAATTGTTCTAATTCTTTTATTGAATACCGAATGACTTAAACCCACCTGCACCAGTGATGTAGAGAGTGTCATTTTTTTCATAAGCAGTTCCCCATGAATTCATCGTGTACTTGATGGCTACCATTACTCCTGCAATTGGATTAGCTTTTGTACCGTTGTTCATGATTCCAGCAAGTTTCATTGAAGCGCTGAAGTCCCATCCGTATTTCGTTGTGATAGAAGCAGGGATAATTTGAACGGCCGTGAGATATTTTCCGACTCCGTCATAAGATCCGCCGTACGAGTACATTACCTTGTACGTGAAATCGACAACTGGTTTCCCACCAACAATCATCTTAGAAGTAAAAACTTTTTGAACCGGCATTGAGAATCCTTCAAGAGAGAAAGGATCAACGTATTCTTTGGTTGTAGGATCTCTTGGAACAACGCTGATTGGAGCGTATTCAGTTACGTTCTTTGGCTTACCTTTTTGAACAAGATCATAAATCGCTTGTCCAAGTGCCACCATATCTTTAGCAACTGCAATGACTTTTCCAGCTTGCTCAATATGATCTGGGGGAGTCGGGACTGTTGGATCAGTTGAAATTGGAGTCGAGGCCGTTGGATCTACTACTACAGGAGTCGTAGAATTTGGAGTTTTCGGTGTTCCAGTAAAGCCACCCGGATCGTTAACGTTGACGAATGCACTTTTTAAAGGAGCTCTGTTAGAGGTTACTTCTTCAGTGATGATTTCGACTTTAACAGTTCTACTTGCGAGAGCTACGTTGCTTGCAAGTACTGTAATGAGTACGAATGCGATATTTTTCATGATTCCCCCTTGATACCTAGTGATTTTGCTTCTTGGAACAGATTTCTAACAGTGAAGACACCCCGCGGTCAAGAGAAGGTATTTAAGAGGGCTTTTTTACAACGGCAATGCGTTAATCATTGATTCCAGTATCTTGAATGGTATTCTTGATCAGGAGTAAGAAGATGTTATAAGATTCTCTAATAATTACTATTAGTGCTACTTATTTCTGGCTGTGATTTCGAAGGCCCTGTGGATATGGGTATGGTGAAAGTCTTGAGGAACTGTCCATTGGCTGATCTCTTTTACTTGAAATTTCTCTTCAACAATCGAGTGCATCTCGAATTTTCTCTTGTTGGTTGAAAAATACAAATGCCCATCTGGTGCGAGAAGAGTCATACAATCGCGAATCATGAGCGGATGATCACGTTCAATATCTAGATCATCTTCCATTCTTTTAGAGTTTGAAAAACTTGGGGGATCAAGAAGAATGAGATCAAATTGCTCGCCCGCCTCTTTTCTTTTGGCAAGATCTTTTAAAACATCGGCCTGATGAAAGACATGCTCAGAAGGATTAATATCATTTAGACGGAAATTTTCTTCCGCCCAATCAAGATAGGTTCGAGACATGTCGACAGATGTGACTTGGCGTGCTCCACCGAGAGCAGCGGCCACGCTCAATGATCCGGTATAGCAGAATAAGTTAAGAACTCTTTTGGGTAAGCAATTCTTTAAAAGAAATTGTCTCAAAGGCCTATGATCAAGAAAGAGTCCCGTATCAAGATAGCGATCTGGATTGACCAGAAATTTGAAAGGTGGTTCCTTGACAGTGAAATACTCACTTTGATCTTCTTTTAATCGTTTGTACTGCTCATTTCCCCTCTGCTTCTCGCGCAGTTTGAAATGTTGCCTAGCGGATGAGATGCCAAAAACCCCCGCTATTGTATCGCTGATTTCTTGTTGATGTTTTTCGCGGATGACCTCTTCCTCGTCGTTAAGCTTTTTACCTTGTTCGAATATCACTGCGTGATCCGCATAGATGTCAATTAAGTACGGAAACTCAGGTATGTCTTTATTATAGATCCGGTAAGCTTCTATGCCCGCTTTCGTCAGGTATGATTTTAATTTCTTTTGGTTCTTTTGAAGTCTGTTTTTAAGGGCCGATGAATCCATCTGATTGCCTTTCATCCCGAATTGGTGCATCCTCCTTATAATAACTTCAGGTCATGACTATGTCTTCACAAACTGACAGAGACGAACAATCCGGCGTAGCTACAATTCGAAAAGAAAAGTTGCAGGCGCCCAAAATGTATAAAGTCCTCATGCATAATGATGACTATACAACTATGGAATTCGTCATCCTTGTTCTCAAGAAATTCTTCCAAAAAAATGAGCCTGATGCGATGGCGATCATGCTTGAGGTGCATACACGAGGCTTTGGAATGTGCGGAATCTATACCTTTGAGGTCGCAGAATCAAAAGTGGCCAAAGTCATTAAGTATGCTCGAGAGAATGGGCACCCATTAAAGTGCAGTACTGAGCCTGTCGAATAAAAATCCTATGTCTTAATCTTGCTATTAGGCAAACCGATCCCATCTTTTGGTATAATAAGATCACCGAAGAGAGGGACTTTCTATGATCAGTCAAAAACTTGAACAAATTTTAAATAAATCCATTAAACGCGCCAACGACAAGAGACATGAATTTCTCACTTTAGAGAATGTGCTTTTATCTATGCTCGATGATGAAACCGTCGACGAGATCTTAAATGATTGTGGAGCAAATCTGCCAGATCTCAAAAAAGACCTGATTAGTTTCATCAGTGAGGATTCAAACTTTTCACTTCTGACCGAAGAAGAAATTATTGAATTAAACCGTAAGCAATTTGGAAGCGAGCAGTTGCGGGATGTCGCTAAGGAAAATGGGATTCTTTATCAACCTGAGATCTCGCTTTCTCTTCAGAGAGTGATTCAAAGAGCCGCCATCCACATCCAAAGCTCTGGAAAAAAATCCATTCAGGCCATCAACATCTTAGTCGCTATGTTTAGTGAGAAAGAATCCCACGCTACTTATTTTTTAGAAAAGCAAGGAGTGAAGCGTATCGATGTGGTTGAAAAAATTTCCCACGGCTCTGACAAACCAGTCAATGGAACAGAAGAATCTTCCGCCGACACTGGACTCGGCGGTGGAGAGACTTTCAAAAAAGAAGAGAAATACGAGAAGGCCCTTAAAGAATTTACGACCAATCTCAATCAAGAGGCACGAGAAGGGAAAATTGATCCCATCATAGGCCGTGAAGAAGAGATTCAAAGAATTATTCAAATTCTTTGTCGACGTCGCAAAAATAACCCGATCCTTGTTGGAGATTCCGGTGTTGGTAAAACCGCCATCGCTGAAGGTTTGGCAAAAGCCATTGTTGAACACAAGGTTCCATCACTCCTTGCTAAAACCACTGTCTATAGTTTGGACATGGCATCGTTGCTTGCTGGAACAAAGTTTCGTGGAGACTTTGAAGAGAGATTAAAAATCGTTTTGGAAGCCTTAGAGAAACAAAATGAGAAAGAAGGCTCTATTCTTTTTATTGATGAGATCCATACGATCATCGGTGCCGGTGCCACTTCAGGTGGAAGTCTCGATGCTTCCAATCTTTTAAAGCCGGCCTTATCCAAAGGCAACATCCGTTGCATGGGATCGACGACATTCGATGAATATCGTAAATATTTTGAGAAAGACCAGGCCTTAAATCGCAGGTTTCAAAAAGTCGATGTGCTTGAGCCCTCAGTAGAGGACTCAGTGAGTATTCTGACTGGACTCAAATCTAAGTTCGAGGATCATCACCATGTGACATATCCGGATGATGTTATTCGTGCGGCCGTTGAACTCTCTCACAAGCATGTGACTGACAGAAAGCTTCCGGATAAGGCGATTGATGTCATCGACGAAGTCGGATCCTATCTTCGCTTGAAGCCTAATCAGATCCATGGTGTTCCTGTCACCATGGCAGATATTGAGCACATTGTGGCCAAGATCGCGCGGATCCCGCAGAAATCGATCTCATTAAATGAGAAAGAAAAGCTTCGGTATCTTGATCGCGATCTAAAAATGATGATCTATGGTCAGGATGAAGCCATTGATAAGGTCGCAAACTCGATCATTCTTTCACGATCAGGCCTGGGCCATTTAGATAAACCCATCGCAAGCTTCCTCTTTACCGGACCGACTGGTGTAGGAAAGACTGAGCTTGCCAAGCAATTGGCCAGTGTTATGGGCATCAATTTTGTTCGTATTGATATGTCTGAGTATATGGAGAAACACACGGTCTCTAAGTTAATCGGAGCTCCTCCAGGATACGTTGGATTTGATCAAGGTGGGATTTTGACCGATGCCATCCATAAGACTCCTTATACTGTTTTATTGCTCGATGAAATTGAGAAGGCCCATCCTGACGTCTTCAATATTCTCCTTCAAGTGATGGACCACGGAACGCTCACAGATTCAAACGGTCGTACCAGTGATTTCAGAAATGTGGTCCTCATCATGACCTCAAATGCTGGTGCTAAAGAGATGGAGGCCGGATCTATTGGCCTCAGCGGGTCCTCAGGTGGGGCAATTAATTCCACCAAACGGGATGCAGCCATTAAAGGATTCTTTACCCCAGAATTCCGAAATCGACTGGATGCCGTGGTTGGATTTAACAAATTGGACAACCGAAACATTGAAATGGTGGTCTCAAAGTTCCTTTTAGAGCTTGAAAATCAGCTCAATGATAAGAAAGTTGAGCTTGATGTGACCTCCATTGCAAAAGACTGGTTGGCCCGCAATGGATACGACAGTAAACTTGGTGCAAGACCTATTTCTCGTCTCATAAATGAGAAAATCAAGAAGACATTGGCGCATGAAATTCTTTTCGGAAGGCTCGAAAAGGGTGGCAAAGCAGTGGTCGATGTTAAAAATGATGAGCTTGATTTCACTTTTTCCTAAATATCTTTATTGATCTCTCCGATCCTTATGTACAACAATTGAAATCATCGATTGAGGTGCATGAGGATCAAAAAAATCCTGCCCAAAAATTGATCGAACATAAAAAAAAGTGCAGTTTGAATAAAATTTGTATTTTTTATTTGCGTTAAGTAAAAATTGTGTTTAAGCTTTAATAAGAAAGGTCAGTTAATTTAACCACTATTTCTGGGAGGAAATCATGGCTAAGAAAGCAGCAAAGAAAGCTACAAAAAAAGTAGCAAAGAAAGCAACTAAGAAAGTAGCAAAAAAAGCTACTAAAAAGAAAGCTACTAAAAAAGCAGCTAAGAAGTAATTCTTAAGTGCGAAAAAAAGCCCCTCGAAAGAGGGGCTTTTTTTTTATCAAAAAATTGAAATCCTCGAGCTATTTCCCTCTGAAAAACGTCTCAACCGACCTAGAAGAATTCCGAACTCCCATCCATAAAACAGGCATCATTTCTTTGAACTTTAATCGAGGTGAAAAACCAAAACCAAGCAGTCGGACGCAGGTCGAAAAGAGAAAGAGTCCGAGAAATTTATCTCCATTCATTGGTACATAATTTAAAAAGATTGCCCCGATTCCGCATCCCAAGGCCATCCCAGTTGTCTGAACTAAACCCACATAAGACATGATACTAGTTCGGTTTTGATCACTGATTCTTTGATAAAATAGTAAAGAGACTGCTAAATTGAGGCCGGCCCAGTTGATCCCAGAAAAAAATTCGATGAAAAGTATCCATCCAAAGTGTCGGGAAATTGACCATAAGAGAGGATTTATTGCGATTCCCAAGGTTACGATGAAGATAATGGCGTTCATTTGATGATTTCGAACTCTCTTTTGAATGAATCTTGATCCAATGATCTGTCCAAAATAAGAAATCCCAAGAACCGACATAAATTTGACATAGCTAAAGCCTAAAGGGCCCAGCATGTAAGGATTAAAATATGAGGCCGAGGTATGGACGGTGACATAAAAGAAGAAAAGGAACTGGATAAGCTTTCCGTGCTCAGTTCCGCGAAGTGATTTTAAGAACTCATTCAGGGTTAGAAAATTTTCTTCCCCCTCATCTATGATAAAATCGCGATGAAGGTACCGAAGCTCCATCCACGAAAGCAATTTAAGAAGAAATCCTACGGCAAAAATCCCCAAGAATACGAGAATCGTTCGATCTATAGATCTTCCCCAAGTTAAAGCAAGCCCGCTCACCATGAGACCCAAGAATACCGAAAGCTGGCACAGGAGATTGCGGTAGGAGAAAAAGCGGCGTTGAAATAATTTAGGAATGGTGTGACCCATGAGTCTCCACCACGGCGGACTAAGCGACAAAAGACTGAACCAATAAAAACCAAGGGTCAAAATCATATAGGGGGCAGTTGTTTTTTGAAGGGCACCCATTACGATTAAAGGGATGAAGGCAAAGGCCTGTAGGGGAATAAAGATCAGAAGCCTCTTTTTTAAAGAGGGAAGTCGGCGTGTGTAGGGAAGAATCGCAACTTGAACCGTGACCCCCAGAAATTGCGCAAGAATAATAGATAGGCCAGAAGAAACGTTAGAGAGACCGAGGGCGAGCATAAATGCCACAAAATAACTTTCAGTCAGTCCCACGTTACCGTTGGTGAAAAAGCCGTCCCTGTATGAGGAGAGAATATGACTTCGAAGTTTAGGAGGAGAAGATACTTTCATCGGAATTAGTGTATAATGAAAAAATGAAATTCATGAATCAAATCTTCTTTAAAGGCCTGATCGTTGTCCTGCCTATTACACTCACTTTTTATCTTCTTTTTTGGGCCAGTGTAAAGATTGAATCTTTATTTGGTTCTGGTCTTGAGATGCTTCTTGGAAAAGAACTTTATATTCCAGGTCTTGGGATCATCGTCACAGTCATCTTTATTTTCCTGATCGGATTACTCGTGAGTAATTATCTCACGGCGAAAATCTTCACATGGTTCACAGATAAACTAGAAAAAGTGCCTTTGATCAAGGTGATCTATAATCCCCTCAAAGATCTTATGGCGCTTCTTCCTGGCAAAAGCCAAAAAAGCAGTCCCCAGAGAGTCGTTCTCGTGCCCCTTGAACCCATGGGGGTAAAAGTATTGGGTCTTGTCACACGTGATGAGATTGAAGAACTACCTGGCAAAAATTTAATCCCCGTTTACATCCCTTTAAGTTACATGCTTGGTGGAATGACGATTCTCATCGAGAGAGACAAAGTTGAGGTCATTGATATGCCGGTTGATCAAGCACTCAAACTCTCAGTCACGGCCTGGATTAAGGCCAGTGATGGAGACCATGGGTGAATTGTCCGCTCTGCTTTGGTCACTCAACTGTTTGGTCTCAAGATAAATTTCGATCTTATTATCTTTGTGAAAACTGCTCACTTGTTTTTGTACCACGTGGGGAGCTGGTTTCACTTTCTGCGGAGTTTGCCCGCTACGATACACATACCAATGATGAAAATGATCCTCGCTATCAGCAATATCTATCTTTAATTGTGAGCACGGCCGCTCCATATCTTAATCCTGCAGAAAAAGGTCTGGATTTTGGATGTGGTAGGACTAAACTTCTGGCAAAACTTTTTG